>JAGXQU010000110.1 GCA_018335895.1 Hyphomicrobiales bacterium | reverse complement strand
CAGCAATCTGAAAATACCTTCAGCGAAGTCGCACATGCGCGTGCGGGAGAATTCTGATGCGCGGTCGTCGACCGAAGCCTACGCGGCTAAAAGTTCTCGCCGGAAATCCCGGGAAGCGACCGCTCAACGAGCGTGAGCCCAAACCAGAGCCTTCGGTTCCCGACTGCCCGCCAGAGCTGGGTCCCGTTGCTAGACGGGAGTGGGACCGGCTCGTTGTAGAACTTGGGAAGCTTCGTATTCTCACAAATCTCGATCGGGCAGCACTTGCTTCCTACTGCGGAGCTTATGCGCTTTGGGCGGAGGCCATGGAGCAAATCCAGAAATACGGCGCCATGGTGAAATCCCCATCCGGCTATCCGCAGCAGTCGCCCTATCTCACGATCGCCAACCGCCAGGCCGAGATCATGATGCGGATTGCGTCCGAGTTCGGGTTTACACCGGCCAGCAGAAGCAGGATCGCGGCCCCTAAAAGCGAAGCGCCAACTCTATTCGACTAGTCCGTTGCGGGGCTGCGGTGGGTACCTAAAACTACGACCTGCTAGTTTTTATACAGAAGTCAATGAGCCGGCTTTGCTCGTTCGTGACGAATTTCTCAGAAGCCGGACCATTGCGTGAACTGCGATATGTCGTTCCCGGATCAAAAACTACTGGCAGTATGAGCTGACAATCGAACTTTGTGTTGCTGCATCTACGAAGGTCAAAAAAGCGTCCTGAGATAGTTAAACAGGCTTCCCGATCCGATAGTGCGCGCCATAATGACGGTCATGGCATAGTAAGCCCAATGAACACCATACGAATAGGCGAAGCCATTCGGCACACGCAAGATCAGATACGGAAACACAAAACCAAAAAGCGATGCTAGTGCCGAAAATCGGAGAACGTATATCCATGGCACGGTGCCGAAGGCGAGTAAAAGATGTGCTGCTCCGAATAGGCAAGCGCAACAGATCGATATCTTCCGTAGGCTGAATTTGTGTGAGGCGAGCGCAATAGTCAGAGCTACAATAAGCAATTGCTGAAAAAGAATTTCGATCGATTTTGGTAGGAAATACCAAGGAGTGGCCAGTGGAAGTTCAGGCGGATTCCAGGTTTCGCGCCAGTCAAACTGCGGTAAAGCTGGCAGGACATACGCGATAAAAGCAACGCTTGAGGCGAACGCAGTTGACCAGATGAGTGCGCTGACCAAACGATTCTTAAATGTCCCCCATCTGGCGTGGTGTGACCAACGAGCGTACTGGGGCCAAAAGACGATGACTACAAGACCAACCCAAAAAACATAATACAAGGTGGCAGCAATCGGCCCGTCATTGTAGCTGGACTTCTGATCGAGCGCGGGCAGCAGAAAGTAATAGCCAATGTCTGAGGCGACCCACACGGCTCCGATAGACATAAGCGTCAGAAGCAGCGCTGAATTAGGCAAATTGGTAGACCGCGGTCTTGGCATCATAAATCGCCTTTCGCTTGGTACTGGCCGGCAGACGGGAGCACAGGGTTCGCTAGATTATTCTGCTGCGCAGATTGGCTACTAAAAATCGACACACGCATTCTGATTGAATTACGTTGCGCTGGTAAGGCTGCCTTCGTTGTTCTTGAGCATGCCATCGCGCAATTGATAAATGTGATCGAAGCGGTCGAATATTTTATCGTCATGAGTTACTGCAATAATTGCGGCATTCTGATCCACTGCAACCTTGCGCAATAAATCCATGACTATTCCGGCGCGATGTGAGTCGAGAGCTGCAGTAGGCTCGTCTGCAAGGATGATTCGAGGCCGGTTAGCGAGCGCCCGCGCGATGGCTACTCGTTGAGCCTCGCCCCCCGATAGTTGCGATGGCATCGCGTGCTTCCGATGTCCGACTTCAAGGTAGTCTAGCAATTCAACAGCGCGATCGCGTGCTTGGTCAGAGCTGTAACCAGCTAGCACCAAGACTATTGCAACATTCTCTGTGTTATCCAGAAATGGAATAAGATTGTGCTTTTGAAAGATAAAGCCAATCTTGTCCAAACGAAGCCGGCGAAGATCTGATCGCAGCCAACGATTGTCGTAAACAAGATCTCCATCGAGAGTTATTCGTCCGCTGCTGGGCTCCGAAATGCAGCCAATGACATTGAGAAGCGTTGTTTTTCCGGATCCGCTGGGCCCGAGCAGCGCAACAATCTGACGGGGAAATACATCGATTGTTACATTTCTTAGAGCATCGACCCGGGTGGGGCCGTCACCAAAATGCTTGGATACAGCTTCTACTCTTACGAGAGGCTTATTTAGGAGTTCGTCGCTCACAGACTATCCTCCCAGGGCCGCAGATGGGTCCACTTTGAGTGCCAGTCGCACTCCCAAACCACTTGCAAGAACGCACACAATTATCACGACCGCACCCAATGCAATCGCGTCTTCGGGCTGTAAGAGAACCCGTCGTGGGAAATGGTCCTTCATGGAGACGATGAGTGAAGCGCCAACTGCAAATCCTATGATGCCCATTGCGAGCGCTTGCTGCACGATTAGTCCCACTATAGTGGTGTTGGGCGCGCCTATTAGCTTCAACGTCGCAATGTCGCGCATCTTGTCGATGGTCAAAGTATAGATAATCAAAGCGATGATGACCGTCGAAACAGTAAGTAGAATAGAAGTGAACAAGCCGATTTGACGTCGTGCACGCTCGATTACTGACTTCGCCAGAACCGCTTCCTGCTGTTCCTGAGTAAGTGCCGACAGATGCTTCCATCGGAAGATATCTGCCGCAACGGTATCTGGAGAAACGTTAGGCGATAGACGCACGACAACGGCATTGACAATGTCGGTGCTGGAAATGGTTGCGCCGCGTGCAAGCTCGCGCCGTACCGCGGGTGGCGCGAGATCAAACTGAAGCTTTTGTGAATCTCTTAGCGAAACGAAAGCGGCGGGATCTCCGCCAGAGGAAACTAACCCCTTCGTCAATCCAACTACTGTAAAGGTATCGCGACCGAGGCGAATTCTTTCGCCCAGCCGAAGCCCTGCGCTTGCGTCCGCAACGAGCTCGAAGCGGCTTTTGGCGATGTTCCGGCCGAAAACGATCTGGTGCGGGCCACCAAGGCGGCCAGGTTCATACCCAATCAGATAGAGTCTGATCCTTCGATCACCGCGCGCGACGTCGATAGACTGATAAGTGACCGATCCAGCCGCGACAACACCTGATATTCGCGCAATCGCCTCTTGTGTGTCGCCGGGAATTCTGGACGCTTCGGCGAAAGGCCCGCGAGTATGTGCCTCAACAACCCAAAGGTTTACAGCGGGCGATCTGATCAATGTAAGCGCTTCCGAGACCAGGCCGCGATAGATGCCGATCATCGATAGAACGACCCCAAGCAAAAGAGCGAGCCCAACACATGTGAGGATGAAACGAACCAGATTGTGCCGGATGTCTCGAATGGCAAGGTTCATCTGTCGTGCACTATTCTTGCGCTCCGCCCTTCTGCAAAGCCGGGAAGCACAACAGTGACAATACTTGTTCCTTCTGGCAGGGGGGCGCTAACTTCGACGCGGCCATCGAGCGATCGTTTTCCAAGTGTGATTTGCCGCCGGCCTAGACGACCCTTCTCAATCGTCCACACATTGCCATGGGAGCTGTCTATAAACTCAACTGCCACTTCAGGTATCAGCAGCGCGACGTCTAGAACGGCTGTCGTGATGTAAACTTCTGACTGTTCGCCAAGGTAGAACGTCTCAGGGCAGCCTTGGCACGACACATATATTCTACGCTCCTCGTTAACGCGGTCGCTTTCGATTCCTATACGTTCAACTTTGCCTTGGAAGGCGGCGTTAGGTATCGATCTGAGCCTTATCTCGACAGACTGGCCTAGTCGGATATCACCGGAACGAACCTCATCTACGTAGGCGAGAATCCAAATTGTGTCTGGCGCGGCAATAGTAAAAAGAGGCTCGGTCGCTGCTAGAATTGAACCAAGCTCCTTCGCCCGCAGAACAATTACACCGTCAAAAGGCGCGGTTAAATCATGTTGACTAAGGATAGTTTTCTCAATTTCGATTTGGGCTTTGGCGTCCTTCAGGCGCGCTTCAGCCGCACTTTGCTCGGCGCGCGTTACCAGAACATCTGATCTTGCGGTGTTCTCTGTTAGCTGCGCTTCTTCGGCGGCTTCTATGGAGATGGATTGTTTTGAAAGCAGTTCTTGTCGTCTGCGATTCCAGAGAACGCGCTGTGCCAGTTGAGCTTCAGCTTTGCCCGCGGCAGCTCTGGCAACCTGAACAGCAGCTTCAGCGCTTAATAGCTGTGCCTCGGCTTTCGCGACTCGCGCACGCTGTTCGCTGCCATCAATGCGGGCAACCACTTGCCCGGCGTGCACCTTATCTCCATGATCAGCGTATAAAGTGACGAGAGTTCCAGATATCTTGAAGCCTATTCGCGAAAAAATACGCGCTTCGACGGTGCCCAAACCAAATACTTTTACAACAACGTTGCGCTCCGGCTTTGCCACCGAAATTTGGATCGGACGGTAGAGATAGAATGCGAAGCCGATCATGGCCAAAAGAACCGCGAGGCTACTAATCGATATCAGCTTGAAGCGGTTCGTCAGATTGATAAACTGCTTGAGACGGCGCTCAACATCTTGCTGAAACGTTGTCCGTGGAATTTCGACTCGTGAGCGTTCTTTGGCAATCATTGTTTCTCTTAGACGCGAACTATGCTCCGTAAAGACCAAATTGTTTCGGTCTGCTTGGCTAGGAAAATTACCTTCCGCAGGTATTGATGCCCAATACAGTCCAGATCGGGCAGAATCGTACCACAGCGGTGACTACGGCGATCACACCCGCAGCGATAAGCGCAATTTGGATGTAAGGATGAAGCGGTGCAAAAAAGCCCAAAGCCAGAAGAATCGCTCCGGCGATGAAACGGACTATTCTTTCTGCGTTACCAACATTGGCTGTCACTTTTCTCTCCTCATATAACAACATAGGCGGACGTGGGTTTGACGCCGCGTGTCGCCTTGTCAATACACTGCTTCGTTTCTTGCCAAGGCGTTTTGATTTAGCGCAAGAATGCGATCGCAAATTGACTGCTGAAAGCGAGATAAATGTGAAGACCGTCGATAAAGTGACGAAATAGGCCGCTACGACCAAGCTGAAAAAAACAGTATGTCTCAAGCTGCTAGGGGCTCTTAGCGAGCTTCCTCAGTTAACCCAACGAAATTGGTCATTCGCATTCGATCGCGTAAGATCTGTATCTGACGTTGCGCTAACGTCTCCGTCGAAATCCATCGATCACCCATGCGAGCGTCAGAATGCCAATCCCGGCAGCAATCGGAGCGCTAAAAAGACGAAGAGCCAAGTGCGAATAGTAATCTTGGGCATCAACTAATGGAAACTGGCACCAAGGAGCGGTTACACCTAAGCCGTTCTTTAGCGAACAAGACAGGTCGCTTCGCCAAACAATTGCTCCCATCCATATTAACGAGAGCAGCAGCCAAAGCCTGTAAAAGCCGCTGTGGAGTTTCATAACTCTATCTCCGCGATTTTGAAGGCTGCGTGGAAAGAACGGAAGAAGCCGATATCAGTCTACGGAACCGAGTGACTAGATCAGACGTAACCGAGCCAGCGCCAGTAGGTGGCGCCCATCACCATCACCAACGCAAAGGCTATGATCGTAAGCACGAGGCCGGTTCGAACGAAGTCGCGAGCAGAGAAGGTGTCGGTGCCGTAAGCCACCATGTTTTGTGGTGCATTGACGACGAGGATAAAGCCGAAGCTCACGACGAACTGCAGAAGCAACGTCATGCCCACAATATTGATTCCAGGTGTTGCGACGCCCTGTAGCACGGCGATCACAATCGGGATCATCGCTGCGGCCAGTGCCGTGGCGCTGGCAAAGCCGAGGTGGATTATAATCAGGAAAACACTCATCACACTCAGAATAAAGAGAGCGGTTGCCTGTTTTAGCCCGAATTCAGCGACAACAATATCAGCGAGCCAAACGGCTCCTTTCGTTTGCAGAAGAGCCGTGCCTAAGCTGATGCCCACGCCAAACAGCACAATTGTTCCCCACGGGATTCGAGACTGAGCCTCTTTCCAGCTCATAATGCCAATGCCGGGCAGAAGCATTAGCGCGATCGCGGCGACGGTCGTCGAACTCGTGTCAAACTTGTGCAGCACACCCTCGGTGGCCCAGAAAGCAATCAGAGTCAGCGAGATCGTCAGCAGTTTCAGTTCTGAGGGTTTGATCGGCCCAAGTTCGTTTAGCTGGTTACGGATTGCTTCGCGGCCACCCGGAACTTCTTTGATCTCAGGTGGCATCATGCGCGTCATTACAAAATAGAGCGCAATTGTCATTACGATCGCAAATGGAGCTGCTGCAATCAACCAATCCAGCCACGTAATCGTGTGTTTCAGAATCTTTTCGATAAATCCAACCGCAACCATGTTTTGAGCGGCGGCTGTTTTGATCCCAACGTTCCAGATGCTGGCCGTCTGAGTAGTCGTAATCATCAGCATGCCGGCAAAAGCACTTTTCTTGCTTACTCCGAATGCTGCTATGATCCCGAGCATGATCGGCACAATCGCGGAAACCCGGGCGGTGGTAGACGGCACCATAAAGGCCAAGACGATGCCGACTAGAATGGAGCCTATAACAACCTGGTGCGTCCCGGTGCCGACCCGCGAGAGAATGAATAGAGCAATTCGTTTGTCGAGCCCGGTTGCAGTCATGCCGGCCGCCAGGAAGAGAGCCGCTCCCACAAGTGCAAGTGCCGTGTTCGCAAAGCCGCTGAAGGCAAGGCCTAGTGCGGCGCTTGTTCCCATGAGGACGCTGGGGTTATTAACGCTCGGTGCGGTGCCAAGCAAAAACGCCATCAGGGCCGCTATCACTACCGCCGAGACTGCATAGTCCAGCGCCTCCGTCATCCAGACAGCGACAGCGAAAGCGAGGATGCCGAGCATGACTTTTCCAGCGACGGGAAGACCAGCGGGCGTAGGCCACCAAAGAATGAAGGCGAGCGCTGCGATTCCAACGACCAGCCCGATCACTTTTGCAGAAAGGTACGTGGGATCTAGCGGTGAAATCACCTTCTTTGGGTCTGTAGATGAAATCGACATCGCGATTTACCCCCATAAACCAGAGGGATGTTACCCGCTCGCTATGCTGAGCGTTTTGCGCTGGATCAACCAGGGAGGTCGATCTGACATAATTCTCCGCTGTCTGTATTGCGTTGAAGTGCGAGTGTTTCAGAACAATGACTTACTGGTTTTGTCTTGTGTCTCAGCGAGTTGGCTTGGAAACCCGCCTCAGTTAATTAATGGCTGTAAGTGCTGTGACTGAATTCGTTCCTCAAGCGTGGCAATACCTTTCGACAGCATGTCTCTACTATCTGTATTCGGTGCGAACGTATTTCTCCCATCCATACCGATTGATCCTGATCAAGCGGAGCGCGTGCCTTTACGTAAGTAAGGGTAGTAGTGGGATTTCACAATGTTATCGCAGTTGATCAAGCGCAAAAGCGGTGAATGCGATTCGTGGAAAATCCTACTTTAATCGCATGAAGGTTGCTGAGCAATGACAAATTGGATTGCTACAAATGCGATCTGACACGTCGGTATTTCAAGCGGCAAAAAGGCAAGCGGGGAATTCCTCATCAGGTCAACTTCGCCGCCGTATCGGATTGCTCCTTCTTGTTCTCTATGGCGTCGGGGTTACCGTCGGTGCTGGAATTTACGTACTTATAGGGTCTGTCGCCGGTCATGCCGGCATAAACTCGCCTCTTGCGTTCGGAATTGCGGCGATCGTCATGGGGCTCACAGTAGCTTCCTATGCCGAACTGTGTGCGCGATTTCCGGTGGCGGCTGGGGAAGCCGCTTATGTAAGAGCCGCCTTTGGGTCACGCGTTCTTTCCACAATTACTGGAGGATTGATGATCGCTACGGCAGTCATCGCCTCCGCAGCCGTGACTTTGGGATCAGTTGGCTATCTCGCGCAGTTTTTGAATTTGCCGAAGGAACTACTGATCGTTGTGGTCATAGGCGGTGTTAGCGTTGTAGTCGCATGGGGCGTTCTGGAATCGGTGCTGCTTGCAAGCTTGTTCACACTGATAGAAGTGGGCGGACTCGTAGCAATAATCGTCGCTGCCGCATGGGCCGGACTTCCGATTGGCGATGCGCTCCTGGCCCCGCCGCCGGCCGATTTGGCCACAGTATCGGGCTTATTTTTTGCATCTTTGCTCGCATTCTTCGCTTTCATTGGGTTCGAAGGTCTTACTAACATGGTAGAAGAATCCCATTCGCCTACGCGAAACGTGCCGCTCGCGATGGCGCTAACTTTAATCATAACAACTGCGCTGTATGTTCTTGTCGCGGCGATTGCCGTCACAGCAGTGCCGCTTGAGAAACTCGCAAGCAGCGAAGCTCCACTCACAATCGTTTTCCAGAATGTGGCCGGGATGGGTGCTGCCGTCATCAGCGCAATCGCGATCGGCGCAACCCTCAATACCATTATTGCACAAATGACGATGGCCTCGCGAGTGATTTACGGGATGGCAAGACAGGGGGACTTGCCATCAGTACTCGGAGCGGTCCATAGCACAAGAGGGACTCCGCTGGTCGCGACGGTCGCAATATCTTTACTCGTATTGGCTTTGGCTTTGTTCATTCCGTTTGGGCGGCTCGCGGAATTTACATCGATAGCTACTTTGATCGTGTTCGCTCTTGTAAACGCTTCGCTACTTCGACTTCGCCTGCAACGGAAAAATAGCACACTGGGCAAAAGTAGAGTCCCGATATGGGTGCCCTTGTTTGGCTTTATAAGCTGCATAATGATGATTGGAAGTTCGTTCTTTTGACTAGTTGCTCCACTACTCGGACCCATTAAGGTTTGCGATAAGCGGGCACCGAGGGCGCCAATGCGGTAGGTAGCCGCGGAAATTAGTGGGTCGAGTCTTGGCAGCATCGCGGACTATGAGGGCAGTCAGGAAGCCGCTCAACCTGCATTTGTGCTTCTAAGCTCTCAACAATATCATCAAGTACCCCGACCTCGGTTAGGCATATGAGTCGAGATGCCTAAATCATTCCAGTTGCCAATTTGACCTAGGTCAAAGCTAACCGGCCTTGTTGGTTCGACTATGTGCCATCCGCGAGGAGGGTGCAATGAAAGCGAAACATGTAATGACCTGTCCAGTTATAACCGCTACGGCGGATATGACTGTTCGCGAGGTTGCGCAGGTTCTTACGTCGCACCGTATCAGCGCCGTACCTATCGTGGATGCAGCCGGCAAGCTGATCGGACTGGTAAGCGAAGGTGACCTTATCCATCGCGTTGAAATCAGTACTCAGGTGCAGCGCTCCTGGTGGTTGTCAATCTTTACAAGTAACGCCCAGCTCGCTGAAGAATATGCTCGCGCTCATGCTGGCAAGGTACGGGACCTCATGACTCATGATGTCATTTCAGTTGAACCAGAAACGCCATTATCGGAAATTGCTCGGCTGTTCGAACGCAATCGTATCAAGCGCGTTCCAGTACTCGACGGTACTAAACTTGTTGGAATTGTTACTAGGGCGAACTTGGTGCAGGCGATAGCTACATTGCCACAGGAAAATTTGCCTCCGCTTCAGAATGGAGCACTTCGTGACAAAATTCTCAAGCACTTGGAAAGTCAAACTTGGCTTAATCGTGCGCAGCTGAACGTTACCGTAGAAAATTCCAAGATCAACCTTTGGGGCTTAGTCAGCACTGAGGCTGAGCGGAAGGCTGCGCGCATTGCGGTCGAAGAGATCGCCAGTGGAAACGTGATCGTGAACAATATTGCCTTAGAGCCGATTCCAACTTGGGTGTAATAGAGCCGAGCGAGGTCGCATGCTCAATCTTAGGAAGCTGGTCTGTAAGATCGGTAATATGATCAGTCCGACGGAGCTCCAACGGCTCGATCCAGCTCACGTAGATCAGCTGGCGCGCGATATAGGCGTGACTTCATATGACCTCCGGCGGCTTTCCGAACGTGACTCTGCTGCCGCCGATCTTCTCTATAGTCGTCTTTTCAGAGAAGGCATCGATGCACGGAATGTAACGAAAGAATATCCAAGAGTGATGAAGGATATGCAACTGACGTGTTCGTGTTGCGATAAAAAGGAACGTTGTGCACGGGACATCGCAAGTGCGGTAGCGCGCGAAGACTGGAAACCATATTGTCCGAACGCGGCAACGATTGACGACCTTCGCTAGTGTCGCCGGAGTAGCGGGAATACGCCGAAAGCTACCTGTGCAGTCAATCCAATTAGTCCGTTACCAGAGCTGAATTGATCGAATATTTCGGCAGGTGAATAGCTAAAGAAAAGACCAAGCAGAAACTCAGCACTTACGAGCAACAGGAAAGCCGTTGCTCCGACAATACCACGCTCTTGGAGCGAAGGCGTCACTGACGATCCGAGTGTGAGTATAAACCCAGCAGCAGTCCAGCAAATGGCGAGAATTAGCGGAATTTCTAGTAACAGTGCTGCTGTAGTTCCCAGCCTTGGCTCAACCAAAATAGACCTGAATACACCAAGGATGAATCCTGCGATGAAGGCGACCAAGAAATAGAGAAAACCCAACAATATCAAACGCACGCTTTGCTCCTCCCTGTTTGACGCAAGTAAGCGCAGCCCGGCCGCCCGGTTCTTTGATATTGATCAATTCTAGTGACGGTACATCCGGAAATAGCAAAGAGTGATCTGAATCAATTCGTATCCGGAGCACTCTGGTACCAAGTCTAAAAGCATAGCCAACCAGAGGGAAAAAATGATCAAGAATTGGCCGGACACCCTAGCCGCGTTGAGTGCAGAACTGCGGACGCTTCGGCACGGAGCTCCCGACATCATGAAGGTGTTTGCGGCCAGCGCCCAGACCGCATTGAAAGCCGGCGCATTGGATTCGAAGACGAAGGAGTTGTTGGCGCTCGGCATTTCAATTGCAGTTCGCTGTGACGACTGTATTGCATTCCACGCTAAGGCTGCTGTGGAGTTGGGTGCCTCGGAAGCCGAGATCCTTGAGACAATCAGTATGGCAATTTATATGGGCGCAGGTCCGTCGGTTATGTATGCAAGTCATGCGCTCGAAGCATTCTCCCAGTTTCAAGCCTCAAAAGCAGCATGATCTGCATGGATCGCTTGACCTATCTGAAAGAAGTCGGATGCGATTTCCGCTAGCAGTCGCTCGTGGAGGTTTTGACCGTGAATTACCTAGACTGTTGGGATGTTTCCGCCAACGATTTTCCCACCGGCTGTGACAAGCTTGAGCAGATCAAGTTTCTGCTGCGGTACGCGATACTCGCCCCGTCGAACCACAACACGCAGCCTTGGTTGTTCGAAGTTCGCGGCGGCGAGGTAGCGATCATTGCAGATCGCACGCGCACCTTGCCGGTGAGCGATCCCGACGATCGTGAATTGTTCATCTCCTGCGGTGCGGCGCTTTTCTTCCTTGAAACGGCTGCACGCGCTTTCGGATTTGACGTATCGATAAGGCGGTTTCCACAACAGCACGATCCGGACCTTGTCGCCGTCGTCGAGATCGGAAAGCGCAGCACGAAGCGCTCGGGGCGGCCAGAGTTGTTTGAGGCGATTACAAGCCGCCGGACCAACCGCAGCAAATTCTCGGACAATCAACTGTCGCCGGCCAGTGAGTCGGCGATCGAGGCGGCAACCTCTGCGAACGGCGTTCGAGCTACCTGGATCAATAGCCGGAATGATCGCGTCACCCTTGCGCATCTGATCGGTCTGGCGGATCGTGCACAGTTCGAAGATCGTGCTTTCCGAAAGGAACTCTCAAGTTGGGTCAATCCGGACCGTGCAAGCGAGCCGGATGGACTACCCGCGAAGTCGATCGGATTTGACTCTCCCTGGAATTACGTTGCTCCGCTTCTTATCCGGACCTTTGACCTGGGGCCGGGAAAATCGAGAATTGATGAAGCTCTGATTCAATCCTCCGCTGCAATCATGGTGCTATCGACCGGGTTCGATAAACCGATCGATTGGGTTCGTACTGGCGATGCCTTGGCCGCAGCGTTGCTCACCGCCGAGAGTCAAGGCGTCAACGCTTCTTATCTGAACCAGGTTTGTGAAGTGGAAGATACCCGGTTTCGGCTCGCCAAAATCGGGACCGTTCAAGGATACCCGCAGCTGGTATTGCGGCTCGGCTACGGCATTCCCGTAGCTCCGACTCCGCGCCGGCCGCTCGACTCGGTGATCAGAATCCGGGCCGACGCAGCATGATTGCTCGTGTCGTAACTGCGCTAACGCCTTTGCTCTGGTTGGCGGCTGGGCTGGCGGCGGAACCTCGTTCGGACGAACGAGCTGGTGAAGCGCTCGTCCAAAAACATTGCGCCGCCTGTCATGCGATCACTCGATCGGATCAGAGCAAGCATCCGTCGGCACCCGCCTTCAGAGAGGTTCTGAAGCGATACCCCGCATCGGTGTTGACCGAAGCGCTGGCCGAAGGCTTATCTACAGGCCATCCCGACATGCCCGAGTTTACTTTTGGTCCGCGTGATACTGGAGCGATCGTCCGCTACCTCGAAAGCATTTCCAGGTGAACGGGTTCTTCGCGGCAAACGAGATGCCTAGCCTGAGGGCTTCAAATATCCTGCAGTTCTTCTTCGAGCAGCGGGTCGCGCAGCATATGAGCAGAAGTATCCGGTCGGTATCGCCAACGACTACGCTGCGCGAGCTGGGAAAGCTGATCGAACAATTCGACTACAACGCCTTTCCGGTCCTGGATAATGAAAGGCTTCTCGGCATCGTAACCAAGTTCGACTTCCTTCGTGCGTTTATTTTCACGGAGCAAAGATTGTTGCCGGATTACGATTCCCTGATGAACACACCTGTTGCTAAGGTCATGAGCAGCAAGATCATAGTGTTACAGCCCGACGAGCCATTGACCCGTGTACTGGAGAAGATGGTCAAATTGAGATTGCGGAGCTTTCCGGTTGTCGAAGCAAAAGCGTTGCTCGGCATGATTGCCAGATCCGACATTGTTAAAGCGCTCGATCAATCGGTGCACAATACTTAGAGAACGATCCGCCGGCCGAAGGGGGCAATGGCTACGAGCGGAATAAAGGGTCCGGCACAAAGCGCGCTGATCAGCAGCAAGCCGAGATCGCCGTACTCGCCGCACCCCACGACAAAACATTGATTGAGATACTTGGTCTGCAATTGACCCGCAGTGCCTGCGCTGGTCGAGATTCGTCTCGCGCAGCCCGGTCGCCTATCGTGACGCCGGCAAGCCTTCTTCCGGCAACTCCGGTTGTGTTTGCGCGGTATTGATCACAAGCGTTCAGCACCTGATGGCTTCACGCGCCAAGACCGAGCCGTTCTTGCTAAGTATTGGAGTAAGGCTGCCGGTCTTGGACTGCCATAACCTACTCCCACACCTAGCTATTGTTCCAGCAGCAGCTTCTTTAGCTGAACTTCGAGTTCGTCAATGCTGAGTTTGAGAAAGTCCTTTCTAAATTCGAAGCGTACCGCACGGCGCACGGGATCGCTAATGACTTTCCTCAGATATCCGAGCGCGAGGGGAGGGGCGACTAGCACGATGGTTTCAGTCATCCCGCCGGTAACAGCGATGTGAAGCCGGTCGGCAAATTCCCGAATAAGCCGCTTTTCTTCCTCGTCGTGTTTATCGTTTGTTGCGATCGAAATTCGGTGGCTACCAACGGATTCCTGCACCCGCGGCGGCTTATCTCTTCCAATTTCCTGGCTGGGGCGGCGGTTGCCCTCTTTCGCTTCCACGGTTCGGAAATGGAAAAAGTTGTCGTCACCAAAGTTGCTGAGGATCAGCGAGCGGGCGCCATCGCACAGGGCGATCCACGCCCCGTGATCTACTTTTTGCTGTTTCATGGGGACTTCTTCAGTGAGACATCAAAACCGGAACCGTCATGGTCTTCAGGATGGTTTGCGTAACACCTCCTAAAATCCATTCTCTCGTTCTGGAGTGCCCGTAGGCACCCATAACGATTATGCTGGTACCTGCGTCGGCAGCGTAGGAAAGGATAACGTTTCCGACGTCATTGTCGGCCGGGTCGAGGACGGTCAGGCGCGCGGTTACGCCGTGCTGCGCGAAATGCTCGCCGAGCCAGTAATGGGAATCGGCCAGCTTGTCCTTATTGCCAACGCTGACGATCTCGACTGAACTTGCTCTCTCAAGGAGCGGCCACGCATCGCCGATTGCCCGCGCCGCAGCGCGGCTCCCGTCCCAGCAGACGAGCATACGGCTTAGAGAAATCGCCGTTTGATGAATGTAGGGAACGATGATTGCCGGCCTGCCGGCGCCAAAGACCGTAGCCTCGGCAAAGTCGTTGTCGCCGTCCTTTGCTTGCGGCACGACCGAGACGTCAAAGTTCCGTGCGAGCGAGGCAAAGTGCTGCGAAGCGTCGCTAGCCCCGGCACGAATGACCCTTGTCACAACCGGCAGATTGCGTAGCGTGGCCTGATGCTCGAACTGATGGGCATTTTCCCGGCCTTCGGTCTCGCTCTGTGCCATGAGTTCGTCGATGAGCGGCCCGGGAATTGAGTCGAACGGACCGGTAACCGGCAGGATCAGGCTCGGGCAGATGGCGAACCCCGTAACTGAAGCCCCAAACATCTCGGCTACCGAGAACGAGTAGTTATTGGTGTGGTAGGCATTCGCGTGAGCAAACAGAGGAACGGCGACATCTCGGATCGTTGCCTTGCTCCCGTTTGCAATCGTAATGGTGACAGCCTTCATGTCGCCGGTTCGCGGACCCGTTGTAAGCATATCAAGCCTCCGGAAACAGCCGGTCGAATGCGCGCTGCCGGCATGCTGCGCACTGGTCGATATATGTGACGATGTTCGACCATACGCGCGCGCCGTGTTCGGACATGGAAGCCGCAGCGCTTCGAAAATTGGCGGGTTCGCAAAGTGACTGCTGCAATTCAAGCGCAGACAGCCAGTTACTGTTTGCCAGAACTGCAGAACAGTGTGTCAAATCGCTGATCGTATCCAGCGAAACGTCAAGTAAGCGTTCGCAGGCATGAATATTGTTCGCGAGCGTTACCCGCAAATTGCCGAAGACCGTATTCGCGTCGATGGCTTGAGGGACAAAACCCATGATTGACCCCTTGTTTCTCGCCATCGTACCGGAGGCAGCCGGAAGGTATTTGACACAGGTCAAACGGAATGCGCGCAGACACTTGAGCCAGATCAATGAACCTATGCAGGCAGTACGGTGATTTATTCCTCTAACCGGAGGACACTGAAATGCCGTTCGAAGCAATTGTAGTTCTGGGGCTGGTGACTTTCATATTCGCCACTTTCGCGGCTGGCCTGGTTTGGGCGGATTACCAAACGCGCGAGTTTCGCGAGTAGGGTTTTGCCTTCGATCTGCTTCCGCCGCGATGCTATCTTCGTCTGCGTCAGGCGAAGATAGCTTTTATCTCAAGAAAGATTCGCTGGCCTTTTGTTATGCGCCTTCGGTCTTGAATGAGGCGCTACGTTGCGCACGGAGAGTCATAACAAGCGAATTGTCGAGAAACGGCTTTTCGATGATCGGAATTTTGAGCGTCGCAGCCCGGCGTATCAATTGTTCGCTGGGCTGGCTGGTGATAAGCACGGCGGGTGACTTGACGCCCTTTGCTTGAAGCCGCTCTAGAAGATCGAAGCCATTGATGTCTGGTAGATGATAGTCGATGATCAACTGCGCGTTGCGCCCGGCCGCAGGATCGCGCAGCAGACTTCGCGCGTCAGCGAAAGTCCTCACTTCGTATCCCTCTAGCTCAAGCGCAAACTTCAGCGAGGTTAAAACAGCCAGATCGTCATCAACGATAACGACCACGGCCTCCTCCGCAGAGGCGGGCGGCGTAATCTTTTGAGCGCTCGTTGATGGTGAGGAAGTCATGCCGGTTTTTGAAGCGAATGAAACCGGAACGCTTTGATCTGACGCAAATCAGCTTTTCGAGATTTTTTCAGGGAACCCGGCCTCAATGGCCATGCGGACCAGCGCCGGCAGGCTATCGGCAGCCATTTTCGACATAACGTTAGCCCGATAGATTTCAACTGTCCGTGGGCTGATCTCGAGCTCGATGGCAATAACCTTGTTGGACTTTCCGGCAACCAGGCCTGCCATTACTTCTAACTCCCGCCCCGAAAGGCCGGCAATTCGTTGCAAAAGCTCAGACCGGGTGGCGTCTGCTACGAGGTCGGACTTGGCCGCGCTGAGCGACCTCGATATCGACCCTATGAGCGCGTGATCGTCATAGGGCTTCTCGAGAAAATCGGCGGCACCATCTCTCATGGCCTCGACCGCGAGCGGAATGTCGCCGTGGCCGGTTATGACGATGACCGGTAGGGCAAACGACCGGCTTTTCAATTCGCGCAGGAGCTCGATGCCAGTCATGCCCGGCATTCTAACGTCGGTCACAACACAAGCTTCACTGTCTTTTGGCAGCGCGCCCAAGAACTCCTCTGCGCGCTCGAACGCGCATACTTCGAAGCCGTGGGTCGTTAGTAGAAATTCGAGCGAATCCCGTGCCGCCGGGTCGTCGTCGATTACATATACCGTACGATTTTTAGCCATGGGCATGGTCCCGAACAATATCGGCTATAGGCAGAGTGAAACGAAAATTCGCGCCGCCGCCCGGATCATCATCGACCCAAAGTTTTCCGCCATGAGCATCTACAATGGTACGCGATATTGAAAGACCGACGCCCATTCCTTCAGCCTTGGTAGTGACGAAAGGTTGAAACAACTGCTCTCGAATTTCCGGCTCAATTCCGGTCCCGGTGTCGGAGATGCTGACAGTGAGAAGTCCGCCTGCTGAAAGCTCCTTTGAAATAGTGAGATCCTTTTTCAATGAATTCCTCATGGCATCGATTGCATTGCGCATGAGATTCAGCAGAACCTGTTGAATTTGAATTTTGTCAACCACTACCATATCGGCAGGCGAGCCAAGGAACATTCTGACGCGAACACCTGATTCTCTTGCGCCGACAAGCGCAAGCGCGCTGGCTTCTTCAATCACCTTGGAAAGGCTTTCCACGGTCTTTTCGCTCTCGCCACGGGCGACGAAATCGCGAAGCCTCCGGATTATTTGGCCGGCGCGCATCGCCTGTTCTGCAGACTTGTCCAGCGCAGACTTGAGCAGCGCTGATCGGTCGAATTCCAACTCGCTGACAATACGGCTTGAGCCCTTCATGTAATTGGCGATTGCAGTGAGCGGCTGATTGAGTTCATGCGCGAGCGTCGAAGCCATTTCGCCCATTGCCGACAGCCGGGAGATATGGACGAGCTCAGTCTGAAGTTCCTGAAGGCGCGCATCAGTTTCCTGCCGCTCGGTAAGGTCGCGAACAAAGCCCGTAAAGTACCGGTCCCGTCCGGAAATCATTTCGCCAACGGCAAGCTCCATCGGAAAGGTAGACCCATCTTTGCGTTCGCCTACCACGACGCGGCCGATGCCGATAATTCTGCGTTCGCCGGTCTGCATATAGCGCAGCAGAAATCCGTCATGCGCCTCGCGATAAGGGCTTGGCATGAGCATGCTGACGTTCTTGCCGCGTACTTCACTCACTTTATGACCAAAGAGCCGCTCGGCGGTCGTACTAAATGACTGGATCAACCCCTTGCTGTCGATCACGATCATTGCGTCGGGTACCGTGTCGAGTATCGAGTTCAGGTGCGCTGCGCGCGCCGCCGCTGCATTTCGGGTGGTCCACATCCAGCCCCCGAAAGCCGCGATCGCGATTCCCGTAATGACAAAACCCACCCCATTCAGAAGTATGTGAGTTGTACTTGCGCCTTGCGCCACGAAAAAGATGTATCCCACACCAAGGCTGAGTGCAGTTGCCGCAAAACCGGCTCCGAAACCGCCAACGACCGCGGCAGCCAGCACCGCCGGAATAAACAGGAGAAAAAGAGCTTCATTTCCGATCAACGGTTGCAGCGCTGCGCGAATCGCAAGTGCCGCCGCAACGATAGGAATGACTGCCGCGTATCGCAACAAAGGACTCCTGGTCACTAGATTTAAGGATCTAGAAAAATTGCTCGGCACAGCCGTATTTTCCGCGAACTATTTGCAGCATGCCATTCTACCCAACAAGCGCAGATAAATCACGCCTACGTAGTTTACCTTAGGTTTTCGGCCTGAATTTATTGGATCCCTCATTCTGGTTATCGATCGGCCATCCAATGTGGGAGACGGACATGCGCGCTCAGGCTAGGCAACTATCGGCAGCCGCCGATATTCACTCCGCCGCAATGAATCTTGCCGGTCTTCCGCCGGCGGCTGGTCGCGACACGGCTTTCCACGCTTCGCTAGCGTTGATGGGTGCGAAGCTTCCTTACGCTCGCAACCAGGAAATTTATGGTCAGGACGAGCCGGCCGAGTTTGTCTACCGGCTTGTGAGCGGCTCGGTCCGCACCTACAAGCTTCTCGATGACGGTCGCCGCCAGGTCGGGGCATTCTATCTGCCCGGGGATATTTTCGGACTGGAATCGGGCGCAACCCACCGGTTTGCTGCCGAAGCGATTGGCGACACGATCGTACTCGCAGTGAAACGCTCGACCTTGGCTGCGCTGGCCCAGACCGACGCGACGATCGCGCGCGAACTTTGGCAGATGACCGCGCGCGAATTGGATCATGTGCACGATCAGCTGGTTCTGCTCGGGCGGAGCAGCGCTCAGGAGCGCGTCGCCTCATTTCTGGTCGAGATGTCGAAGCGTTCCCAGAGCGACGGCGGCTTCGAATTGCCGATGTCGAGACAGGATATCGCCGATTATCTCGGCCTGACGATCGAGACGGTGTCTCGAACATTGTCCCAGATGGAGCGCAAGGCGTTCATAGAACTGCCTACCTCCCGCAAAGTGCGGATCAAGAATCAGGCGGCCCTCAGCCGGATGCAATCGTAAAAGGAGGCTGGGTAATGTCGCCTCTACCTCGAGCATTTCATCAGATCCGCCTCGAATTGGCGCGAGAGCCGGGGCACCCGCAGGGCGATGCCAAGGTCGGCTACCTGATCACTGCGCCACTGGATCACGACAAACGTCTCGATGCGGCGCTGTGCGAAAAATATCGCGACAACTGCCGTATCGTACGGTTCCGCGAAAACGACAGGGAAGTGGGTCACCTTGTTCGCAGTGCCGATGATGTCTGGTACTTTCAATACGACATTTCGGGCGATGGCTCCGAGGAATCCGGAATCAATTTGAGCAAGGAAAAATTCAGCCTCGGCGAATACATATCCGTTCGCGAAGGGGAACGCATCCACGCTTATCGTGTGACCTCCGTCGAACATGTCTGAGACGATCGCACAGGCGGCCGTTTTGCCGCATTTGAGCACGCCTGATCTCAGCAATCAGGCTGTGCCGCGGTATACTTCCTATCCGACGGCTCCGAACTTTTCGGCTTCGGTAGGCTGCGACGATCACGGGAACTGGCTGGCCGGGATATCGCCTAACGATTCAATTTCTCTCTATTTGCATGTTCCGTTCTGCGTCGAACTTTGCAACTACTGCGGCTGTAACACGGTAGCCACGCACAGGCGCGAGCCGGTTGAATCATATGCCGCTCACTTGATCGATGAAATCGCGCTTGTGTCCAAGCGTGCGGGCGGAAAAGGAGTCCGGAGAATCCATTGGGGCGGTGGAACGCCTTCAATTTTGGGCGCGAAAAGCCTGGAGCGCGTATTCCGGTCTATCAGCAGCTATTTCGATCTCAGTTCGCTCGACGAGCATGCGATCGAACTGGATCCGAGAAGGCTGGATAACGATGTCCTTTCTTCGATTGCCGCAATCGGGATATCGCGCGCAAATCTCGGCGTCCAAGACCTTTCGCCGCGCGTCCAGCAAGCGATCGGGCGCGTCCAGCCTTACGAGGTCGTCGAACGTGCCGTAAAACGGCTTCGCGCGGCTGGAATTGCGAACATTGGTATCGATCTGATGTACGGGCTGCCGGAGCAATCCGTGGAGGATGTGCAGCTTAGCGCCCTTCTTTGTTCGCGGCTGAAGCCTCGGCGAGTGGCGATGTTCGGCTACGCGCACGTGCCTTGGTTCAAGCGAAGGCAGACGCTGATCGATGAGCGTACGCTACCGGACGCCACGCTGCGGCTTTCACAGGCAATGGCGGCTCGCAACGCGTGGTTGGACCTCGGATACCGGGCGGTGGGGATCGATCATTTTGCCTTGCCGGGTGACGCTTTGGCGAAGGCCGCTGCGGCAGGCAGGTTGAGGCGCAACTTTCAGGGTTACACGGACGACGAATCCTCGGTAATTCTCGGCTTCGGCACCTCTGCGATCAGCCGCTTCCGCAACGGTTATACGCAGAATCACCCGGCGACGGCTGCTTATAAAACGGCAATTGATGCGGAAAACTTCGCGACTGCCCGAGGCGCGCTCCTGGAGCCCGATGATTGCCTAAGAGCCGAGATCATAGAGCGGCTCATGTGCGATTTCTGCGTTGACATTGATCGCATCGTCCAGCGCCGGCAGACGCCAGCGATTTTTTCCGCCGAGTTGGCGAAGATCGATCAGCTCTCGAATCGGGGGCTGGTCCGCAGGCATGGCAGAAAGATAAGCGTGACGGAAAGCGGCAAGCCTTTTGTAAGAATTGTTGCGAGTGTCTTCGACAAATACCTCGCGGCTGGAGTTAGCCGTCATTCACGCGCGGTTTGATGCACTTTTGATCTGACGCAACACCTCCGTTCGCACTTTTGCTAAATGAAGAAATCCGGAGCAACGGAGCGGGCGATGCCGAGAGATCTACTGTGTGTAATCCAATCCAACGATGAGCCGTCCGCTGCCCTCAGCCAGACTCTCGCATTTGTAGCCGGTTACAACGTGAACCCTACCTTTGTGGCGGTGGCACCGACACCGCCGCCGGTTTTGAATTTTTTCGGTATCAGTCTGGTGGAAGGCTTGATTGCGGACGCAAATAACAAAGCCGCCGAAATGGCGAACGCGACTGAGGCACAGGTTCTGGATGCCGGCAGGCAGCAAGGTTTCACGCCGGCGGTTCTCAAGCAAACCGAATCGCTTGCGGAAATTACAGCTTCGATCGAGAAGTCGGCGCGCTGCTTCGATCTTACGATCATCGATCGTCTCGACGACTTTTTGGACCCTGCCTCCGCCATATTCGAGACCGTTCTGTTCGGGTCGGGCAGGCCGGTTCTCATCGCGACTCCGACGAAGAAACCGGTCGAGCGCTTCCGGACGGCCGTGCTCGCCTGGGACGGATCCTCGCACGCCACGCGGGTACTTTCTTCCGCGCTTGCGCTCTTTCCCGACCTTAAAAGCATAAGCATCTTCACGGCTGCACGCGAAGGCGAGGAAAGTCTGGTGCCGGCCTCTGAAATCGCCGCACATATCCAAAGGCACGATATCGAAACCGATGTAGTATCCCTGAACGTGAGGGGCGAAGATCAGCACGTCGGCGTATTGATCGCGGAGCATGCGGGCCGGAAAAACGCCGATCTGATTGTTATGGGCGGCTACGGACATTCTCGCATCCGCGAGTTTATCCTGGGCGGCGTCACGGAGTACCTGTCGAAAGTCGCTCCGGTGCCGATCCTGCTCGCGCATTGACGAGCGAGCCGTGCTAGCCGGCTAACTTCGGTCGAAAGGATTTGCACCGTGCCGGATCGGTTTCCACGCGAGGCTGACCGATCAGATCGAGACAGTAGGGGATCGCAGGAAAAATGGCGTCCAGGCAGACTCGAATGGAAGCTGGTCTGCCTGGCAAGTTGACGATCAATGTCTTCCCTCGGATTCCAGCCGTTTGCCGGGACAAAATTGCAGTCGGAACCTGTCGTAGGCTGATTGCGCGCATCAATTCGCCGAATCCTGGCAAGAGTTTAGCGCAGACGGCTTCGGTCGCTTCTGTGGTCAAGTCTCGCGGTGCGGGTCCGGTGCCGCCAGCGGTCAGGATCAGTCCGCAGTTCTGCGTATCGGCCAGATCGATCAAGTGGTCGCGCACGCTCTCTAAACCATCGGGAATCGTGCGCCGGAGTGATCGAAATGGCGTAACCAGCACTTCCGAAAGGTAGGTTTCTATTGCCGGTCCATTTACGTCTTCGTAGATGCCTGCACTCGCGCGGTCTGAAGCGTTGAGAATTCCTACGGCAAGCGGCTCTTCTTTTATCGAGTTCATCGCATGCGGCAGCCATTTTCTGCAGAATTGAGACGAAGCGCGACAACCTGGTCGCGATAGACGATATGCTCCCGAAGGGCGCGTGCGAGGTCGCGGCGTATCAGCCGCTGCGCAGCCCGGTCATCTCGCAGGTGGAGTTTCTTCGCTCGGTCGCAAATAGCCAAGAGCTCTTCGTGATCAACCCGGTGGCAACTGCAAAGCGTACCACCAACACTCGCGAGCAGATCGGATTCTTTCCGAAAGTGATCGATAAACAGGACCTGGAGGCGACGGATTAGAAACTCGAATTCGGCCAGATCGCAGACTGCAACTTGGTTGCAGCAATCGACAATAATCTTGTGATCCGCATCGATCGCGTCATGGCCGATTGCGAGATGTCTGATTGCTGTCCGTTTCGGCTGCCTTCGGGCCGGATGTGCCGTTTGGTTCATTTTACTCTCCGGAAAGCACCAATCCGAATAGCTGCTGCGAAAGTGCGGGCCCTTGATCTCGATCAAAGTCTTCGGTGGAGAAATCGAAGAAATTGCTTTGATTGGTTCGGAGGATTCTATGCCGGCTTCAGGCTCTCGCTGTTTGCTCGCGGTGAACTACGACGACGGGATAGCGGCGGACAAAGTAATATCTGACCTCGGTTACGGCCTTCGCGCTCAGCGCGTAGCCGTTCAAGGCTTGGTGCAGCGGAACAGTTTTCGCCGTGATCGTGCGAAGTGCGATATGGAGCTCGAAGAGCTCGGCACCGGACAGATTTTTCAGCTCTCCAAGGATCGCGGCAAACACGCGGGAGGCTGCCGTCTGGACCGCGAAGCAATTGTAGCGGCCGCTGCCATTATGGCCGCGGGCCTAAAAGCCGACTGCGAACTCCTGATTATCAACAAGTTCGGACGCAGCGAAGCAGAGGGTAGGGGTCTTCGGGACCTAATCGGGGATGCTGCCTGCCGCGGTCTCCCTACAGTTATTGGCGTTCCACGGAGAAATCTGGAAGTTTGGCAATGTTTCGCAGGCGAGCTGTCGGATCGCTGCGAAGTAACCGATCTTCGATACGTCCGTTCGTGGCTAGACAATCGTCTCGCCCGAGGCCTGCGTTTCGGTTTCGAGATTGCAGAGACTGCGCTCCGCGCCGGAGTTACAAAGCCGCAAAATGGGCGGCAAGCTGAGAACGAAAACAACTCCGTTGCTTGACTCAAATCAAAGGCGCTTCATCCCGATTCATGTCCTGTTGACGCTAGAGAATTGGGATAGCACGCCGGAGGACATGGAATGCCCGCGAGAATAGACAAAGCGCCAGAAGGCCAAGACGCAGCACTTTGGCTTTCGACAATTGCGTTCACTGTTTGCTTCGCGGTTTGGACGATCTTTTCCATCATCGGCATTCAGATCAAGAAAGATCTCGGCTTGAATGATACGCAATTCGGCTTGCTGATCGGCACGCCCATCCTGACCGGAAGTCTGGTCCGGCTAATGCTCGGCGTCTGGACGGATCAGCATGGGGGCAGGGTTGTTTACGTCGGGGTGATGGTGTCCGCGGCGATTGCGACCTGGCTTCTCACTTTCGCTTACGACTTCATTACATTCCTGATTGCAGCACTCGGCGTCGGCGTTGCCGGCGGCTCGTTCGCCGTCGGCATTGCGTACGTCTCACGCTGGTATCCGATCGAAAAGCAGGGCACGGCGCTAGGCATATTTGGTGCTGGCAACGTGGGAGCTGCCGTTACCAAATTCCTCGCGCCCGTAATCATGGTCGCGTTCGGTTGGAAGATGGTCGCCAACATCTGGGCGGCCGGTCTTCTTGTGATGGCGGTAGTGTTCTGGTTCGGCACCAAGGATGATCCCGAACTTGAAAAGCGCCGGAAAGCAGGACTCAAACCTGAACCACTTTCCGCAATGCTTGTGCCGCTCAAGAATCTACAGGTGTGGCGCTTTTCGCTCTACTACTTCTTTGTATTTGGCGGCTTTGTTGCCTTGGCCTTGTGGCTGCCTCGCTACTATGTAGGCGTCTATGGTCTCGACATCGTCACGGCTGGCCTTTTGGGCGCTGCGTATTCCATTCCCGCTTCTGTATTTCGCATTCTCGGCGGCACCCTCTCCGATAAATATGGTGCGCGTCGCGTTATGTACTGGACCTTTATCGGTTCAGTGATTTGCACCTTTCTGCTCGCCTATCCTGCCACCAAGTATGTCGTTGCCGGTATCCGCGGACCGATCGAATTCACGATTGCGATCGGCTTTATTCCTTTCACGATCCTAACATTCGCACTCGGCTTCTTCATGAGTCTCGGGAAAGCGGCGGTCTACAAGCACATTCCTGTCTATTACCCCGGACGGGTCGGCTCCGTCGGCGGAGTCGTGGGACTGATCGGCGGCCTGGGTGGTTTCATTCTTCCCATCGGGTTCGGCGCCATGAACGACATCGTCGGCGTATGGACGAGCTGCTTCATGTTGCTCTTCGTGATTGTCGCAGTGTCGCTGGTCTGGATGCACTGGTCCATCATCTACATGGACAAGCGCCGCGTCCCGGAACTTGCGCGCGCACAATATCTCCCTGCTGCGGATGTGTTCGGTCAAGTGCTGCCGCCAAAACCGCTGGCGCCGCCGAAGGGCTCATCGGGCCGCAGCAAGAAGCGCACTGCCGTATATGCCGATTGAAGATTTCAGGAGGTAGCCATGACCGTACGCGTCGAGAATGCCGGCGAAAAGCCGGAGTCTACCTGGCTCAAGGATTGGCGTCCCGAGGACGAAACGTTCTGGGCGGCGAAAGGAAAAGGTCTCGCCTGGATGACGCTGGGCATCACCACCGCGAATCTGATCATGGCATTTATTGTCTGGTTCGTCGTGTCAGCGCTTGTCGTTAGGTTGCCGGCGCTCGGCTTCAAGCTGACGAATACGGAGTTGTTCTGGCTTGCGGCAATGCCCGGCCTGGCCGGCGGCTCGCTCCGGATCATCCACACGTTTCTGATCCCGCTGTACGGGACCAGACATGTAGTTTCGATTTCGACATTGTCTCTTCTGATCCCTGCGATCGGATGGTTCTACGCGGTGCAGGATCCGACTACGCCCTACTGGGTTCTAATGACGCTGGCGTTTCTCGCCGGCCTCGGCGGCGGAAACTTTTCTTCATTCATGCCGTCAACCAGCCTTTTCTTTCCGAAGCGTTTGCAGGGCACCGCACTCGCGATCCAGGCTGGCATCGGCAATTTCGGGGTGAGCGTCGTTCAGTTCGTAACTCCCTGGATCATCGCATTTGCGCTGGCAGGAGCCCTGCTTGGCGATTCGCAAACCCTTACCCGCGCGAATGGCAGCACAGCGCAGGTCTGGGTGCAGAATGCAACGGCCATCTACGTGCCGTTCATTCTGTTCTTCGGGATCGCCGCTTGGTTTGTGCTAAAAAGCGTTCCGGTACGCGCCAATTTCCGCGTGCAGCTCGACATCTTCAAGGAAAAGCACGCGTTCAACATGACGCTGCTTTACATCATGACGTTCGGGTCGTTCTCGGGCCTGTCGGCCACGTTTCCGCTCCTGATCAAGCAAGTCTTTGGCGGCTTGCCCGGCGCACCCGATCCGCTCGCCTACGCCTTCCTTGGGCCGCTGGTCGGTTCGGTTTCGCGCGTCTTTGCCGGTCCGCTTTCGGACAAGCTTGGCGGCGCGCGGGTCACGCACTGGTCCGGGATCGGCTTGGTGATCTGCGCAATTGGGGTGACCTTCTTTACCGCGCCGACTTCGATGGCAGAGTTCCCGTATTTCGTTGCCACCATGCTCGGGCTCTTCTTCTTCGCCGGAATCGGCAACGCCTCGACCTTCAAGCAGATGCCGATGATCTTCTCGCCGCGGCAGGCAGGCGGCGTGATAGGCTGGACCGCGGCGATGGCGGCTTACGGGCCTTTCGCTTGCGGTCTCATGATCGGTTACGCGATCGCCTGGTTCGGCTCGCCCAATCCCTTCTTTTACTGGGCCGCGCTTTTCTTCCTGATCTGTGTGGCGATCAACTGGTGGTTTTACGCGCGCAAGGGTGCGGAAAAACCCTGTTGATCGGAGGAAGCGGCCGGGTCGGCCGCCTCCGTATTTTCCCTTAGTGCATCGCCCTGAATTTAGTTTTTCCGCGTCACTGGTATCGATGCGGAGAGACGGTCCGCCACCGAAATCGTTAGAGACCGAGGAAAACAATGAGCCATCTTCTGGATCGCCTTACCTTCTTCCGGCGCAAGACCGAAAGTTTCTCCGATGGTCACGGGATCGTCACGCACGAAGACCGGCGCTGGGAGGATGGTTACCGCAAGCGGTGGCAGCACGACAAAATCGTCCGCTCGACCCACGGTGCGAATTGCACCGGCTCCTGCTCGTGGAAGATTTACGTCAAGGGCGGCATCGTCACTTGGGAAACGCAGCAGACAGATTACCCGCGCACGCGGCCGGAACTGCCAAACCATGAGCCGCGCGGCTGCTCGCGTGGTGCAAGCTATTCTTGGTATCTCTATTCCGGCAACCGCGTAAAATATCCGCTGGTGCGCTCGCGTCTCCTGAAGTTGTGGCGCGACGCGCGCCTGTTGCGCACTCCGGTCGCTGCTTGGGCCTCGATCGTCGATGATCCGCGCAAGCGCGAAGCCTACACCAGCAAGCGCGGTCTAGGCGGCTTTGTGCGCGCGACCTGGGATGAAGTCACTGAGATCATCGCGGCTGCCAATGCCTACACCGCAAAGAAGCATGGTCCGGATCGCGTCATCGGATTCTCGCCAATTCCGGCGATGTCGATGGTCTCCTACGCCGCGGGCTCGCGCTATCTCTCGCTGCTCGGCGGCGTGTGCATGTCGTTCTACGACTGGTATTGCGATCTGCCGCCGTCCTCGCCGCAGACTTGGGGCGAGCAGACCGACGTTCCCGAAAGCGCCGACTGGTACAATTCCGGCTTTTTGATTTTGTGGGGTTCTAACGTTCCGCAGACCCGGACGCCGGACGCACACTTTTACACGGAAGCGCGTTATCGCGGCGCCAAGAGCGTCGTGATCTGTCCCGATTATTCGGAAGCCTCGAAGTTCGCGGATCTTTGGATCTCGGTGAAGCAGGGCACAGACGCCGCACTCGCCATGGCGATGGGCCACGTGATCCTTCGCGAATTCTATCTCGATCGCACGGCAGAATATTTTGAAGAGTATGTCCGCCAGTACACCGACATGCCCATGCTCGTTCGGCTCGTTAAGCAGGGAGACCGGCTCATTCCCGACCGGATGCTGCGGGCATCCGACTTCGAAAACAACCTGGGCGAAACGAATAATCCCGAGTGGAAAACCGTTGCGTTCGACGAAACGTCTGAAAGCGTCGTCGCACCGAGAGGATCGGTCGGTTTTCGCTGGGGCGAAAAAGGAAAATGGAATCTCGAGGAGAAGGACTCTGACGGGCGGGAAACCAATCTGCGCCTGACCTTCGCCATGAGCAAGGATGAGTTCGCGGACGTAGGCTTTCCGTACTTTGGCAACCGCGAGCACGATCATTTCGCGGGCACCGATCATCCGGACGTTCTCGTCCGCAAAGTACCGGCCAAGCGTATCAGGTTGAAAGATGGGGAGGCGCTGGTCGCGACCGTGTTCGATCTTTTTGTCGCGAACTATGGTCTCGAGCGCGGCTTCGGCGACCCGAATGTCGCGAAGTCCTACGACGATAACGTTCCCTACACACCAGCTTGGGCGGAGCATATCACCGGCGTGCCGCGCGATCAGATCATCACGGTCGCGCGCGAATTCGCGCTGAACGCCGAAAAGACCAGAGGCCGTTCGATGGTCATCATCGGCGCGGCAATGAACCACTGGTATCACAGCGATATGAACTACCGCGGCGTCATCAATATGTTGGTGATGTGCGGTTGTGTCGGCCAGTCGGGCGGCGGCTGGTCGCATTACGTGGGACAAGAAAAGCTACGGCCGCAATCCGGTTGGCTGCCGCTTGCCTTCGGTCTCGATTGGGGCAGACCGCCGAGACAGATGAATTCGACGTCGTTCTTTTACGCGCACACGGATCAGTGGCGCTATGAAACGCTCGGCATCGACGAGATCCTTTCACCGACGGCCCCGGCCGGTCCGTGGGATGGCGCCCTGATTGATTATAACGTGCGCGCCGAACGCATGGGTTGGCTGCCGTCGGCACCACAACTTAAGCAAAATCCACTTGATATTGCGAAGAAGGCGGCTGCAGTTGGTCTCGAGGCGAAGGACTATGTCGCGAAAGCGCTGAAGTCGGGCGAGTTGCAGCTATCATGCGAAGATCCTGATCATCCGGACAACTGGCCACGCAACATGTTCGTGTGGCGCTCGAACCTACTTGGTTCTTCCGGCAAGGGTCACGAATACTTCCTCAAGCATCTGCTGGGCGCGACTCATGGTGTGCAAGGCAAGGATTTAGGCGAAACCGGCAAGAAGAAGCCGAAGGAAGTCGTCTGGCACGAGGATGCGCCGAAAGGAAAACTCGACCTTCTGGTCACGCTCGACTTCCGTATGTCAACGACCTGCGTTTACTCCGACATCGTTCTGCCGACGGCGACCTGGTACGAAAAGAACGATCTCAACACGTCGGACATGCATCCCTTCATTCACCCGCTCAGCGCAGCGGTCGATCCGCTGTGGGAGTGCCGGAGTGACTGGGACATCTACAAGTCCATCGCCAAGAAATTCTCCGAAGTGGCACCGGAAATTCTCGGTGTCGAGAAAGATGTGGTGCTGACCCCAATCCAGCACGATACCGCTGGCGAAATGGCGCAGGCGATCGACGTCAAGGACTGGAAGAGGGGCGAGATCGAGCCAATCCCTGGCAAGACGATGCCAGCCGCTACGGTGGTCGAGCGCGACTATCCGAATCTTTACAAGCGCTTCACCTCGCTCGGCCCCTTGATGGATAAGCTCGGCAACGCAGTGAAGGGCATTGCGTGGAACACGCAGCACGAAGTCGATCTCCTCAAGCGCTTAAACGGCGTCGTCACGGAGGAAGGACCGACTAAGGGTCTAGCCAGAATCGAAACCGATATCGAAGCGACGGAAGTCATCCTGTCGCTGGCACCCGAAACCAACGGTGAAGTTGCGGTGAAAGCGTGGAAGGCGCTTTCACAGACGACGGGAATCGATCACACCCACCTCGCAATTCCGAAGGAAGACGAGAAAATCCGCTTCCGTGACGTGGTTGCGCAGCCGCGGAAAATTATCTCGGCGCCGACTTGGTCCGGACTGGAGTCCGAAAAGGTCTGCTACAACGCGGGCTATACCAACGTGCACGAACTGATCCCGTGGCGCACACTGACCGGCCGTCAACAGCTTTATCAGGATCACCTTTGGATGCGCGCGTTTGGCGAGGCGCTCTGTGTCTACCGGCCGCCGGTCGATCTCAAAGCCGTGAAACCGGTGATCGAATCGAAGCCGAACGGCGAGAAGCAGATCGTCCTGAACTTCATCACGCCGCATCAGAAGTGGGGCATTCACTCCACGTATACCGACAACCTCTTGATGCTGACCTTGTCGCGCGGCGGTCCGATCGTATGGATCAGCGAGAACGACGCGGCGCAGGCCGGAATCGTCGATAACGACTGGATCGAGGCGTACAACTCGAATGGTGCGCTCACCGCCCGCGCAGTCGTTTCCCAGCGCGTGAAGGACGGCATGTGCCTCATGTATCACGCCCAAGAAAAGATCGTGAACGTGCCGGGTTCGGAGATCACCGGCCAACGTGGTGGCATCCATAATTCGGTCACGCGCGCAGTCGTCAAGCCGACGCACATGATCGGCGGATATGCTCAGCAATCCTACGGCTTCAACTATTACGGCACGATCGGAACCAATCGCGACGAGTTCGTGATCATCCGAAAAATGTCGAAGGTTGACTGGCTCGACACGCCAACCGCCGACCAACCCGAACCCTTAACGGTTGCGCCTAAGCTGGAGGCTGCAGAATGAAGATCCGCGCTCAAATCGGAATGGTGTTGAACCTCGACAAATGCATCGGGTGCCACACATGTTCCGTGACTTGCAAGAATGTTTGGACCAACCGCGAGGGCATGGAATACGCTTGGTTCAATAACGTCGAGACTAAACCCGGCATCGGGTATCCGAAGGATTGGGAAAACCAGAAGCGCTGGAACGGCGGCTGGGTACGCAAGAAGAACGGCAAGATCCAGCCGCGGCTCGGTGCCAAGTGGCGCGTACTCGCGAATATCTTCGCAAACCCGGACCTGCCGGAGATCGACGACTACTACGAGCCATTCACGTTCGATTACGAGCACTTGCAGAAGGCGCCGGAAATGTCGGCGTTTCCGACCGCGCGTCCCCGCTCGCTGATTACCGGCGAGCGTATGGAAAAGATCGAATGGGGGCCGAACTGGGAGGAAATCCTGGGCGGTGAGTTCTCCAAGCGCTCGCACGACCACAATTTCGAAGGCGTGCAGAAGGAGATTTACGGCCAGTTCGAAAACACCTTCATGATGTATCTGCCGCGGTTGTGCGAGCACTGTCTCAATCCGACCTGCGTCGCGGCATGTCCATCCGGCGCGATCTACAAGCGCGAGGAAGACGGCATTGTCCTGATCGACCAGGACAAGTGTCGCGGCTGGCGCATGTGCGTCTCGGCCTGTCCGTACAAGAAAATCTACTACAACTGGCAGAGCGGGAAATCCGAGAAGTGCATCTTCTGCTATCCGCGCATCGAAGCGGGCCAACCAACGGTCTGTTCGGAAACCTGTGTCGGTCGAATCCGCTATCTCGGTGTGCTGCTTTACGACGCGGATCGCATCTCCGAAGCGGCAAGCGTTCCGAACGAGCAGGATCTCTACGAGGCGCAGCTCGGCGTATTCCTCAATCCGCACGATCCGAAAGTAATCGCGCAGGCGAGAGCGGACGGTATTGCCGAAAACTGGCTCGAAGCCGCTCGCCGCTCGCCGGTCTACAAGATGGCCATGGACTGGAAGGTCGCATTCCCGCTGCATCCGGAATATCGCACGCTGCCGATGGTTTGGTATGTGCCGCCGCTCTCGCCGATCCAGTCGGCTGCAGCGGCAGGCAAGATCGGACATGACGGCGAGATGCCGGATGTGCGCTCCCTCCGCATTCCACTGAAATACCTCGCGAACCTCTTGACCGCCGGCAAGGAGGAGCCAGTCGCGCTCGGACTGGAACGTATGATGGCGATGCGCGCCTACATGCGGGCGAAGACGGTCGACGGCGTGACAGACGAAAACATTGCCGCACGGGTCGGTCTCACTGGTCTGGCGATCGAGCAAATGTACGAGATCATGGCGATCGCCAACTACGAAGACCGCTTCGTCATCCCGACTGCGCATCGCGAAATGAGCGAGGACGGCTTCGACCTGCGCGGAAGTTGCGGCTTCTCCTTCGGTAACGGCTGCTCGACCGGGGCGACCGACGTCGATCTCTTCGGAACCAAACCGCGGACCAAAATGCCGGAGCTTGTCTGATGAATACCTTCAAAGCGCTTTCTGCGCTACTCACTTATCCCACTCAGGCTCTCAAGGACGGGATGCCTGAAATTGAATCGATCCTCCGCAGCTGTGGCAATCTTCCGGCCGGTGCGCGCGAGCAATTAAATCTCCTCACCACGAGCTTTGCGAACGATAACCTCTACGACCTGCAGGAAGCTTACACCGACCTCTTTGACCGCACGCGGTCGCTGTCGCTGCATCTCTTCGAGCATGTGCACGGCGAGAGCAGGGATCGCGGCCAGGCCATGGTCGATTTGCAGAATCACTATGCCGAACATGGCGTGGAGATCGACGCAAACGAGCTTCCGGATTTCCTGCCGCTGTTCCTGGAGTTTCTGTCGTTGCTGCCGCCGACCGAGGCATCGACGTTGTTAGGCAAACCGATCAGCATTATCACCGCGCTCGGCGAACGCCTACGAAAGCGGCAGTCACCTTATCAAGGCGTGTTCCAGGCGCTGGTTGCGCTCTCATCGGCAATGCCGCTGAAAGAAGAAGTCTCTGCCTTGCTCGCGCTGCCTGATGCTAGCCCGGACGATCTCGCCGCGCTCGACGCGGCATGGGAAGACGAGCCGGTCGAGTTCGGTCCGAACGCGCTTTCCTGCAAGGACGACCTGGTCACGAAAGTTCGCGCCGGCCGCCGGCCCGCGCCCGGCGTCAAAGCCCAAAGCCACAAACCCGTCATTCAATATTCGACCGGAGGCGGTCATGCGTGACACAATCAACTACGCTGTCTTCGGCTGGTACCCCTATCTCTGTCTCACGGTGTTTCTTGTGGGCAGCTGGCTGCGCTTCGAGCGCGAACAATACACGTGGCGCAGCGGTTCGAGCCAGTTGTTGCGGCGGCGCCAACTAATATGGGGGTCCGTACTATTCCATGTCGGCATCCTGGTCATCTTCATGGGTCACTTTGTTGGGCTGCTGACCCCGATCAAGCTATTCGACATGCTCGGCATCTCGCACAGCTTCAAGCAGTGGATGGCGATCGTACTCGGCGGCGTCGCCGGCGTGATGTGTTTCATTGGACTGACGATGCTCATTCATCGCAGGTTGTTCGACTCGCGCATCCGCAAGACTTCGTCGTTCTCGGATATCGCGATCCTGCTTTTGATTTACGCGCAGCTCATCCTCGGCCTTGCGACCATTCCGGTATCGCTTGGGCACACGGACGGACACGAGATGGTGAAGTTTATGACTTGGGCGCAGGGAATCCTGATTTTGCAGCCGGGTATTTACACGCAAGTCGCGGATGTGCACCCGATCTTCAAACTCCACCTGTTTCTGGGCATGACACTCTTTCTCGTGTTCCCGTTCACCCGGCTCGTTCATATCTGGAGCGCGCCGATCTGGTATCTGGGCAGACGCGGCTATCAGGTAGTGCGGACACAAAACAAGCCTGTCGCTAACCGTACCCCTGCACCCGCCATCCGTTCGGTTCAGGCCAAACGTCCAATTTGAGGCGCCGATGTCCTGCTCGTTGCACTCTGTTCAACTGCCGAAGCCTAAGGCGATCAAGGTCAACGGCATTGAGATCGCGCGAAGCGAGATTTCGCGCGAAACACAGCATTTCCCAGCGCAGAAGCCGATAGAGGCTTGGCAAAATGCGGCCCGCGCGCTGGTCATTCGGCACCTCTTGCTTGCCGAGGCGGATCGGCTTGCGATCCGCGCCGTGCCGAAATGCGAAGAGGGCCGAACCGAGACGGAAGAGGAGGCGTTGATACGCACCCTATTCGAACAGGAAGTGACGACGCCAACTGCCGATGCAGAAACGTGCCGACGCTATTACGAGCGCAATCGTGCCCGCTTCCGCTCCGCTACGATATATGAAGCTGCGCACATTCTAGTCGCCGCGGACCGTCGAGATACCGCGGCTTTCGACGCTGCCAAGAAGAAAGCCACAGGTATTGCAGACCAGCTGCAGGCGCGTCCCGATAGCTTAGATTCGCTGGCCGCAGTGCACTCGGATTGTCCCTCGGCGGAACGAGGCGGCAATCTTGGTCAACTCACCGCCGGGCAAACCACTTCGGAGTTCGAGCAGGCGCTGCTTGCGATGGAGCCCGGTACCATCAGCGGTCCGGTAGAGAGCCGTTACGGCTTTCACATCATTCGGCTCGACCGGAAGATAGCAGGCCGGGAGTTGCCGTTCGAGGTCGCGAGGCCCCGCATCGAGATCTATCTGCGCGAAGCGGTCGAACGCCGTGCGACCGCGCAGTTTATCGCGCGGCTGGTGTCTCGCGCCCAAATTGAAGGCATTGATTTGGCCGATGCCTTGGCCCATCGCGTGAGCTAGGGGTGGATCATGATGCTCAGCGATATCCTCGCGAAATTCTCAGACGATGCATCAGCGACCGAGTTTCTGCTGAAGCACGGGGATCTTGCGCTGCTCACGCAACTCCGCCGCCTTGCTACGGTCGAAGGCGAAACGCTGGGAGAGTTCGCGGGCAACGCAGTGAAACGCTATGCCCACGAAGCATCCGACGACGAGTGGCTCACCCTCCTCGCGCTGGTTGCGCGCGCGGACGATCCTGCCGTCGCGTGTCTGCGGCGTGCGCTGGAGCGTACAGCGGCAGTCGACGTATAGAGATCTTCGCTTATGGCACGTACGTTGGAGCAGCTCCTGGACCGGAACGTCGCTTGGGCGAGGGCTAAAACGACCGCCGACCCCAGCTTTTTCTCCAGGATGGCGTTGCAGCAGACGCCAAAATATCTCTGGGTAGGATGCTCTGACAGCCGCGTCACGGCGAACGACGTCCTTGAGCTCGACCCTGGTCAGGTTTTCGTCCATCGAAACATTGCCAATGTGGTCCACACTAGCGACCTGAATATTCTTTCGGTGATCGAGTTTGCGGTCGAGCATCTCAAGGTCGAGCACATTATCGTATGTGGGCATTATGGCTGTGGCGGCATCGAGCGCGTGTTCGCCAAAGAGCGCGGCGAGTTATTCGACCACTGGCTGCAACCGGTTTCGATGCTCTACCGGAAACACCGGACGATATTCGATGCGCTCTCGCCGGTGCAGCGTATCAACCGGATGTGCGAGGTGAATATCGAAATGCAGGTCCGGCGGCTGGCGGCAACCCCGATCGTCGAGAATGCGTGGTTGCGTGGGCAGGAGCTCCATCTGCACGGCTGGATCTACAGAATGGATAGTGGGCTTTTACGCGATCTCGGACCCCATCTTTCGTCGATCACGGAGCGGGACCTCTTGCCTTCGATTGACGAAAGAATTTACGAGCCCGTAAACTTTGCGGCCACCCAAATTTCTCCCGTCAATGAACATGACGGTTGCTGTTGCGTAGCTCAGGCACAGAACTGATCGTCGTTGCGGGTATTGCTCTGCGACGAAGCTTACTAACTTCAAGAGCGGTACGGATGAAGCACACAGCGTTTCATACCATTCCGACCTTGGGTTGGCCCCAGGCGACGCGCGCTATGACATGGATCGAGGACGTCACCGGCTAATCCCACCTATTCTGACATTCTGAAAAACTTTGTAATTTCAAAGGCCCCAAATGCACGGAAATGGCCGCGACTTCAGAATACATGTTGGAAATGCTGGAGTTTTCACCTGAGTTGCAAATCCGCGGGAAATCGCCGGCCCGGTATTGTTCTCGCGGCACCAGGTTCGAGCTTCGTTGCCGGGCAGATTATGTACGTGGATGGCGGCGTTGCCGCGAGCCAGCAATCACCATTCGCGATAGATTGTCATTCGAACAAATGGAAATTGCGTCTTATTAGAAATTGCGTTTGGCGGGTACCCTGGTACGAGCCCGCAGTATGGTAATGGTTCGTAGCCATAAGAACGTTCATACTTGTATCGGCCATCAGGGGAGGAGATCGGATGAATCTTGCTAGGCTCTACACGTGGATAATAGGCGGGCTCTTTCTGATCGCGGTTGGAACGACACTGGCGATTGAGTTGGCGGCGCAAGGCGTAACGTTGGAGGCGGGGCACAAGGCAATACATGTCGCGATAGGAGTGTGGGCAGTATTCATTGTCACGAACAATTGGAGTTCGCAGTACCGATTGTTCGCTTTTTCAAATGGGATTTTGTGGGGTTGCGTCGCGATCGTTGGCTGGCTGCTTCCGGACTTTCAAGGCCTCGACGCATTCAACCGGCTGGACACAATCTTGCATACCGGGGTGGCCGTGACGGGGCTATTGAGCGGCCTATTCCCTGTAGTGCCTCTGAAAAAGCTTGGGCTGTAAGTCACATCAAGGCGGTTAAGTAACGCTGGTGGTAGCGTGGAACGCCAATAACGGCGGTGGAATAGGCCGTACTCGTTTGTAATTTCATCATCGCTCGAACTACCGTCCGCGTGCATAGCCGCGTGGCTGCAGGTAACCGGACCATTCTGACGTTCTAAAAAGCCTCGTGATTTCAAAGAGGGAAATGCAAGAAAATAGTCCCAAATTTCAGAAAGCTCGTTGGAATCGTTGAAGTTTCCACCCGGATTTTGATTCCGCCATTCCCAGGTTCGAATCCTGGCGCCCCAACCAATTCCCTCAAACATTCCCGGGGGTTGGCCAGAAGCTAGTTTTTAGTTCTGACAAGATCCGCCATTCCATTCTGAAAATGAAGCCATGATTTTGCGGTAGGACGTTCGCAATAACGAGTCTTACTCGTGTAGACGTCAAGAAAACGGGCGCCACTCGGCAGTCAAATATGATTGGTTTATACTAAGCCATGCCGGACTTGCGAAGCTAACCATTTCTCCGGTCCATCGCCGCGCGAACTTTCTCGGCCAAATCAACTCTTCGATAGGGCTTAGCCAGAAGTAGTGTCCCTTTATCCAACTGGCCATGATGGATAATTGCATTCTCCGTGTATCCAGAGGTGAACAGCACAGGCAAATCTGGATATAGCCTGCGTGCAATTTCCGCGAGTGCCGGCCCGTTGACGCCCTTAGGCATGACTACATCGGTGAACAACAAATCGAAGTCCGCAGTATTTTTAAGAACCTCGGTCGCTTCAATTCCATTTGCGACGGAAACAACTTCATAACCAAGACTCTTCAATTGTCCTTCGACGTGGCTCCGGACTTCATCATCGTCCTCAACCACCAGAATTTTTTCGGAGCCCTTGGGGACACTCTCGTAGGGTACGACGTGTTGCTCAAGTGCAGCTGTGCGGCTCGATTTCGGCAAGTACAACTTTACTGTCGTGCCTTTACCCAACTCAGAATAAATCGCGACGTGACCCCGCGACTGCTTGGCAAAACCATAAACCATACTCAAGCCTAGCCCACTACCCTTGCCGACCTCCTTCGTAGTGAAGAACGGCTCGAAAGCTTGGGCAATTGTCTCCGAGGTCATTCCGACGCCTGTATCCGAGACCGCCACCAGCACGTAGCGACCGGGTAACAACTCCAGTTTGTCTTTCGTATAATCTGAATCCAACTCTACGTTGCTAGACTCAATTGTAAGTACGCCGCCACCCGGCATCGCATCACGAGCATTAATCGCGAGATTAAGAATGGCATTCTCAAGCTGAGAGGGATCGACTTCTGCCAACCAGAGCCCCGGACTGGAAAGCGTTCTGACATCTACGTGCTCGCCAATTGCCCTAACCAACAATTCCTTCATCTCTTTAAGTGTCTGGCTAAGGTCGATGGCTTTCGGGTCTAGCGGCTGGCGTCGTGCAAATGAAAGTAAGCGGCCGGTAAGATCAGCACCACGGAGTGCGGCCTTTTGGACGGATATAGCAAAGTTGTGCAGCTCATTGTCGTCTGCGAGCCGTTCTTCCAGCAGCTCCGCATTGCCCAAGATGACCAGCAGAAGATTGTTGAAGTCATGGGCGATGCCGCCGGTAAGCTGACCAACCGCTTCCAGTCGCTGGGCCTGACGGAGTTGCGCCTCCAACTTCTTTTGGGCGCTTACGTCTGATAGCATCGCGCACACTGCGGTACCTTCGCCCCATCGAACGGTAAAGGCGCGGTTCTCAAGTTGTATTAGAGAACCATCTCGCGTTTTTCCCACGATTTCGTAGGTCGATGGAACAGCCTCGCCACGAAGTCTTGCCGCGTTGTAATCGGAAATTCGCTCTCGTTCGTCATCAGCAAAAAGCAACTTGGCGTCGCCAAGCTGTATGATTTCACTCTCTGACGAATAGCCCAGCATTCGAGCCAGTTCCTTGTTCGCGACCAGGGGCTCAAAATTTCGATGAACAAGGATTCCGACTTTTGCTTCCCGGATCAACGTATCCAATCTGCCGCCGACATCCTCTCTCTCAAGCGCCAACCTTTTGCGCTCAGTAATATCTCGTTCAATTGCTACAAAATTGCTTGTTATGCCCCGCGCGTTTGCAATCGGAAGTATTTCGAGTTCAAGAAGAATTTCTTGACCGCTTTTTGTGTAATTCAAAAGCTCACCACGAAAACCGGCGCTGCTTTTTAGCGAGTTGCGAATCCTATCGAGGACCTCTCGATCTGTCTTAGGCCCTTGCAGGAACCGGGGCGATCTCCCAATCGTCTCGTCCTTTGAGTACCCGGTAATTTTCTCGAATGCGTCGTTCACCAGTACGATGCGCGGCCCCGGTTCATCAACGTCGGCATCTGTTACAATAACGATGTCGTTAAGACGCGAAACTGCAGTCTCGAGGAGTAGCAGGCTCTCTTCACGCGATATGAGGTCTGAAATATCCTGAAAAGCGCCGTGCACACCGATAATGCGACCAGCATGGTCCAATCTTGGGAAACCAATGCTCTTTACCCATACGCGCTTTCCCTTTGCTGTTATTATCTGAAGAGTCTCTTCAAACGGCTCTCCACGTTCCAAGCAGGTGAAGAAGGCTTTTTCTATTTGTTGTCGAAATTCCGGGGCGTAGAAGTTGATTCCTGCGTCCACCGTGGGGGTAAAAGCATCTGGCACCTCGTGGATCTTTCGCGTTTCTTCCGACCAAAACAGCCGGTTAGATGCGGTATCAAAAGACCATCCGCCCAGTCGTGCGGCACGCCCTGCGACTTTTAAGAGTTCGAGTGCCTCCAGCGCTCTTGTCTCAGCTGATCTGATATCCGTGATGTCTTGGCACGTGCCGATCGCTCTTGGTCTACCGGACTCATCAACTATCGTTTTCCATCGTTCGACCACAGTCTTCTTGCGACCGTCAGGCATCTCAATTTGATGCTCAATGAGGCAAAGCTCGGCACTATCGAAAGACTTGCGAAAGGCCGCGTCGACTGCCTCACGATCATTTGGATCGACAAGCTCCAGAAACCTTTCATGGGTTGGAGCGAAGGTGGCAGGGTCCTTCTCAAAAATACGAAATGTTTCTGGAGACCACTCCACCTCAAGTGTATTCAGGTCTGTTTCCCAACTACCCACTTTGGCGACGGATTGGGCGATAAGCAGTCGTTCGCGTTGTTTTTCAATTTCCAGAATAAGTTTGGCTTCCGCACTCCTGGAAATGTCCTCCCGCTGTTGTGCCGACGGAAGCCAACGTCCTACGATCAGGATGAGAACAAGTAAGCCCGATACTAGTGTGACGAGTTTGGGAATTGCTAATAGCGTTGGCGATTGAAGATATTCTTGAACGCTCGGTTCGAAGAAACCATAAAGAGAGCCGAACAGCGCGCCGAAGTATACGCTCTCTATTACTGTTCGTGCAGCATCAATCGCAAGGATAAGGATAAGAAGGGTTAGAAGCCCTCTTGTTCGAAACGCGTGACCAAATCTCCAGACCAAAAGTACTAGTACAACTGTCCAGACGATTGTGATCGCCCAGTAGAGACTTGGGGTTACTATCGGAAAGATTGAACCGAAGCTGGAAATCAAGGAAAACTCCACGCGCTCTTAGCCTTAGATTTTTTCAGAGAGTCAACGACGTGTAAATCTTCCCTGTAGCAAGGGCGTCATCTTGGTGCCGGCTGAGAGATACTTTCTATCCGCGTGAAATAGAAAGATAGTTCGTTGTAGCGACCTGAGCCATCGGCGACGCTACGGAATCAAGGACTTTCGTAGAGTTTCGCGTGGCGCCAACCAGAAAGAACCGGTCACGATGCGATCCCGCCGAGCCCAGACCCCCGCAGTTGTACAGGTCGACCTACCGATGGGGTCCACCTCGAAGATCCGGCTGTTCACGCGATATTAATGCCCTTTGTATCTCATCCTAGGCGAAACTGATCGACCTAAACTCGTCTGAAATCACGTCGGAAAACGATGCCAACGCCTAGTCTCGCTATTCGCTCAATCAGCAGCAGTGCAGGATTTTGCTATGAGCCAAGCATTTCGCCAGAATCTGGTTTATGTGCTCGACGATGATCCGGAGGTCTCTGCACTCATCTGTCACTTCGCGACTTCGGCAGGCATGTTGGCGCAGTCGTTCGAGAAGCCGTTATTGTTTCTCAATGCCGTAAAAGCACAGCAGCCTACAGTAGCTGTGCTGGACATTGCACTTGGTAAGGCTGATGCGATTGAGGTGATCCGCAAGTTAAAACAGGTCTCCTACAGTGGTCGCGTTCTAATAATAAGCGGACACTCCGACACCATACTTCGAGACGTCCACGAAGTAGGTATGTCTCATGGGTTGTCCATGATTCCGCCCCTACGCAAGCCATTTCAAGCAAGCCAATTTAGAGAAAGACTGGTTGCGCTGGCAGAAAGTAAGCAACTGACGCCGAGTTACTCAACCGAAAAAATTGATCTTGATTTGCTGGAAGCAATTAAAAGCCATTGGCTCGAATTATGGTACCAGCCAAAGATCGATCTTGCTTCTCTAACAATATGCGGTGCCGAGGCTCTGGTCCGTCTTCGGCATCCTAAGCATGGCATTTTATCGCCGGCTGATTTTTTACCGCCGCCCAGCGATCCTTTGATGGAGCCAATTTCAATCTTTGTGCTTTCAACTGCGATGAACCATCTTAAATTATTGCTCGATCGCAACATTAGCGCCAAGATCTCAGTCAATATGCCTGTTTCAATTGTAACGGAGCCTGGATTTGTCTCCAATATCCGCATGGGCTTGCCCACTTCTGAGCATCCTAGCTTGATAGTTGAAGTTACAGAAGATGAGGTAGTTAAAGACAGTAGTTTAATTCGAGAGGTTGCTACACAATTAAAAATCTTAAACGTAGCGATATCAATCGATGATTTTGGGGTCGCTCATGCATCACTTGCTCGTCTGCAAGAGTTACCTTGTGACGAAATAAAGTTGGATAGGAAATTCGTTTCAAACTGTTCAACGGATCGGCTTAAGCGAGGGATCTGTCAAACCGTGGCCGATCTGGCTCGCCGCTTGGATGTCTCTGTTTGTGCGGAGGGAGTAGAAACGGCCGAAGACCTGAAAACCATTATACAAATGGGTTTTAACACCGCTCAGGGTTTTCTTTTCTCCAAACCAATGCCGTTTGATTCTTTTGTTAAAGTGCTCGAAAAAAGTACCGCAGATTACGCAATGAACGTAACTCCGCTTCAAAAGGGTACTGGACAGCCGGATGCCTCGGCAATCCCAGCCGATGCAGCAAAGATATCTCCGCTATACGAGCAGCATAGGAAACTAGGGCTGGCATAGCGGCTAGCCGATAAGGGCGCCGTGGCCAGAACGCTACGTTCGCGGGTCGCGTGAACGCGCGTCGACTGAGGTCTGAGCCGCGGGGCCAAGTCCTGCGAACTATCAACGGCGGCGCCAGCGCCAGACTTATGCAGCAGCTTGAGCTGGTGCGTGGCCGCTCCAGCCTTACGGGAATTTACTGCACGGTTCGCGCTCCGCATCTTCCCAAGTTGGCTTCCCATTCTAACGGCACTCGACCGTGCGCGCTTGCCTCCTACTGCGGGGCTTACGGCCTTTGGGCGGAGGCCATGGCGCAGATCCAGGTATACGGCTGTCCGAATGCACCTAGAAAAGTGGTATTAGCTTTCTAAGCGGCCGCCGGCATGACCGCTGAAAAAGAAGCCCTTGCTCGCTCATTCTCGGAATAGTGATCGCGGTCGCGCTATTCCTTTTCCGGCCGGGGGCGCATCGATATTGTTTGCGGCAAGCTCTTAGTGCTTCCTTTCGTGGGGGCTCCCGCATTTGGCGATATTGCCTATGCAAGCGCATAGCTTCACGTGGCAAGTGCGGTGCCATTCTTGGGCGGCGGCCCCGAATCCAAATCAACTGCGTATTTAAGCCTCAGCGAATAGCGCGCTCGCTCCGGCTGTTCCTCTTCGGCTGGCAGCGCCAGAGGCACGATTGGCGTTCGAAGCGGCGCCCCCGATCACTGCGAACGCGTTCGCAAAAGACTATGTCAGTTTCGGAGGAATTGTCTTAGTTCTAACGATTATTCGGCGGGATTACTGTTCGATGCATAATTGGCCGGTTCGCCAGCTTCCCTGATTATTCCGAAAGGAACAAACTAGCCCCTGAAGGGTTTTAAGTCGTTCGCATCATCTCGCGGAACGTAGCTTTGACGAAACCGCTTCAGAAAGATGTGCTGAATTCTCAGCAGTCCAAGTCGATATATAAGCCCGGCAAAAACGTCTGGCGGATCGAGCGTGCCGACCGTTTCGCGATGCTGGTCGATGGCGGTGAGTATTTCGGCGCTGCGCGCGAGGCCATGCTCAAGGCCGAGCGCTCCATCCAAATCATGGGCTGGGATATCCACAGCAAAACCCCGCTGGTTGGAGAAACGGGTAAAGCGGACGACGGCTTACCGAATGAACTGGCGCCCTTCCTTACCGCGCTGGTGGAGAGAAAACCCGACCTCCACATTTATTTGCTGCTTTGGGATTTCGCGGTGCTATATGCCGGCGAACGCGAATGGCTACCGCAGTTCAGGCTCGACTGGAACACGCCGGAACGGATTCACTTTAGCCTGGACAGCGCGGTGCCGCTCGGCGGCTCTCAGCATCAGAAGATCATCACGATCGACGATTCGCTCGCGTTTTCCGGCGGCCTCGACCTAACCATTCGCCGGTGGGATACGAAGCAGCACAGGCTCGATGACAAGCATCGGGTCGATCCTTCCGGCGAACCTTATCCTCCGTTTCACGATGTTCAGGCTGTCGTCGATGGTCCCGCAGCATTGGCGTTGCGGGAGATATTCTGTGACCGCTGGAAACTGGTCACGGCCGAGGAGTGCGAAGCGGTCGTGAAAACGGCATCCGACCCGTGGCCTGCTTCCGTGAAACCTCTGTTTCGCAGCGTGAAGGTCGGAATATCTCGCACCAGACCGAATTACGGAGCCCAAAAGAGTGTGCGGGAGATCGAGCGGCTATTCATTGACTCCATCGATGCCGCAGAAAAGTCCATCTATATCGAGAACCAATTTCTCACAAGCCAGCCCATCGCCCGCAAAATCTGCGAGGCGCTAAACCGCAATCCAAAACTCGAGGCTGTATTCGTAACGCCGCACAAACCGGAGTCATGGATTGAGCAGAACACCATGCTGTATGGAAGGATTCAGTTCGCCAAAACCTTCGAGGAGTCCGGCGTACTGGATCGCATCAGAATGCTGTGTTTGTCGGTAGATGAAGAAGGCAAATGCGTCTATCCGATGATCCACTCGAAGGTTACAATCATCGACGACAAGTTCTTGAGAATAGGCTCGGCGAACTTGAACAACCGGTCAATGGGCACTGACACCGAGTGCGATCTGTCCGTCGAGGCCGACGGTCCGGAATTCGCCCAACAAATTGCTCTTGCGCGAAACACATTGATTGCGGAGCACTGTCGCTGCAATACCGAGGAGTTTGCAGCGGCACTGGAGCGCGAGGGGTCGCTCATCAAAGCAATCGAGCACTTCCAGGGAGCCGATGGCTGTTTGCAGAAACTAGACGACACAGCGGACGATGCGTCAGAGGAAGCGCGATACCTCGCGGCTCTGGCGGATCCCGAGCGTCCGATAGCCGAGCAAGCCTTGAAGGAGTTTATGGATTTGGAGAAGCCGAAGAAAGAGTACCGACTTTGGGGCCTGATCGGCGGCGCCGTTTTGATCCTCGGATTGCTAATCTGGCTGGCAGTTTCGTTCGGTGACTATATAAGCTCAGATGCGGTGACCTCGTATATAAAGTCCGCCGCGAACAGCAGTTGGGCGCCTTTCGCTGTCGTCGGTGCATTCATCGTTGCATCCTCGATCATTTTCCCGATCAACGCGCTCATCATCGCTGTGGCAGCAGCGTTCGGCCCTTGGCTAGGATTTATCTACTCGCTCGTTGGAATAATGCTCGGTTCTTTGACGACGTATGGCCTCGGGCAAATCCTTGGCAGGAAAACCGCGAAGAAGCTTCTGGGTGCGCGGCTTGACAAGGTACGAGAGAAAATTGTCCGGCATGGCATCGTTTCTGTTGCGACCATCAGGCTAGTGCCCGTAGCACCTTTCGCAGTGGTGAACTTCGCCGCGGGAGCTGCGCGAATAAAGCCGCTGGATTACGCGGTTGGAACATTCCTTGGCGTTCTTCCTGGCGTCGTTTTGCTATCCTTTCTCGGAAAGCAGGCGATGGATGTGATAACGACTCCTTCACTACAGAACGTCGCATTGCTTGCCGCCGGGATCGCAGGCTGGATCGCGCTGATCGTCGGCGCACAATATTTTGCCGGCGGCATCAAGAAGTAATGCGGCATTCTAGCTGGCCTTGCATTCGCGTAATGACCTGGAACGTGCATGGCGCTCTGGGCCGAAATCGACACTTCGATATTGCGCGCGTCATGGAGTTAGTCCGTGCGCATCAGCCGGACATCGTCGCGCTGCAGGAAATCGACTCCAGACGGGCTGCGGTCGATTTTTTCTATTATCTCAGAGACGAATTTGGGGGCTTTGGAGTTGACGCTCGATCGATCGCCACGGCGGACGGAGACTATGGCCAGATCCTCCTCTCGCGCTGGGCTTTTCTCCACTCCGAAGTTCGGGATATTTCTTTTCAGGAGCGCGAGCCGCGACGCGCAATCTGCGCGACGGTTGCGAGTCCGTTCGGCGAGATGAAAGTTGTTGCGACCCATCTGGGGTTGAGCCTTCGCGAGCGAAATGCGCAACTGCGGCTTCTGCTCGAGATGATCGGTGACGGGCCGGAGTTGACCGTGCTGGTCGGCGATTTCAATGATTGGATTTGGGCCGGCTCGGTTCGCAATGCACTTAAACGCGTATTGCCGGGGAGAACGCGTCACCGCACTTTTCCGGCATGGCGGCCATTATTTCGTCTCGACCGAATTTATTGCCGGCCCGCGCGCTCGCTGATTCAAAGTTTTGTGGACGTGCATGGCCGCGAAGTCTCGGACCATTTGCCCGTTATTGCGGACCTCATCGTGCCGGGCGCAGGGTCGAAATAAGGCATTGCGGTTCACTACGTTGCGCCTTTGACGGCCGCTTCGACAAGGCTCGGCGTGGAAGCAGGCAGCAAGTAGTCACTTTTTTCAGCGATCAGATCGTCGATGAAGCGTCTACCCCAGTCCTTGATATCGTTCTTCGCAAGGCGCTCCACTGTCGCTCGATGCCGGCTTTGACGCTCCTCCAATGGCATTTCGAGAGCCAGCTTGATCGCACTTGAAATCGAACGGACGTCGTAGGGATTGATGATGAGCGCCCCCTCGCATTCGCGTGCCGCACCTGCGAAGCGGGAAAGAATAAGGACGCCCGGATCCTCTTCGGCTTGCGAAGCGACGAATTCTTTAGCTACGAGGTTCATGCCGTCGCGGAGCGGCGTCACCAGCGCGGCTCTGGCACTGCGGTAGAGCCCAGCAAGCACGTTTCGGGCATAGGAGCGGTTAACGTATCGAATCGGAGTCCAGTCGGCCTGGCCGAAGGTGCCATTGATGTGGCCGACTGCCGAATCGACCTCGTGATTGAGCGAGATATATTCGCGCACTTCGGACCGGCTTCTCGGCGTAATCTGAAGGAACGCAACCTTGTTGAGCCATTCCCGGTTGTCCTCGAGAAAATGCTTGAAGCCTTCTATTTTGGCGAGCAAGCCCTTGCTGTAGTCGAGCCGGTCGACTCCAATGACAAGTGCGCGGTTCTCTAGACTATGACGTACACGCGTCACGAGCGGGGCATTGAAACTCTGGGCAGCCCACGCGCCTATCTCGTCTGTCGATACACCGACGGGATAGACTCCGATCGTGCAGCTACGGCCATGCACATAGAATGTTTTTAAGTCGCGGCTTGGATAGCGGCACTCGCTGATCAGATAGCGGGCGAAGTTGGCGGTCTCGATTTCAGTCTGAAATCCGACCAGGTCGTACGCGCATAGCGACGGAAAAAGGCTTTCGTGATTGGGTAGGGCGGTAAGCACCTCCGGGGGCGGCAACGGTGTGTGGAGAAAAAAACCGATGCGGTTCCGGAAGCCAAGTTCGCGCAAGGTCTTCGCTAGCGGAATTAAATGATAGTCATGAACCCACAGGATGTCGTCGCGTTGAATGATTTTACTCAGTTCCTGCGCGAACCGGCTGTTGACTCGCAAGTATCCCGAAAGATCCCGCAGCGAATAATCAGCGAGGTCGAGACGGTAGTGCAGTATCGGCCATAGCACACGGTTGGCGAAGCCATTGTAGTATTCGTTATGGTCGGTGCGCGTGAGGTCGATCGTCGTGTATTGTTGACCGTCGACTTCAACGATTTGCGTCTTGGTTTCGCCTTCGCCAACAGTCTTTCCACTCCAGCCAAACCAGACTCCAGGGTTGTTGGCGAACACAGCGGCTAGCGCGACCTCAAGCCCGCCTGCGCGCGTTGCGCTACCCTTGGTGGGAACCGATACCCGGTTCGAGACTGCGATCACCCGCGCCAATATCTATCCTCCCACGTACGAGACAGGCGCATTGCCGAAAGAATAAGGCCTGCCATCGAATAAGTTTGCGGAAAATTCCCCCAAAGCTGCCCCGTATTGGGATCGATGTCCTCTGAAAGCAGCCCGAATTGGTTCCGGTGCTCGATCGCGTCTTCAAACAATTCGCGCGCACGTTCCTTTCGTCCGATCGACCACAATGCGTCGATCAGCCAGAAGCGGCACACCAAAAACGCCGTTTCCGGATGGCCGAAATCATCGGCCGCCGTGTAACGCATGACGTGATGATGATGCATCAGCTCCCGCTCAATTGCTTCGATGGTCTTGATGAAGCGAGGGTCGTCCGGCTCTACCAATCCAAGTTCGGCCAGCAATAGGCAACTCGCGTCCAGATCGTCGCTACCGAACGATGCGGTGAAAGCCTGGCGAGATTCATTCCATGCCCCGGCGATAAGCGGGTCGTGGATTCGCGATGCTTGCGCCTCCCAATATGCGGCGCGATCAGCGAGTCCAAGACGGCGGGCAATCATGGCCAGCCGGTTGCATCCGGCCCAGCACATCGCGGCCGAATAGGTATGGACGTTGCGCCTTCCGCGGAACTCCCAAATTCCGGCGTCCGGCTCCAGCGCGAAACGCGCCGCCTTTTCTCCGATCGGTTCTAGAAAACGGAACAGCTGTACGTCGCCTGGATTGGGGAGGCGGCGATCCAGAAACATCGGTACCGCGGCGAGTATGATACTGCCATACACGTCGTGCTGCGGCTGGTCGGCAGCAGCGTTGCCGATGCGTACCGGTTTGTTACCGCGATAGCCGGCGAGATTCTCCGCGGTCCATTCTGCGAGGTCTTCCCCCGGTACGATCCCGTAGACCGGCCGAAGCGGGTTGTCGTTCTCGAAGGACGCGATACTAAGAATAAATGAAATGAAGTCTTCCATCGTCCGGGTGGCGCCAATGCGGCTCAACGCTTTGACGACAAAGTAAGCGTCACGAAGCCAGCAGAAGCGGTAGTCCCAGTTGCGGCCGGAGCCGTGCGCTTCAGGCAGCGAAGTCGTATGCGCCGCCACGATACCGCCGGTCTCCTCGAAGTTGCTAAGCTTCAGTGTGATCGCGGAGCGGATGATGCTCTCCTGCCAATCGTAAGAGATCGACAGACCTCTAACCCAGCCTAACCAGTAGTGCAGCGTGCGTGACAGAAAGTCGGCACACGTGGGCGCCAGCTCGCCAGAGACCGGTTCGTCCGCGCCGAATATCAGATGCAAAGGCTTGTTCAGTACAAAGGGACGCTCGTTTTCGATAAAAGATAGCGGGGCGTCCGTCGTTACGCGGACGACGTTCCGGTCTCCCCAGTACGTAATGTGATTGCTGCCGCTGATCTGTTTGGTAATTGGCTTGCCGTAGTCATTGCAGGGCCTGATCCTGATGGAAATCTGCGGAAATCCTGACACCGGTTCAATAATGCGGACGATCTGCAATGGCCGCGAGACGCGGTCGTAGTTTTTATAGCGAGGGGCGAAATCGGTAATACGAATCTCGGCTCCACTTGTGTCGGTCATTGTGGTGCGAAGCACAGGAGAGTTGCGAAGGTATTCTGCACGGGACGTTGCGAGCTGATTGAGTCGCACATCCGCGAAGCCCTTCTCCTCTCCGTCTGTCAGCAGCCGGCAGAATACCGGGTCTCCGTCGAAACAGGGGAAACACCACCAGAGCAGCCGGGCTTCGGTGTCAATCAGCGCAGCCGTACGGCAGTTCCCGATGATCGCGAGATTGAGGTCTATATCTCTCATTACTTATCACTCGCCTGCGCTGCGATCCGCGACAGCCAGTCACGGACTTCTTCGGGATACCTGAATACACCTGTAACTCCTGGAAACAGCCTTCCGACCGAAAAGCCGATGCCTTTGAGGTTGGGAAGGATTGCGAATACCGATTCATCGGTGACATCGTCACCGATGAAGATTGGTACGCGGCCCTTGAATGGCGGCATGTCCATGAGTTCCAGAACTGCCGTTCCCTTGTTGAAGCCGGTGGGTTTAATTTCGATCACGAATTTGCCGGGCAGCGCCTCGTAAGTGCTGCCGAGCTTGCCAGCAATCAATCGCTGGACCCCCGCCAGCAGTTCGTCGCCCCGCTCCGGCGCTCCGCGATAATGCAGCGCCATCGAATGTCCCTTGTCTTCCGCTATCATTCCCTTTGACATCAACTCCATGAGGTGACGCCGGACGCGCTCTTCCAGAAGCGGCGCGGGACGCAGGATGTTCCCGGTGGACGCCTCGGGCCTGAGTTCGGCGCCGTGACCCCCGATAGCGGGCAATTCCAAGGGTGCAAAAATGCTATCGATGTCGTCGAGTGGCCGGCCGCTTACGAGTGCGAGTGCTCCTCCAGTGCACTTCCACAGTGTTGTCAAAACCGACTGAAGGTTGGAAGGCATCTGCACGCCGGTCGGTGTCGCAGCAAGGTCGAGTATCGTTCCGTCGATATCAAGCAAGATGGCATGAGTATTGAATGGGAAAGCGGCTGCTAGATTCTCGCGATCGTACGGCTTAACGCTGGACTGCGCGGCCACTGAACTATTTGTCGAGATTGAAGTTGTCATATTGGCTCGCTCTCATTGCGCAAACCAGTATAATGCAACAAATCTGTCGGGGGCGAGTTCCACGCGAGGAATGATATTGCCCGCTTTTTCCCCATTTCTAGTGGCCGATATTGGAGGCACGACAACACGGGTCGCTGCGGCGCTCGGTGCCGGCGAGTTCACCGACGTCGAGGTCGCCGTTGCGGATCAGGATATCGTCGATCCGCTCGAACTTCTGCTTGAGGTGCGTAACCGGCTCACACATTGCGAGTATGGTGCCGTTGCGGTGGCTGGACGCGTTGAGGACGACGAAGTTCAGCTTACTAACCGCGACTTCAATTTCTCGATATCCAAGCTTGAGCAGCAACTGCAACTGCGCAAGCTTCTGGTAGTCAACGATTTCGTCGCATTGGCGCACGCCATTGACGCGCTTCCGTCGGATGGGGTGCATACCGTTCGCCAAGGCGAGCGGCAAAAGCATTCGCCGCTCGTGGTGTGCGGTCCCGGCACAGGTTTCGGATTGGCCGTACTTTATGCCGATGGAAAAGTCGTATCGACCGAGGCTGGGCATCTCCGCCTCGGTAGTTTCGATAGAGAAGAGGCATATTTGCTTGAACGAATTTCTGGCAAAGCTCTCGACCGGCCAATCGTGGAAGACGTGATCTCGGGCAAAGGACTGCAGGCAATTTACCAAGCCATCAGCGGTCGCGATCAGACTCCGGAATCGATCGTAAAAGACGCGGAGTCCGGCATCTCGGACGCGAAAGAGGCGATCGATCGTTTCTTACGCTTCTTCGGGAGGATCGTCGCTGATCTGAGTCTCCTGTTTGATGCTCGCGGAGGAGTTTTTATCGCTGGTGGCGTCGGTTCGTCTCTTTCTCGCTTCTATTCTTCTGCCAGTTTTATGCGCTGGTTCGAGACGCATCCGACGAATGGATTGATTCTTTCCCGAGTGCCGATCCATGTCGTGACATACGCCTTTCCCGGCCTGCTTGGCGCAGAGCAGTTGCTCGAGCGCAATCTGAAAAGCGGCCGCTGGCCGATTTCCGAATAATTATGGCCCGGAAATCCAGCGTACTCCCGCGTAAGAAAGAGCAACTGCTCAGTGAGCGCGTGCCTTTTGCGCTTCATGGCGCGCGAATTCTGCCACGCGTCGAGGTGACGAGCTACAATCTAGAACTGACGGAAAAGAACAAGTTTGTCGGTGATCGCGCCAATAAGAAAGCTCTGACAAAGCTTGTTCAGAACTGGCGGCAGGTTCTCTCGAAAAACGGGGATGATCCGTTTGCCGGTCTTTCCGAAGGGGACCTTTCCAGATCCGAAATGGAGAAATTTCTGAAGAAGGGCACGCCTGAGGCGGCGGGCGTAATCCAGTCGGCAATTCATGATTTTGCAGAGCGGCTCGTTGAAGTAATCGGGAAATACGCGCGAAATGCCGGTGAGTGGAAGCGGGTAAAAGAAATTGTCGTTGGTGGCGGCCTCTCGGGATCACAGGTCGGCCGGCTTGTAATTGGAAGAGCACAAGCGCTCCTGTCGAAAGGAAAGCATAAGATCGTCCTCCGTCCGGTTTCGGCCGATCCGGATGACGCTGCGCTGATTGGCGCTTTGCAACTCATCCCCGGCTGGCTTTTCGCGGGCTTCGATGTCGCCTTCGCGGTCGATATCGGGGGAAGCAATGTGCGAATTGGTGCGGTCCGATTCAAGCTCGACAAAAAGATGGAAATTGGCACAGCGAAGGTTGTATTCCGCAAGCACTGGGCGCACGCCGAGGACGATGCCAGCCGACAGGAGATCCTCGACTTCATTACGAAGAATCTGAAAAAAGCGGTTCGCTGGGCCAAGCGAAAGGGACTGAAAGCAGTCCCCTATATCGGCGTGGCATGTCCGGGACGAATTCGAGCCGATGGCACCGTGGATCGCGGCGCCCAGAACCTGCCGGGTCACTGGGAGTCCGAGAATTTCAATTTACCCCAGTACCTGCGCGATCACATCACCGTTCTTGCGACACAAGACACCGTTGTCGTCATGCACAATGACGCGATTCTTCAAGGCTTGAGCGAGCTGCCCTCGGTCAGGAGCAAGGTGTGGGGCGTGCTGACGATCGGGACAGGACTCGGCAATGGCAGCTTCGAATTCCGGTCGCGTCGGACATCTCGCTAGCGGCTTTTCACGCGCTGGAGTTACCGAATTGATGTACCGCAGGGAATTTTTCTCTTCGTTCCAGGTTGGCTACATGGCGGTGTTCTAGGCCCGGCATCTCGACGCAAAGGAACTCTAGTAGAATTCATCGATATAGGCAGGTCGGCGCTGCTAACAAGCGCGCTTCCCAAACGTCTCCATATACTCATCGCCTTCCGCCAAACGGGCTTTCTGCAGGAACGTCACCAGATCGTCTTGTATAAGTACCTACAGTTATGCAGTTGGGTCGATTTGGCCGATGCCACCGAACACCCATGCAAGCGTGTCGTGCAGTGCCCGCGGATCGGCGGCCGAGAGCAGATGATTGCGAAGCTCCCGCTGCACGCCGACAGCGTGGTACAGTTCGCCGAACTGGCGTGATGTGAACTGAATGCGCGCGGTCCGCAGATAGCGTGCCTTTTGATAGGCCTGAAAAGCATCCTGGATCGCGTCGTGGCTGTCGACCATTTCCGCAAGTACAACGGCATCCTCGAGCGCCATGCAGGCACCCTGGGAAATGTAGATATATGTCGGATGCGCGGCGTCTCCGAGAAGCGTGACACGCCCCTTCGACCACTCCTTCAGCGGCGGCCGATCGTAAAGGATCCATGCCTTCGATACGTCGATATGCTCCAGCAGCGCTTTGACATGCGGGCACGCATCGCGGAATCGCTGGTTCATGGTGTCGCGATTGCCGCGAGGATAGCCATCCTCGAATTTGATACCCGGATCCCGGTAACTCGCGCCGATATTGAAGATCTCGTCTCGCCGCAGCGGGTAATGGAAAAAGTCCAGCTCCGGTCCGCCCCACATCGTGACCGATTGGGAGTACAGTTCCTGTGGAATTTCCTTTACCGGCACCACGCCTCTGCAAAGGATGTAACCGTCGGTTGCCGGCGGGGCATGACCGAACAGAGATGCGCGGCTCGCCGACCACAAACCGTCCGCTGCGATCATCGCGCGGCCTTCATAGGTTAGTCCGTCGGCAGTGCTGACCAGCACGCGATCGTCGATCTCTTCGAATTTTTCCACTTTGCTGTTGGTGGTCAGTTTGATGTTGGGAGAGGCGCGGCACGCCCGCAACAGCGTTTCGAGGATGTCTCCCCGGTGCAGCAAGGCGTACCGGTATCCGAAGCGCTCTACAAATCCTTCGTCGATAGGCGACTGGAAGACGGCTTCGCCGGTCAGCATGTCACCGAGAACAAGCTTTTCCGGATATGCTGCCAGCCGCTGCACATCTTCGAGCACGCCAAGGGCCTTGAATGCCTTAAAGGCGTTTGGAGGCATCTGGATTCCTGCGCCGATCTCGCGAAGTTCAGGAGCCTGTTCCAGAATTTGTACTGCGTAGCCCTTATTGGAGAGTGCGAGCGCCGTTGCGACGCCGCCAATTCCGCCTCCGATGATAACGATGGGCAGAGCCGTGTTCTCTTTAGTGTTGTTTGACATCTGGTCTTTCCGGAAATGCACAAATTGGGCGGTCAGGCACGTACGTCGGAGCGCAAGACTTTCTCGTCTTTCAAGTCTGCGTCTGCGAGACGACGGTCCCTAAGCTTTGGATCGCCATTGCCGCCGCCACCTGCCGTCGTAATGACGACGCGGTCGCCTTTCTGAAGCACGGCCATCGCTTTGGAGGGGATGTCCTCGATCTGCCCGTTTGTCCTGAAGATCTGCGAAACCGCCATCGCGCCAGGCCCGCCGCCGTTGCTGCCGGCTGCGGCGCACATGTGCCGCTCGCCGCGATGCGTGAAGCGAATTTCGCCGTCCAGCACTTCGTATTCTTTGACGATTCCGAGTCCGCCGCGCTGTTTGCCGGGGCCGCCGGAGCCCGACCACAAAGCAATCTGGTGAACCCTGATCGGCGCTTCCATTTCCATCGCCTCCGCCGGCAAGTTCATGCAGTTCGAGACGTCGGTCTCGATCACATCAACGCCGTCGGAGTTGATGCCGGCCCCGCTGCCGCCGGCAATCAGTTCACCCACGACAAAAGGCGCGCCGGATGGGCGCAGTCCGCCGAACATCACCGCGAGCATTTCACCGGAGGAATCCGCGGGCACGCGCTCGGGAACCGCCGGGCGAAGCGCGCCCAAAATGCATCCGGCCATTCGCTTGATGGTCGCGGTACGCGCGTTCACGGCTGCGGGTTCGATCGGGTTGACGATCGATCCGCGCGGCAATTCCAGGGAGATCGGACGAAAGCAGCCCGCGTTCGTCGGGATGTTGGGATCCGTGACCGCGCGAATAGCAAAACACGCCGCTGCCAGTGCGCCAGAGGGCACCGCGTTGAAGGGCCCGCGGACCTGAGGAGAGGAGCCGGTAAAATCGACGTGGAAATTTCCATCCTTGATGGTGACGGCCACCTCGAATTTAATCCGTTTGTCGAGTTCGATGCCGTCGTTGTCGTTGTAGTCGATGTAGGAATAAGTGCCCTCGGGAATGGAGCGAAGTGCGGAGCGCGTCAGTTCCTCCGATCTTTGCAGGAGGTTCGCAAAGATCGATCCGACCAGGTTGTGGCCGAGTGAATCTACTAGCTCTCCAACGCGCCGCGCGCCGACGTTGCAGGCCGCGAGCTGGGCATTCAAATCGCCCATTACCGTATCGGGAATGCGAACATTCTGGCGAATAAGGGCGACGAGCGTCTCGTTGTACTGACCGTCTTTGCGGAACTGCAAAGGAGGAATTCGAAGTCCTTCCTGAAAGATTTCAACCGCGTTGGTTGGAACAGATCCGGGCGACATTCCCCCCATGTCCTGATGATGCGACATCGCCGCGGAGAGGGCGACGACCCGGCCATCCTTGGTCACGATCGGCGCGACGACGGCAATATCGGGAAGATGCGTGCCGCCCAGATAAGGCTCGTTCATGATAAAGGCATCGCCCGCCTTCATCTGCACAACAGGATAGATCTCGATAATTTTTGCGACGACCGGAATGAGCGTCCCCAGATGGACTGGAATCGCGCAAGCCTGCGCCAGCGTTTCGCCGTCGACAGTGAAGAGGCTTGCCGAGGCGTCGAGTCCTTCCTTCACGATCGGCGAAAAGGAAGAGCGAAGCAGCGTCTGCTGCATTTCGTTCGCAATACCGTCGAGCTTGTTGCGAACTACCTCGACCGTAATGGGATCAAGGCCGTGATTCTTCCGCTGCATGTTCAACCCCGGCTCAGAATGACGTTGCTGGCACTGTCGATCACGCCATCCCAGCCGGGCTCGACCAGCGTGGTCGTGTCGGATTGCTGAAGGATGGCAGGGCCCGAAAACGAGAATCCGGAGGGAAGCGCCGCCCGGTTCAACACACGGGTCTCTACCGTCTGGTCGAAGCCGTTGAACCAGATCGGGCGCTTGCCGATCTCAATCGGTTGATCCGAAAGCGGCAGGCGCATTTCAGGAATCGTGTCGCTGCCAGCCGCCTGATGAACCGTTCGAAGTGCGACGACCTTCGCCGGCACACGGACGGCGTGGCCGTAAATGCGGTCATGCGCGGCCAAGAAATCTTCGTACAGGCGATCGGCAAGGTTGGGCGTGTTCGGATCGAAACTCACTTCAAGGGCGTAGGACTGGCCAATGAAGCACAGGTCGGCGAAGTAGCTGACGGTAACGTCGTTGGAATTGACTCGTTCGGCGTGCATCAATCTTGAGGCTGAATCGTCTAGACTCTGGAGAGATTGTTTCAGCGCTTCGATGGATAGCTGTGCAAGCGGCGAGGAGAATGCCGCCGAAACCTCATGTTCGATCGGGGCCGCCAGCAGACCGGCGGCGGCCAGCACGCCTGGAATGCGCGGAATGACGACTTTCGTCATGTTGAGTTCAGAGGCGAGGGCGGTGGCATGCAGGCCGCCAGCGCCGCCCAGCGGCATCAACGAGAATTCACGCTGATCGATGCCCTGCCGGACGGATACCGCTCTAATTCCTTCGGCCATCTGCGCGTTCAATACGCGATGAATGCCGAGCGCGGCCTTTTCCACGGAAATGCCGAGCGGCTCCGCTATGTTCGTCCGAACGATCGAATGGGCAAGCGCGGGGTTCAGTTTGAAACTGCCACCGGCGAAGTAGTCCGGATCGAGGTAGCCAAGAACGATCGATGCGTCGCAAACCGTCGCTTGCGAACCACCGCGCCCATAACAAGCCGGTCCCGGCTCGGAGCCTGCGGACTGCGGTCCCACGCGCAGGCTGCCGCCTTCCACGCGTGCAATGCTTCCGCCTCCGGAGCCGATCGTGTTGACGTCGACCATGGCGACGCGCACCGCGTAATCGCCGATCACGCCCTCCGGCCGAATGAGAGGTTTTCGCTTGCTGATGAGCGCGATGTCGGCGGAGGTGCCGCCGATATCAATGGTAATGATGTTGTCCACATCGGCGGATGCGCCAGCGATTCTTCCGCCGACCACGCCGCCCGCGGGTCCCGACAGAAAGAGGCGGATCGGGCGCATACGCGCAACTTCCGAAGCGGTTAGGCCGCCACGCGACTGCATCACCTGCAACGGCACATCGACCGCTTCTTCCTGCAGGGAATCTTCGAGCCGCTTGAGATAGTTGGCGACCGTGGGTTTTACGTAGGCGTCGAATGCCGTCGCTACCGTGCGCTCATACTCGCGAAAATGCGGGTCCACCTCGGAGGAAATCGAGACGGACAGATCCGGATACCATGCCGCAATGAGTTCTTTTGCCTGCTGTTCGTGCGAAGGGTTGGCAAAGGAAAACAGGAAAACGATTGCGACTGACTTCGCGCCATCGCGCACCAGCTTGTCGATGGCGTCACGCAGGCCAGCTTCATCGAGTTTGGTCAGCACCTCGCCGGAAGGCGAAACGCGCTCGCTGACTTCCTGCCTCAGGCGGCGGGGCGCCAGGAATACGGGCGGCTGCGGCTCCAACACGACATCGTACATCTGCCGCCGCGATTGCCGGCCGATTTCCAGAATGTCGCGAAAGCCCTTTGTGGTAATAATCCCAAGGGCGGCGCCTTTCCGCTCGAGGACGGCGTTTGTCGCGATGGTGGTACCGTGGGCGAACTTGGTCAGGTCGCTCGGCTGCAGACTCCACTCGGATTTCATGTGCTTGAGTGCTGCGACTACGGCCTGGCTGGGGTCAGAGCGCGTCGTTGGCAACTTAAAGAAGCGAATCTGCTTGCCGGGTACTCTCGCAACGACGTCCGTAAAGGTGCCGCCGATGTCCACGCCGATCTCCAAACGCCCGTTCATAGCGAAGCACCCAACTCATAGTGAAAATTGCATTCACAATTTTCACTATGAGTGATAATTTGTCAATGCATCTCCAACTGATTATGAAATGTGTTCACTCAATACTGTGAGGACGCGGTGAAGGCAGAATCGGTCGCAAAAGGCGCGCAGTCGTCTGCAGATACGGATCTGGGAAATGATGTTTGGATCGGGGAGCGCCTGCGCGAACTGCGCAAGGACCGCCAACTTTCCATTCAGGAGCTCGCCGACAAGGTCGCGCTTTCGATCGGGATGATCAGCCAGATCGAGCGGGGCGTATCGACGCCTTCGCTGCGCTCGCTGCGGTTATTGGCCGAGGCGCTGGAAGTCCCCGTTTCCTGGTTTTTTGCTTCGTCGAAAGGCCATGCCGCTTCCCGTCACATCGTGCGCAGGGATCAGCGGCGCCGGCTTCGCGTGCCCGACGTGGGCGTCGTGCAGGAGCTGCTCAGCCCCAATTCGGCAACCCAGATCGAGATTTATGAAGTGACGCTGGAGCCGGGCGGCAGCTCGGGGGCGGACGCTTACGCGCATGAAGGCGAGAAGTTCGGGCTTATCATCGAAGGCGAAATGCAGCTGCTCATCGGCAACGATGTCCATTCGCTGGAATGCGGCGACAGTTTTCATTTCCCGAGCACGCAGCCGCACCGCTTTGAAAATCCGGGACCGAACATTGCCCGTTTTGTCTGGGTCGTTGCCCACACCGGGGCAAAGTCGAAGCGAAAACGGCGCGCAGCTCCAAAGAAGCGCTAATTTTCATCTGAATTGAAAATTGCTTGCTATTTTTTTCATTCGCGCTGTAAGCTGACGGCCTTGGCCGCGAAAACCGCGGCTTTCGATAGAGCAGTTGGGGGGCTCACATGTCGTCGCTTCGGAATTTACTCACTGTTGTTCTTGCGCTGGCCGCATTGTGCTTTGCTCAGCCAGCAAGCGCCCAAGAGCCGATCAAAGTCGGCGCATTCCTCTCCGTTACCGGCGGTGCGTCATTTCTCGGCGATCCGCAGGCCAAAACGCTAAGACTCTACATCGACAAGATGAACGCGAGCGGCGGAGTACTCGGCCGCAAGCTTCAGCTCGTGCTCTACGATAGCCAGGGCGATGCGCGGCAGGCTGTGACATTCGTCCGCCGGTTGATCGAAGACGATAAAGTCGATTTCATCATCGGAGGCAGCACGACCGGTGAAACCATGGCCGTCGCGCCGATGGTCGAGCAGGCTGGAATTCCGTTCTTCTCGATGGCCGGCGCCAGCGTTGTCGTGGAGCCCGTGAAGAAGTGGATCTTCAAGACTGCCGGCTCAGATCGCATGGCTGTCGCCCGCATCTACAGCGATATGCAGAAGCGCGGCGCAAAGAATATCGGACTGATCGCGGGCTCGGGCGGGTTCGACCAGTCGTGCCGTCTGGAAGCAAAGAACCTCGCATCCAAGTTCGGGATCACGCTGGCGGCCGATGAGACCTATGCACCCACCGATACCGATGTGACGCCGCAACTGACGCGCATCAACAGTGCAAAGGTAGATGCGATTCTAAGCTGCGGCTTCGGCGCGCCGACCGTAATCACCGTGCGAAACTACAAACAGCTGGCGATGAAGACGCCGTTCTACTTCACGCATGGCGTCGGCTCCCAGCAGTTCGTCGATGGCGCGGCAGGTGCGGCGGATGGCGTTCGCGTGACGGTTTCGGCAGTCCTCGTCGCCAACGAGCTTTCAGCGGACGATGCACAGCGCAATGTTGTTCAAAGCTACGCGAAGGAATACCAGGCGGCCTACAACGAAAAGCCGGCCGCTTTCGGTGGCTTTGCATACGACGCGCTGCAGATCACCGTCGAAGCCGTGAAGCGTGCGGGGTCGACCGACAAGCAGAAGGTGCGTGACGAAATCGAGAAAACGAAAAACTTCGTCGGCTTGAACGGAATCTTCGACATCACCGCTGCGGATCATATGGGCCTGAAGCCGGATGCCTTCAGACTGACGGAGATCTCTGGCGGCGAGTGGAAACTGCTGAAGTAAAAAGCCGTTCGATCACGAGTGAAGAGTACAATCCACGATGTCCGATCTTCTGCAGTTCCTCTTTTCCGGCCTGACACGCGGATCGATATACGGTCTTGTCGGAATCGGATTTGCGCTGATCTATCGCTCGAGCCACGTCATCAACTTTGCTCAGGGCGAGTTCGTGATGATTGGCGGCATGGTAACGGTCTTCCTGCTCGCCGCAGGAGTACCGTTACCGGTCGCCGCCCTCGGCGCAATTCTTGCCGCCGCGCTTATCGGTGTGGTTGCGCAGGTGGCCATCATCTCGCGGATGCGGAGACCGTCGACCCTCAGCATCATTATTGTGACCGTCGGTATATCGATGTTTCTGCGCGGTGCGGCCGAGGCACTGCTAGGCCGGCAGTTTTTCTCGATGAAAGGCTTTTCAGGGGATGACGCGCTCGTACTGCTCGGAGCAAAAGTATCGCCGCAAAGCATCTGGATTTTCGTTTCGCTGGTCGTAACGACAGCGGCGATATCGCTGTTCTTTCGTCGGACGATTCTGGGCAAGGGCATTCAGGCGACTTCTTCCAATCGACTGGCGGCCCATTTGGTCGGAATCGATGTGCCGGCTGTACTCGCGATCTGTTTTGCGTTGTCGGCGGCGCTTGGCGCGTTGGCGGGGCTGCTTACGACTCCCATCACGCTGACGCAGTACGACGTGGGCATCACGCTCGGCATGAAAGGGTTCTGCGCGGCGATTCTCGGCGGATTAGCCAATCCGTTCGGCGCAATTCTCGGCGGTCTCATCCTCGGTTTTGCTGAGGCCCTCGCGGGTGGCTACGTTTCTTCCGCCTACCAGGACGCGGTCGCATTCATCCTGATCATCGCCATGCTTCTTGTCAGGCCCAATGGCCTGTTCTCCGCTCCAACCGTGGACCGCGTGTGATCGCAATGTTCAGGCTCAAGAGAGAGTTCATCTCGCTGACGGCGTTTGCGGCATTCCTCATCGTCTTGCCGCTGCTGATGCCTAACGCCTACTTTCTGGACGTTGCCACAAAGACGATTATCAACGCGATCGTATGCGTGGGCCTGAATCTGCTCCTTGGATATGCAGGGCAGATCAGCTTGGGCCACGCCGCATTCTTCGCGCTCGGCGGCTACGCTACTGCCGTGCTCGGCAGCCGATTGAGCGTCCCCGCGCCGTTAGCCATGCTCGCCGGGGCCGTGCTGGTTGGGGTCATCTCTTACGTGATCGGCCGCGCGCTACTCCATTTACGGGGGCACTATCTTGCGATGGCAACGCTCGGATTCGGGGCGATTGTCTCGATCATCTTGAACCGCGAACTCGCAATTACCGGCGGGCCGGACGGCATGCCCGTCGGGCCGTTTCAGATCGCCGGCTATTCGCTCCCAAGCGCCCTGGGCGGCTATGTGCTGGCGGCGGTTGGCTTATTCATTGCGGTTAAGCTTGCGACCAGTCTTATCAATACTCGGGCCGGCAGAGCGCTGCGCGCGATCAACGATTCGGAGATCGCTGCGGCGACTCTCGGGATTGAAGTCGCAGCGTTCAAGGTGAAAGTATTCGTTATCTCGGCGATTTTCGCGAGCATCGCCGGATCGATCTTCGCGCATGCGGACCGTTTCATCACGCCGGTCGAGGCAAATTTCCTCCGCTCCGTAGAATTCGTGGCCATGGTGGTAATCGGCGGGCTGGGCTCGGTTGTGGGCGCAATCGTCGGCGCAATCATATTCACGCTGCTCCCGCAGATGTTCGCTCATTTCGAGGAGTTCAGACACGTTCTCACGGGCGCTTTGCTGATCTGCATCATGGCCTTCATGCCCAGTGGAGTGGTTCCGACGCTGGCTTCGCTATGGGTTCGCTGGACGGAACCGGCCGCGCGCGAAAAGGGCAGTGTGCATGGCGCTGCTTGATGTAACGAATGTCAGTCTCGCCTTTGGCGGCGTGAAAGCGCTGAGCGAGATTAGCTTCGCCGTAAACGAAGGAGAAATTTTCTCCATTATCGGGCCCAACGGGGCGGGGAAGACAAGTCTCTTCAACGTGGTTGGCGGCGTCTACATTCCCGATCAGGGAGAAGTTCATTTCGCCGGCGATAATCTGCGCGATTTGTCACCCGCGAAGCGCGCCGCGCGGGGAATTCAGCGTACGTTTCAGAACCTGCAAACATTGCAGTCTATGACAGTGCTTGAGAACGTCATGGTCGGAATGCACCTGCGGCAGAGTAGCGGCTTTATCTCAGCACTCCTGGGCTTGCCGAGGATTCACGAAGAGAATGAATTTGCCGTACGCGCGAGCATGGAATTTCTGAAGACTCTTAACCTCGAGCATCTCAGTCGCCAGCAGGCAGGCACATTGCCCTATGGCGCGCAGAAGCGCCTGGAAATCGCGCGTGCCCTCGCGGCTCAGCCGAAGCTGCTCTTGCTCGACGAGCCTGCGGCCGGTCTGAACCCGCAGGAAACCATCGAGATGGCGGAAGTCATTCGAAGAATTGCCAAGCAAGGCACCACCGTTCTGCTGGTCGAACACGACATGCGTCTGGTGATGGATGTTTCGGACCGTGTCTTTGTGTTGAACTTCGGACGTGCGCTCGCATGCGGGACCGCAAAGCAAGTGTCGAGCAATCCTGAGGTTATCGAAGCTTATCTGGGTGTTGAAACTCCGGAAGAGAATAGCCGTGCTGCTGTCAATTAGTTCCCTGAGTTGTGCCTATGATGGCCTTGTCGCGCTTCGCGGTGTCAGCATGCACGTGGCCGAAGGCGAACTCGTATGCGTCGTCGGCCGGAACGGCGCAGGGAAATCGACGCTCCTGCGCGCGATATCTGGGGTTCAGCCCGTGTTCGGAGGGTCCATCGAGTTCGACGGCGCCGACGTAACGCGCTTGGCCTCGCCGAAGCGGGTCAAGAGTGGGATCGTGCAGGTTCCGGAGGGGCGTCAAGTGTTTCCGGAGATGACCGTAGAGGACAATCTGCGCCTCGGAGGTTATCGCAGACGCTCGGAAATTTCCGAGCGTCTGGAAAAGGCGTTCGAAATGTTTCCGGTTCTGCGCGAGCGCCGCGACTCCGCGGCAGGATCGCTTTCCGGTGGGCAGCAGCAAATGCTAGTTGTCGGCCGTGCGCTGATGTCGCGTCCCCGGCTTCTGATGCTGGACGAGCCTTCGATGGGTTTGGCGCCGCAGATGGTTGCGCAGATTTTCAAGACAATCCAACTCTTGAAAAATTCAGGAACAACCATACTTCTTGTTGAACAGAACGCCGCTGGCGCGCTCGCGCTCGCAGACAGAGGCTATGTGCTGGAAACAGGCCAGATAGCCTTGGCAGGTGCGGGAAGGGAGCTGTTGAAAGATCCGCGGGTTCGCCGCGCATATCTCGGAAACTGATCGGTTAAATTTTTCGGTCGGCGAATCAGAGGAGGCGCGATACAAATAACTACTTCCGACTGTTTGGGAGAGTCCGGGATTTTGTCCCGGCGCCGAAGGAGCAACCGCCCCGGAAACTCTCAGGCCCAAGAACCGAACGGTCGAAACGCAATCTGGAGAGAAACGTCCGAAGCCCGGACGTTCACCGAAGGAGATCCCGATCGCAGCGATCGGGAGAAACTCTCAGGTACCCGAACAGATGGGGCGCTTGAACCAACAGACTCAACAAGCGTCTTTTCGGGGGATTTTTCATGGCAAGCGTTGCCATTATCGGTGCTGGCATAACCGGCATTACCACTGCATACGCACTTCTCAAACGCGGCATCGACGTCACCGTATTCGAACGCCACCGCTATCCGGCGATGGAAACGTCGTTCGCGAATGGCGGACAACTTTCGGCGAGTAATGCCGAGGTGTGGAACAGGCCCGCGACGATTCTCCATGGCCTGCAATGGATGTTTCGGCGAAATGCGCCGCTATTGTTCAATCCAAAACCCAGCTGGCACAAGTATTCCTGGATAGCGGAGTTTATCGCGCAGGTAAGAAACTACGAGAAGAACACGATGGAGACGGTGCGACTCGCATTGGAGGCGCGCCAACATCTATTTAAGTGGGCCGAAGCCGAGCAGATAAAGTTTGATCTGGAAACGCGGGGTATCCTTCATCTGTACCGCACGAAGGCGGAATTCGAGGCTGCGAGGACTTCAAACGAACTGTTGAAACGCGCGGGGCTGGAGCGCCATCCCGTGAATCCGCGCGAAATGAAGTTGATTGAACCGGCCGTTACCGGGTCGTTTCACGGCGGCTTTTTTACGCCCGGCGATGCCACCGGCGATATTCATAAGTTCACTCGAGGCCTCGCAGCAGCAAATGTCCGTATGGGTGGGAAAGTCTCGTTCAACACTGCGGTGGAGTCAGTGACCGCTCGACCGGATCGCGTTGAAATAACTTTCAGGGATGAGGCCCAGCCAGGGGGCCATTGCGAGAGCGAGGTTTCGGTATTTGACGCGGTAATGATCTGTGCTGGCGTCGAGAGTAGAAGCTTGGCGTGGACGCTAGGCGATCGGCTGAACATCTATCCTGTAAAGGGGTATTCGATTACGGTTTTCCTCGATAGCCAAGAAAGCAGCAATGCCGCGCCGAAGGTGAGCTTGCTCGACGATCATCGGAAGATCGTTACGAGCAGGTTGGGAGACCGGTTCAGAGTCGCTGGCACTGCAGAATTTAACGGCTTCAATCGCGACATTCGAGCGGATCGGATTGATCCGCTGGTCCAATGGACACGAGAGCATTTTCCCAATGTACAGACCGACAGGGTAGTGCCGTGGAGTGGATTGCGGCCCATGACACCAAGCATGTTGCCGCGAGTGGGTCGAGGAAAGCGCGACCGCGTGTTCTACAATACCGGACATGGTCACTTGGGTTGGACTTTATCCGCTGCGACTGCCGAGCTGATAGCCGAAGAAGTCGCGGTGCGATATTCGTAAAGCTCGCGATAGCTTCTCCGCACGCCAAGGTGACGTGATTTGGAGTTTGTGAATTAGGCGTTGCAAGAATGTTGTTGGAAGAAAATTTTGGAGAAGCCCAAGAAGTTTAGCGCATAGACCTTTGCTTTCGTCAGATTGAAGGATCTATGGTGCAAAGCAGGGCAGCACCGTTAGGCGCCGCGGAGCCGCTGGCTCATCCTTTCCAGTCTGTTATCGTAACCGGCGGAGGGATCAAGATTCAGCATGCGTTTTCTGACGCTTCGCTATTTTCACGAGGTCGCCAAGCTGGGTTCGATCCGGAAGGCGGCGGACCGCTTGCATGTCGCTGCATCTGCGGTGAGCCGGCAGATCGCGCAGCTTGAGAAGGAGCTCGACGCCGAAATGTTCGAGCGCTCGAAGGTCGGCGTCAAGCTCACAGCCGCCGGCGAAATACTCATGCGCCAGACAACGCGCATGTTTCGGGATCTCGACCGTGCACGGGGCGAAATCGGCGACTTGCGCGGGCTTCGCCGCGGCGAAGTGCACTTATGGGCGATGGAGGGTGTCGTATCAGGTATTCTTCCCGCAGTACTTTCCCGGTTTCATCGTCAGTTCCCGGGAGTGACTTTCCACGTCATTACTTCGTCGACGGACCGGATGGTGGAGGCTTTGCTTGACGATGTCGCGGATGTAGCGATTACCTTCAACGCTACGCCGCGGGCGGAAATCGAAGTCATTGCTGAATACGTCGAGCCAATCTCGTGTCTTGTCTCGCCAAAGCACCGTTTTGCAAACAGGAAGAAGCTAACTCTTGCGGAGATATGTGAGGAGCCGCTCGCGCTACCCGACCACAGCTTTGGACTGCGTCAGGTCTTTGAGCGCGCCGCGCATAAAAGAAGGCTGCATCCGCGGTCGGTAGTGACGACCAACTCGCTGGAGTTTACCAAGACGCTAGCCGGAACCGGCGAAATGCTCGCGTTTATGCCCGCGCTGACTGTGCTCCGTGAAACTGAAGCGGGTGTTCTGCGGGTAATTCCAGTGAGCGACGAAGATTTCACGCTGGCGCGATCGAGCATCAGCGTGCATCGCGACCGCCCGCTGCCGCATGCGGCCCGTGCATTTCTCAAAATGCTTGCTGCTGAAATCGAAGGGCTCTCGAGGAATCGCCATCTGCGAAAGGCGAGAAAGTAGCGGCGTTGAGGTGTTGCCTTTTTGGCAGCATAGGCTGACAGATTAAGCACTTTTAGGAACGCCGCACGCCGACTAGCCTTTCACTTTCCGTGGAGGGTGTCATGAGCAAGAAATCAAACGGTGTATCGAAGCCAGCTTTGGCTATCACGCGTCGGTCCGTCGTGCTTGGAGCGGGTGCTGCTGGTGCCTCCGTTGGCATGGGGATGACCAAGTTCGGTGGAGCCGCATGGGCGCAAGCGCTCAAGCCCCTGCACATAAGCGAGGCCATTCATCTCGGTATGTATGTGTCGCTCTATGCGGCCAAGCACGGCGGCTTCTTCAAGAAGCACGGCCTCGAAGGCACGATTTCCTCCGCAGGCGGAATTGCGCTTGCGGTGCCGGTGGTGTTGTCGGGCAAGGCACAGTTCGGGGTAACCGGGGCCGGCATGTCGGTCAACGCGAACAATGAAGGTGCTAAGCTGGTGAACGTCGCGAAGATCGTCGGCGGCGTCGCGATGTGGGCCGTGGCCAAGCCCGGAACCAAGGCAGCAAGCATTGCCGACTTCAAGGGCAAAACCATCGCTACGCTGCGTTTCCCGTCTTCAACGATTCAGACGCCGACATTTGCGATGAAAGAGCGCGGCGGTTTCGATCCGGAAAGCGCCGGCGTGAAATTCCTCCAGTTGCCGCCAGGGGCGCAGGCGCAGGCCGTGCTCGACGGTCGCGCCGATTTTGCGACGATGTTCGAGTGGGATGTCTCGATCGCCAAGGAGAAGTTCAAGCTCGAGCCGGTCTTTGCCTTCGCCGATATCATCGGACCTCTGTCATGGACGACGGCAATGTGCACGAAGGAATTGACCGAAAAGGACCCGCAATACGTGCAGGCGTTCTGCGACGCGCTTGCCGAGGCGCAGCAGGCGCTATGGGCGGACCGGGAATTGTTCGTGAAGTCCTCGATTGCCGAGTTTCCGAAAGTCGAAGAGTCGATCATTCGCGCGGCGGCCGTGAACTTTTTCACCAAATCGACCGCGATACCTCGCGATCCGACCATTTCCAAGCAGGAATGGGACACGGATATGGCGTTCGAGATGGCGGGAGGCTCCATCAAGGCTCCCCGGCCATACGAGGAAATGGTCGACAACAGCTTCGCGCAAAAGGCCGTGGCAAAGCTCAAGAAAGCGTAGCGAATCTGGAAGTTTGAAATGACGCTGGAAATTGATGCACAGCCTGAACCGATAGCCTTCGATCCGAAACAGTCCGCACTGATCGTTGTGGATATGCAAAACGGCTATTGTTCTCCAGGCGGATACTTTTCGCATCTCGGCATTGATCTTTCGCCGTTCGAGCGGGTCGTGGGAGCGATCTCACGGCTCGTCTCGATCTCGCGCGATTCCGGGATGCAGGTGATCTGGCTGCAGAACGGCTGGGATCCGCAGTTGAAGGAAGCGGGAGGGCCGCATTCCGTCAATCAGCGCAAAGGCAATTCGCTCCGACTTATGCGTGAGCGCAGCGAATTGCGGGGCAAGCTCCTGACCAAAGGCGGCTGGGATTACGAGATTGTCGATGCATTGAAGCCCGATGCCGAAGACATCATCGTGCCCAAGCCGCGCTATAGCGGCTTTGCCGGCACGGCGCTTGATAGCATTCTTCGCAGCCGGCGCATTGAGACGCTGTTTGTTTGCGGGGTTGCAACCAACGTGTGCGTGGAATCGACCATCCGGGAGGCCTTCTTCAAGGAGTTCTTTCCGGTGCTGGTTCGCGATGCCTGTTATCAGGCGGGCCCGCAGTTCATTCAGGATGCCACGGTCTACAACGTGGAGAAGTTTTTTGGCTGGACGGCATTGGTCGAAGACATCGCAAAGGTTTGCCGTCACGCCAAAGCCGCATGAAGCGAGGAGAAGACAGGATGCCTATGCAACCGATTATTCCACCCGGATCGCCGCCGCCGCTCGCGCCTTACAGCCCCGGTACGAAGGCGGGAGGATTTATCTTTGTTTCAGGCACACTCGCGATAGGCCCGGACGGCAAAACCGTCGGCGTTGGCGACGCGACCGCGCAGACCAAGTACGTCCTTGAAACGATCAAGTCCGTGATCGAAGCAGGCGGTGGCAAGATGAGCGATGTCACCTTCAACCAGATATTCCTGAAGGACTTCGCCGACTATGCGGCCATGAATGCGGTTTACAAGGAATTCTTCCCCGACAAACCGCCGGCGCGATACTGCATTCAGGCGCCCCTGGTCCGGTCAGAGTTTCTCGTCGAAATCGCAACGACTGCCTATGTAGGTGGATAGCGATGGCGCTTCCTGAAACCGGTGCAACGACTGTTCCCGCGGCTTCGTCCACGAAGGTTCCGCGGCGCCGTGGCTTCAGCGTTTTCGGGATTCGCGTACTCATCTATCAGATTGTTCTGCTCGTTGGGTTTCTTGCACTCTGGGAGTACGCGATCCGTGCAGAGTGGCTGCCAGTCTATCTCTACGGGCAGCCGAGCGGGATTTGGCGCGAACTCGTCAAGGGCGTGGAATCCGGCGCGCTGCTCCGCGACACGTGGATCACGGCGCAGGAAACCGTCATCGGCTTCATCATCGGCAGTGTTGCGGGTTCGATTGCCGGTCTTGCGCTATGGCTTTCGCCGACGACCGCGGCGGTACTTCGCCCGCTGATGGTCGCGCTGAATGGCCTGCCGAAAATTGCGCTGGCGCCGCTGATTGTCGTCTGGTTTGGCGTCGGCATGGAATCGAAGGTCGCAATTGCCGCAATTATCACCTTCATTGTTGCGATGCTGACGAGCTTCGCCGGCAGCCAGGAAGTCGATACCGACTACATCAAAATGATGAAGTCGCTCGGAGCCAGCCGTCTCCAGACGTTCCGAATGGTCGTGGTGCCGGCGACGATACCGTGGATCGCCTCCGCGTTCAGGTTGAACATCGGCTTCGCGATGATCGGCGCGGTCGTCGGCGAATACATCTCCGCGGAAGCCGGGCTCGGTCATCACGTCTATTATTCGGGCACGCTCTACAACCTCAATGCCGTGTGGGGCGGGATCTTCGCCCTGATGCTGCTGGCGCTGTTCCTCGACGCAATTGTCGGGTTGGTCGAGCGCCGGTTGAAGTGGCAATAGGTGCGAGGATGTTCGCAGAATCAGGCGATGCGAAAATTCATTACGAGATCGTCGGGCAGGGCGAACCGCTCATGCTAGTTTCCGGACTTGGCGGCGCGGCTTCGTACTGGAATCCGAATCTGGACGCGTTCGCGACGCGCTACACGGTACTGCTCCACGATCATCGCGGCACCGGCAAGAGTTCGCGCTCGGAAGTACCCCAAACCGTCGAACTCATGACGGACGATCTCTTGCGCGTAATGGATGAAGCGGAAATTGAGCGCGCGCACGTCGTCGGACATTCGACCGGCGGTGCGATGGGTCAGGTTCTCGCGGCCAAGGCGCCTGAGCGTGTGGCAAGCCTCGTGCTGTATGCGACCTGGGCTGAACTCGACCCTCAGATGGCGATGTGTCTCGAAGCCCGTCGCAGCATCTTACGCGGCATGGGGGAGGCGGCGTACCATCGCACGACGCCGATCTTCCTCTATCCGCCATATTATGTGCATGCGAACTGGAAGACGATTGAGCAGGAAATCGAGGGAGCGATCGCAAACTCTCCGCCTGCGAGCATCATGGAATCGCGAGTGACTGGCATCATGAAGTTTGATGGCTCCCGGTACTTGGAGAAGATCAAGTGCCCGACGATGGTCCTAGTTGCGGAGGACGACATTCTGACGCCGTCCTACCTCTCTGACCGGATTGTCGAGCGTCTGCACTCTCCGGTTGTCACCAAGCTGCCGCGCGGCGGTCACGCGGTCTCGCGAACGGAAGTGGCTGTCTTCAATGACGCCGTTCTTGATTTTCTCGGACAACATCGCATGCAGGGAGTCGCGGCGTGATGCAGGAAGACAGAGCCACCGTTCTCGCTGCCGAGAACGTCAAGATGACGTTCAATGCCGATACGCCGGAGGAAGTGACGGCGATCTCGAGCATCAGTTTCAAACTAGGACAGGGCGAGATTCTCGGAATTGTAGGCCCTTCGGGCTGCGGTAAGACGACGCTTTTTAACATCATCGCCGGGCTGCTGCCGCCGACCGCGGGCATGATCCTCGTGAACGGCAAACGCGTGCAGGAAGCCAGCGGCCATGTCGGCTACATGTTGCAGAAGGATCTGTTGCTGCCCTGGCGGAGTGTGATCGACAACGTGACTCTAGGCCTTCAGGTGCGCGGGGTGCCTGCGAAGGAGTCGAAGGAAATCGCGGATAATCTGATCAAAGCCTACGGCCTGAAAGGCTTCGAACATACCTATCCCGCGGCGCTCTCGGGCGGCATGCGCCAGCGTGTCGCGTTCATGCGAACGCTCGCGTTCAGTCCCGACGTAATTCTTCTTGATGAGCCGTTCTCCGCACTGGACAGCCAGACGCGCCTGCTCCTGCAAGCCGATGTGATCCGCATCATTCGCGAGCGAAATTGCAGCGTGGTTCTCGTTACGCATGATGTCGGCGAGGCGATCACCATGTGCGATCGTATTGTCGTGATTACGAGCCGCCCGGGCAGGGTGAAGTCTGTACACACGATAGGGATCGACCCGTCGCTCCGCCATCCGCTCAAGATTCGGAAACAGCCGCGATTCAATGAACTGTACGATACCATTTGGGACGAACTCGGCATTCAATTTGCCGCCTGACCGATCAGCGTTGACAGGAAAATGAAATACCAGGTGTTCGGCAGATCGGAGCGAAGTGCGCCAACAATCGTATTGTCGGCCGGTCTCGGCGGTTCGCACCACTTTTGGCGGCCGCAGATCGAAGCACTCGGCGAGAAATTTCGTGTCATCGGTTACGATCACCGTGGAACAGGCGCCAACGCAGAACCGCTGCCGGACAATTACACCATTGAGGATATGGCAGATGACGTTGTCCAGGTGATGGACGCGGCAGGTGCCGGCAGCGTGCATTTTGTAGGACATGCGTTGGGCGCGTTGGTCGGCCTTGCGCTCGCTCGAACAAACCCGGGGCGCATGAGATCGCTGGTTTCGGTGAACGGTTGGGCCGAGGTCAGCACGCATACGCGCCGTTGCTTTGATGTGCGTTCGGAACTGCTGCTTTGTGCTGGTGTCGAAGCCTATGTGAAGGCGCAGCCCATTTTCCTCTATCCATCCGCGTGGCTCGAAGCGCATCCGGAAGAAATCGCGCACGAAGAAGCGGCCGGTCTGAAGAATTTTCAGGGCACCGAGAATCTGCTTCGAAGAATCGGCGCACTGCTGAAGTTCAGTGCGAGTGGCTGGCTTCACGAGGTGCAGTGTCCGCTACTGGTTGCAGCAACCCGTGACGACGTACTGGTGCCTTGGACTGCATCTCAGGCGCTCGCCGAGAGAGTGGCGAATGCGACACTATGGATTGAGCCCGCTGGCGGTCACGGCTTTACCGCTATAGAGCCCAAGCCGTTCAACGATCGTGTCGCGGATTTCGTCGGCATGGTTGAAGCTGGCTGACAAGACGTCGTTATTGGCCTGAGCGGAATGCTGCTCCGGCGACATGTGCTTGCAGATAAAGTCGGTCTGACCAGATCGAGATGGTCATGGCGCCTCAGACCGGTCGCGCAGTCCGATTTCGAACACATCTAGCCGTCAAACAAGACAACGCCGCACGACCTGATGACGCGATCCCGCGCCGGGACACCGCCTATCGAAAATTCGGCTTTGCGTCTGTCGATGACGCTCCATGAATCCGGCTCACACGCAGCGAAGAAAACCGAGGTGCAATATTCTAGCTATTAGCAGCAGGAATACTACGAATGAACATCATGAATTTGACTTAGATCGCTTCGGGCACAACACTTGGGCGATGTGCACCAAGCTCAATAGTGCAAGCGAATTGCGCACGCAGATCCGAGGCGCAGGAGGAGCTGTTGTGAGGCTCGCCGACGCAATGCCGCGCGTGGAAGTGCTCGGATCTTCAGCGAATACCCTTCGTGCAACTCGCCATCGCGCCCTCTCGGAAAGGGTTGGGTGTTGGTGATGACGCGCATCTCGATTGAGAACGGACTAGTGCTCACGATGGATCGGTCGAACCGCTTCATCGAGAACGGGCGAGTTGTCATCGAAGGCCGCGACATCGTGGCCGTTGAATCCAGCACCGCGAAGCCAGCGGCGAATGTCGATGAGGTGATCGACGCGACCGGCAAGATCGTACTCCCCGGACTTGTCAACGCCCACACGCATCTGTGCATGGTGTTCGGCCGCACCATTGGCCCGGAGCGGCGGCTGTTGGAGTGGCTCGATCTCCTGATGCCGATCATGGCTGCGATGGATGAGGAAGCGCTTTACATCGCGGAGCTGCTCGGCTGCGTCGAGAACATCAAGAACGGGAACACGAGTCTCGTCGAGAACATCTTCATGCCTCCCGGCGATCGCTCCGACATCGAGGAGTCTGCATTCCGTGCGCTGCGCGACAGCGGGATTCGCGGCACGGTGGCGCGAGCTACCGAGGCGCGCGCCTTCGATCCGCGATTTTGCGAGACCGCCGCAGAGCAGGCGGAGCGCGTGGAACGGCTGGCGGGCCGCTGGCACGGATCCGAAGGCGG
>JAGXQU010000109.1 GCA_018335895.1 Hyphomicrobiales bacterium | reverse complement strand
TGATCATGCGGCGGGGTGCTCCAACGGCACTCCTGACAACCGAGGGCTTTCGGGACTCCATCGAAATCGGTACCGAGCATCGCTTCGATCTTTACGATCTCGGTATCGAGAAGCCGCTGCCCCTCATTCCGCGCAATCTTCGCAGACCGATCGCCGAGCGGGTGCTTGCGGATGGAACAGTGGAGCGCGTGCTTGACGAAGAACAGACCCGCTCCGAAGTGAAGAGCCTCCTCGACGCCGGCGTAAATTCGATTGCAGTTTGTCTGTTGCACAGCTTTCGCAATCCCAGGCACGAGCGGCGTATCGAGAAAATAATCCGCGAGCTTGCAAAAAGCGTCCACGTGTCGCTGTCGAGCGATGTCGCGCCGGAAATTCGCGAGTACGAACGCGCGTCAACCACTGCAATCAATGCTTTCGTGGCGCCGGAAGTCGGCCCCTATCTCCGCGCGTTCGGCAAGAGGCTTGAGAAACTGGGCATCCATGCTCCTCTGCTAATCATGCAATCGAACGGCGGCACGGCGGCGCCGGAAGCAGCGGAACGTTACCCGGTAAAGCTTCTAGAATCCGGACCTGCGGCCGGGGCTATCGGCGCTGCGAACATTGCGAGGCTTTCGAAGGAAGATCGTGTTTTCTTTTTCGATATGGGTGGAACGACGGCGAAAGCCGTAATCATCGACAACGGTCAACCTCTGATCGCGAAGAAACTGGAAGTCGGTCACGTTTATCGGTTCAAGCATGGCAGCGGTCTGCCGGTGCAGGCGCCGACGGTCGATCTAATCGAAATCGGCGCGGGCGGCGGTTCAATCGCGCATATCGATGTGCTCGGACTTCTGAAAGTCGGCCCGGAGAGCGCGGAGTCCGAGCCTGGGCCGGCATGCTACGGCCTCGGCGGTACACGACCGACAGTAACGGACGCCGATTTGGTGCTCGGATATATCGGGGCTGAAACGTTCCTTGGCGGGCGGATGAAGCTCGACCTCCAGAAGGCACGCGCTGCGATCGACAAACATGTCGCAAAGCCTCTCGGTATCACGATTGAGGAAGCCGCGAGCGGCATTCACCGCGTCGTGAACGAAAACATGGCAGCGGCGGCACGCGTTCATTTGTTTGAGCACGGCAAAACGCCGTCTGCTTACACTATGGTTGCGTTCGGCGGTGCAGGGCCGGTGCATGCCTATGGCGTTGCGCGAATACTGGGATGTAAGCGCATCATCGCGCCAATTCATGCCTCCGTCGGCTCGGCATTCGGACTTCTATGCGCGCCGATTTCCTTCGACACGGCCAGAAGCTTTCCGGTAACACTCGCCGATACCGACTGGAGCGCGGCAGAGGAAGTGATTGCGGAGCTAAGCGCGGAAGGTACGCGCCTCGTCAATTGGGCGGGCGTAAAGCCGGATCAAACCGTCATCGAAGTTTCCGCCGATATGCGTTATCGTGGGCAGGGACACGAGATCACCGTACCGCTCACGCCTGCTCAAATTCGTGAGCGCAATGTAAAGGCAATTCAGCGGACTTTCTCGGAGCAGTACAAGCTTCTCAATGCCGTCGCAGGCCCGAATGCTGCCGTCGAGCTCGTCACCTGGCGCGTGCGCGTGCGCGGACCGGTGCCGACCGTCGCGGGAGCGTCGCTCACCACCACAAAGTCAACAGGGCCGCGCAGGCGCAAAGTGTGGTTCGAGGCAGGTGGCTTTGCTGATTCATCGATCCTTTCTGCAAGCGAGCTGGAAACTGGCGAAACGCTTTCGGGTCCCGCGATTATAGAACTCGGCGGAGCAAGCTTGACGGTAGGACCAGACTCGCAGGTTGCACTTCGCGCAGACGGGTTGCTCGTGATCGACGTGCAGGAGGGCCGGGCGTGAAGCGCGAGTTTTCCTCCTACGAACTTGAAATCCTCTGGAACCGACTGCTGGCGATTGCCGAGGAGCAGGCGCAGGTTCTGATGCGCACGGCATTCTCTACCATCGTCCGGGAAGCCGGCGATCTCTCCGCTGCAATCTTCGATTCCCGCGGCAGAATGATCGCACAAGCGCGCACCGGCACGCCAGGCCACATCAACACGATGGCGCTCGGCATGCGCCACTTTCTCGAAGCCTTTCCGCTCGAAACGCTGAAGCCCGGTGATGCGCTCTTGTCGAATGATCCTTACAAGTTGGCAGGTCAGCTCAACGATATGTCGCTAGTCACGCCCGTGTTCCGGGAGAATAAGGCCGTCGCGCTGTTTGCGAGCTGCTGCCACATGGTCGATGTCGGCGGAATCGGCCTGACCGCAGACGGCCGCGAAGTCTTTGAAGAAGGACTGCACGTACCGTTCTGCAAATTCCGCGTGGGCGGCGAAGAGAACAAAGATGTTTACCGCTTCATCACCTCGAACGTGCGAACACCGCGCGAAGTGATTGGCGACCTTGAGGCGCAGGTAGCGGCTGGCGAGGTCGGTGCATCGCGTCTTCTCGGGTTGCTCGAGGAGTTCAGCCTTTCGCATATCGAAGAATTATCGGACGAGATTATTTCCCGTTCCGAGGCCGCTATGCGCAAAGCAATTCGCGCGTTCCCGGATGGAGATTTTCGGAATGTTGCCGTGAATGACGGCATGGATAAGCCGCTGAAGCTTGCGGTTTGTGTGTCTCGCAAAGATGACGAGATGCTGATCGATTTCGACGGCACCGATGCCGCGGTGGAACGCGGCATCAACGTGCCGCTGGCCTACACGACGGCTTACGCGACCTACGCGGTGAAGTGCGTCGTGGCGCCCGAAGTGCCGAACAACCACGGAAGTTTCGTTCCGATACACGTGCAGGCGCCTTCCGGGTCGTTGCTCAACCCTGTGTCCCCGGCACCTACCGCTGCACGACACATTCTCGGTCACTATCTTCCGAGCGTAATCTATCCCGCGCTCGCCAAGGCGCTGCCGAATCGGGTTCCGGCAGATAGCGCCGCAGGTTTGTGGGTCACACAGGTCAGCGGAAAAGATGTAAGCGGCGAACCGTTCTCCTTCGCCTTCTTCTCGGTCGGCGGAATGGGTGCGCGGCACGATAAAGATGGGCTTTCAACGACGTCCTTTCCGAGCGGTATTCAGAACGTATCTACCGAAATCATCGAGACCGTCTCGCCTGTATTGTTTCGCAAGCGTGAGTTGCGTCCGGATTCAGGTGGGGCCGGGCGGTTTCGAGGTGGCCTCGGCCAGACAATCGAATTCGAAGTGCGCGCCGTCGGCCCAGTGACGCTCTCGGCGATGTACGACCGCATCAAGGATGCTCCGCGCGGTACAGAATCCGGCAAAGACGGTGCCGGAGGTGTCGTCGTCGGCGAAAAAGGCCGCGAACTCGCGCCCAAAGGACGAAGCATACTGCAGGCCGGCGAACGCGTTCATCTCGAACTGCCGGGCGGCGGAGGTTACGGCGATCCGCGCGATCGCAATCCCGCGGCGCTCGCAAAGGATATCGAACTTGGATTTGTCAGCCGAGAGGCTGCAGCACGGGACTACGGAGAATCCGCCCACACAAAAACGGAAGCTGAGGTTTCTGAATCAAAAAGAGCGGTCGCCGACACAGGACGATAGTAAGGCCCGGCAGCGCTGTGTGGCCGGGAAAGTTCAACAGAGGAGACTGGTGTGATGAGTGTTTCGAAAGTTCTGTTAGCGGCTGTTGCCGCATTATCTCTGGGTACTGCGGGCGCTTCCGCACAAACGACAAATCTAAAGCTTGGCTTCGCGACGGCCGCGACTTCACCTTACGGCTACGCTGCAAAGATTTTTGCGGATGAAGTCAAGGAAAAGAGCGGCGGTCGCATCACGATCGAAGTGTTTCCAGCCAGTCAACTTGGTGGGGAGCGCGAAATGCTGGAAAGCCTGCAGATCGGAACGCTCGATCTGAATTTTACTTCTCCTGCGCCGCTCGCGAACTTCGTCAAGGAAGCAGGCATCTTCGAAGTGCCGTTCCTCATTCGAGGTTTTGATCATGCGAACGCAGTGCTGGACGGTCCTGTCGGCGCCGGCTTGCGTAAGAAGATCAACGAACGCAACTTCGTCAGCCTCGGCTTCGGGTATCTGGGGCCGGTGCATCTCGTCACTAACAAGCGTGCAATCACCAAGCCTGATGATCTGAAGGGCATGAAAATCCGCACGCAGGAAAACGAGATTCATTTGATCACCTTCCGCACCTTGGGTGCGCTGCCAACCCCGATGGCGTTCCCGGAATTGTTCGGCGCGCTTCAACAGGGCGTCGTCGACGGCATGGACAATCCGTCCACCACCGTGCAGTCGGGCCGATTCTTCCAGGCAGCAAAGTATCTCTCGCTCACTGGCCATCGCTTTATCGTGACGCCGATCCTTGCGTCTCCCGTGATCTGGGCAAAGCTGAACGAAGCTGACCGCAAGATCGTTGCCGATGCAGCGCGTGTTGCAGGAGAGGCTTTGCGCAAACGAGTGCGAGAGCTGGAAGATGAGACGGTGAAGGCTCTCGGTACTGCGGGCATGGAAGTTGTGAAGGTGTCAGACACCGACGCATTCGTGAAGGCGCTTCAGCCTGCAAACGCCGAGTTCGAGAAGCGTTTCGGCAAAGACGTGATCGACTCGATTCGCAAAACGAAGTGACGTGAAATGCTGAAGCACCTGCGGACGTTTGAGCAACAGGTTGCTTTGGTTCTCGAAGGCCTGGTCGTGGCGCTGCTTGCCGCTGCGGCCAGCCTCGGGGCCTACCAAGTGCTGACGCGCTTCGTTCTCCACCAACCGGCTTCATGGACAGAAGCGCTTACGCGTGTTTTTCTGGTGTGGATGGTTTGCCTAGGCGCGGCCCTTGCTGTCAGGGCAGGATCGTTAGTCGCTTTTGATGTGCTGCGAACCATCGGGGGCGGACGTTTCGGAAAGTTTTTTCAGCTCGTCGGGCTCGCATCCAGCAACCTTTTTTTCTCGATGCTGGCTTGGACCGGCTACGAGATTACTGAGCGTGTTCGATTCCAGAATCTGGCCGGCCTCGAAATCTCGATCGCATGGTCGTACGCCGCGCTTCCGGTTGGTGGCGGGCTCGCGGCGCTGCTGGCCCTCTTCACTTTCATCCGTGTTTGGAACGAACCGCCGGTTGAGAGTGCAGACCGAGCCGTGGATTAGTTCATGTCGCCATCGCTCATAGTGGGAACGATGCTCACGCTGCTGGTGATTTCCGTTCCAGTAGCAGTGGCACTGGGTTTGACTGGTGCTGCATACGTCGCGAGCGACGCAAGAATGTCGTTGCTTGTCGTGCCACAACAAATCTTCATAGGACTGGACAAGTATCCGCTTGCTGCGATCCCATTCTTCATTCTTGCTGGTAACTTGATGGAGACGGGTGGAATTTCCAGCCGCTTGGTAGATTTGGCAAAATCGATTGTCGGTGGTTTTACGGGAGGCCTTGCACTTACGTGCGTATTAACCTGCATGATATTCGCTGCAGTTTCAGGTTCGAGTATTGCTACTGTCTTTGCGATCGGATCCATACTGATTCCTGCGATGGTGCGGCATGGCTATCCCGCGCCATTTGCGGCCGCGCTAATGGCGGTAACGGCCGAGCTCGGCGTAATCATTCCACCTTCCATTCCGATGATCCTGCTCGGCGTTTCCGCGGAACTATCGATTGGGGAACTCTTCATTGCCGGTGTCGGACCGGGGCTTTTGATTGGTTTCGCTCTGTTGCTGGTGACCTGGGCTATATGCAAGCGCAATGGTTACGGTTTGAACGATGGTCAAGATCGTCTCAGCATTGGAACGGCCGCACGGCGCGCTGCAATGGCGCTGGGTCTTCCGATCATTATTCTTGGTGGAATCTACAGTGGCGCATTCACGCCCACTGAAGCTTCTGCGGTTGCGGTAGTTTATGCATTGCTCGTAGGTACGTTTATTTATCGTGAGTTGGGCTTGCGAGAGATATACGTCGCATTCCGTCGGTCCGCTATTTCCGCGGCAGCGATCATGATCCTGGTCGCTAGTGCCGCATTCCTTAGTTATCTGATCAACCGTGCGGGCTTGCCAGCGCAGCTTGGCGCATGGCTGAATAACTCCTTCGACAGCCCAGCAGCTTACCTATTGAGCGTGAACATCGCGCTCTTCATTGTGGGAATGTTCATTGAAACCGGCGCCGCGATCTTGGTGCTCGGTCCACTGTTGACGCCTGTCGCGGTAAACTTCGGAATCGATCCAATCCACTTCGGTGTCGTAATCATAGTCAACCTGGCGCTCGGCATGGTCACGCCTCCGTTCGGTGTCAATCTCTTCGCGGCGTGTCAGGTTGCAAATGTTTCCGTGCTTCAGATCGCGCGCTACCTGCTGCCGTTTGTTCTCACCGTTCTGCTCTGCCTGATGATTATCACTTACGTTCCTGCAGTTTCGTTGCTTCTGCGCGATCTCGTGTACCGGTAGGGGTGTGCATATGCGGATTGCAAAGATATCGGCAACTGTCTTTTCCTACGTTTTCGACAAGACGGCACTAAAATTTGGCGTTGGCAGAAACGTAAAGCGCGATCTAGTCATGGTGAAGGTCGTCGCCGAGGACGGTACGACCGGTTATGGAGAGGCACATCATGCTATGGCGCCGACCGCGATCGCGGAGATCATCAACCACAGTCTTGCACCGTTGCTGATTGGAATGGACTGTCTGGATCGGGAGGGCGTGTATGACCGGATTTACCGCTCGCAAATCCAGACGCACGGAACCGGAACGGCTGCGGTAATCGCTGTGAGTGGTATCGATATTGCCCTCTTCGATGTCGCGGGAAAGCTACTGAAGCAGCCGATATGTGCACTGTTAGGGGGCAAACAAAAAGCGTCCGAGGCCTACGCGGGCGGCTTATCACTTGGTTTTCAGCCCTTGGAATCGCTCGAAAATGAGGTGAAGCAGTACGTCGATCGCGGATACAAAGCGATCAAGCTGCGCGTGGGGCAGGACGCGCGTATTGATGCGGAGCGGGTGGGGCACATTCGCAGGGTCTTCGGCGATGGCCTGAAGATCGCGGTAGATGCCGCCACGCGTTACTCGATCCTCGATGTGCAGGCCGTCGCGCGGTACTGTGAAAAGTATAATGTGTGGTGGCTGGAAGAGCCCTTCACTCCGGACAACATAGACGGGTACAAGGCGATGCGCCGCTATACGTCTACCCCTCTTGCCGCCGGCGAGAACCATTTTACGAAGCAGGCATTTCGCGAATTACTTCGTGAAGGCGCGATCGACATTGTGCAGGCAGACTGCACGAAAGCCGGTGGCATTACCGAAGTCAAGAAAATTGCTGATATGGCGGCGGCGTATCACGTCATGGTCGCACCGCACACGAGTCAAAGCGTGCTCAGCGCCGCAGCCAATCTTCATCTTCTGGCAGCAATCCCTAATGGACTTGTTCACGAGGCTGATCTCGCGCCGGTCAACCCGTTCCGGGATCGACTCGCAAAGAATCCGATCAATCTCATCGGCTCCAGTATGGAGCCTCCTGCTGGATTCGGTCTTGGTCTGGAAGTCGACGAGAGCGGACTGGAAAAATTAGAGGGTGTTGCCGGACCCTGCTATCTGCCTCCAACCGCCTCCTAATTCCATTCCGACAAGCTGAATTTTTGTCTTATTAGACAATGCTGCGAGAAGGTCAGTTTTGCCGAAATGGGCGTTGAAATGATTCGCTTTTCTAACAATATCTAAGCTGTTGGTCGCAGGTTCGATTCCTGCCGGGGTCGCCAATATTAGGTTTTCTGAAAAGCTAGCAAGTTGTCCGGCAGTGAGGCCACGCAGGGCTATTCAAATCGCAAGCTAGAAAACTATGGATCGAACGATCACATAGAGTCCAACCGCGATAACCACGCTTGAGAATGTCAGCGCGAATACCCGCTTATGGCCGGACAAGCGCTTGCCAAGCTTGATACCGAGCAGACCGCCGAATGCCCCGCCGACAATGAAAAGACCGGCAAGATGCCAGTCGATTAAGCCTGACCATGCGTAGCTTGCGGCTGTCGCGAGCCCGAATGCTGTGACCGAAACCAGGGAAGAACCGACCGCATTTAGAAGCGGCATCGTGGTCGCACCCATTAGACCTGGCACGATCAGAAAACCTCCGCCGATACCAAAGAACCCGGACAGCGCGCCGACAAGAAAGCCAACGCCTGTCAGTAAAGGCAATAGTCGCGGCATCGTCTTGTAGGTTAGAGCGATCGCTGGATTGCCCGTCGATTTACGGGGCACGAGCGTGGAAGCCCCTACAATTACCATTAGCAAACCAAACAGAGTAAGCAGTTTGCTTCCATCGATAATTTTCCCAAGCTGTGCGCCGAAGAAGGCTCCAGCAACGCCCGCAGCGGCGAACACCAGCGCACATGACCATTTCACGGTGTTGGCGCGTGCGTGACCGATGAGATTGGTTGCTGCGCTAACAGCAACTGCGATCGCGCTGGTGCCAATGGCAACATGTGGGGAGTTTACGCCCACTACGTAGACAAGAAGCGGCACTGCCAGAATCGAGCCGCCTCCGCCAACCAGCCCGAGCGTGAAGCCGACCAGGCTGCCGGAAGCGATTGAGAGGAGGGCGGTCAGAAAAGTCATTTGCGTTTCACGAAGTCCGCGCGCTCCGGTTCCACGGCATCATTCCAAGAACCCGTGCCAGCCCGCAGAAGCCGCTGACACCGGCGAACAGTAAGCCGGCGCCGACAACGCCGGATAAAGCATAGAAAGCAGGAGTTATTGCCGCGCCGAGCACCACGCCAACCAGAACAAGACTTCCGGCTGCGATCTGAACCTGGCGCATGATGTCAATCGGCTGGGCGTGGTCTAGCGTAACGGGCAGCCCCGCTTTCTTCCAGGCGTTCAATCCGCCTTCGAGAATATAGGCTTCGCAGTTTTGTGCCGCGGCGCCAAGTTTGGGAGAATTTCCCTGTGTGCGCGCTCCGGACTTGCAGTGAAAGATGACGACCTCATCACCGCTACGTACCGGACTCTCGGAATCGATCCGGGTCAACGAATGGTGGCGCGCGCCGGGAATATTTTCGCGCGCGTGTTCATCGGCCTCGCGGATATCTATGAGAACTGCGCCCGATCGCATCAACACCGCTGCGCGATCCGGAGATATTGATTTCAATTTCGACATTCTTCGGTTCCTTCAAACTGATCTGTTACGGGCAGTAAATGTCCTTCAGCAGCGCAAGCACGCGTGCCGCATTGGGGTCGGAAATTCGGTAGAAGACGGTTTGTCCTTCGCGTCGAGTGGCAAGCAAACTTTCGTCGCGCATTTTCGCAAGGTGCTGAGAGAGTGCCGATTGGCTCAGCCCGACTTCATCCGCAAGCTCTCCCACCGAGACTTCGCGAGAGATCGCAAGCTGACAAAGAATTTGCAGCCGGTTTTCGTTGGCCAGCAGCTTTAGCAATTGGGCAGCATCGCCTGCTTTGCGCGCGAGACTGGCAATGCCGACGTCGGCTCTATTCTTTATTGTTACCTGGGGCATCCAATGCTCCATATATTAGATATTGCTAAATTAGAGTAATCTAATATATAAGTCAAGACAGCAGATAAAGATGATGTAGGAGCCTGCTATGACGGCTAAGCAAACAGTTGGAATTAAAGCCTTTTTCGACGAGGCAACGAATACGGTGAGTTATCTCGTGTGGGATCCTGCGACCATGCAGGGTGCCGTAATCGATCCCGTTCTCGACTACGATTTCCGAAGCGGCAAGGCGGCTTTCTCTTCGCCGGACGAAATTCTTGCTGAAGCCGAAAAGAACGGCGTAAAGATCGCGCAGGTGCTGGAAACCCACGCACACGCCGATCATTTATCTGGCGCGCCTTACATCAAGCTCAAGACGGGAGCCAAAGTTTCTATTGGTGAGCACATTCGTGATGTGCAGCGCATCTTCCGCCCTGTCTTCAATGCAACGGATATTTCGGGTGATGGATCGGAGTTCGATCACCTATTCAAAGATGGAGAACGCTTTGCGATCGGAAAACTTGAGGGTGAAGTCATTTTTACTCCAGGCCACACGCCGGCTTGCGTTTCCTACAAGATTGGGGATGCGGTGTTCGTAGGCGATACGATGTTTATGCCTGACTATGGTACTGCACGTGCCGACTTTCCCGGCGGCGACGCGAACGCACTCTACCGCTCGATCCAGCGAATTCTGGCATTGCCGCCTGAAACCCGGTTGTTCATGTGCCACGATTACAAGGCACCCGGACGCGATCACTATGCATGGGAAACCACGGTCGGCGAGGCGAGAGCCCGCAATATTCACGTACATGAAGGCGTGGATGAAAGCGACTTTGTCGAGATGCGCAAAGCGCGCGATGCGACCCTTGCCGCGCCATTGCTCCTGCTGCCCTCGATCCAGGTGAACATCCGTGCCGGAAAGTTTCCGCCGGCGGAATCGAATGGTGTGCACTATCTGAAGGTGCCGATAAAAATGGCGCAGTAACAGACTTTGACACTCGCCAGAGCGATTATCAATCAGTCCGAAATCAATCGATTTGAACCGGTCATCAAACTATTGATTGTTTAGTAAATGTCGAAACAATCGGCCCCCTACGTCGCAACATATTGTCCCATCATACCGGCATCCTCGTGTTCAAGGATATGGCAGTGATACATGAAGGGATGTTCTCGAGTCGCGCGCTGGGTAAAGGGAACGAGAATTTCAGCTGACCCGAGCACCAATACTGTATCTTTGTAGCCTTGCAGATGCATTGGTGGTCGCCTCCCGTCGATTGAGAGAATTCTGAACTGAACTCCGTGGATGTGGAATGGGTGAGCCATCATTCCTGATTCAACTTCCCAGATCTCGCTGCTGCCCAGCGAAACGGTAGTGTCGATCCGGTTTATGTCGTACGGGCTTCCATTGATGGCAAGACCACGGTTCCTGAATCGCATGCCCATCATTCCCATCATATGATCGTTCAACACGAATTGGCGCCGCCTCAGGCCATCGACTCTTCCGATATCCGACATTGTTGATAGTTTTGCAGGAATTGAGTGCACCTTAGAAACTTTAGTAGGATCGGGTTCAAATTTAATAATTTGCGCTGCTCCGCTGACGTCTCCTGACATCATGCCCATCATGGGAATAAACTGATCAGCCCCTGTTTCAAGTATGACAGACCGAGCATCGGAAAAATCGACCAACACCTCGAAGCGCTCGCCGGGCGATATTATTAGACGAGTACGTCGTACTGGAGAGGGGAGATAGCCCCCATCAGATGCGATTACGTGAAATGCTCTCGTATCACTGAAGGACAGATCATAATTTCTTGCGTTCGAACCATTCAATAGTCGCAGCCGAACCAATCCCACGGGTACGCGGGCGACCGGGGCAATGGCTCCATTCACAATAACTGTATCTCCCCGCGCGCCGAGCATTGTTGTCTGGGGGCCGTCGTCGTAGCGTAGGCTGCCGTTTGAGTTGAACTGCCGCTCTTGCAGTAACAACGGAATGTCATCGACCCCGTATGTTCGCGGCAAACCTAGTCGCTCACTTGACCCATCATCGAGCAACACCATTCCTGCAAGCCCAGAATAGACCTGCCGTGCTGTGTCACCGTGCGGATGCGGATGGAACCAGGCTGTGCTTTCCGGTTGGTCGATCTTCAGTGTCGTCCGCCAGGAAGTACCCGGAGCAATTGGATTGTGAGGCCCTCCATCAGAGATACTCGGAATCAATAAGCCATGCCAATGAACAGTTGTATGTCGTTCAAGTTTGTTCTCGACTGTGACTGCTATCTCGTCCCCCTTATGGAAACGAAGCGTTGGGCCAAGAATTGCACCAGAGTAACCCGAGGTTGCAGTTGGCTGATTTGGGAAGAATTTGTGTCGTCCTTCAGCCGCGATAAGACCAATCTTGTTAGCGACTGAACGAGCGTCGATTAGCGGCGGGATTGGGAGGCTGCGTTCGAACGGTTTGGATTTTCCGAATGCCCATTTTGCAGTGAGAAGGGCGTTCGATGATCCGATCACCGCACTAGAAATGAATGCGCGTCTCGTTAACATGCGATTTTTCTACTTTGGCATCTACTTTAGCGCTTCTAGGGCAGCCTCGAGTTGACGTAGATCAATCTCATCTCAAATTTACGGCGCGATTGTGCGTGCGCCTTGCTCTATGACCATTCCGACAAACTGAATTTTCGTTTTATTAGACAACACTGTCCGAATGGAAGTTTTGTCGGAATGGGCGTTGAAATCATTGAGTTTTCTAACAACTTCTAAGCTGTTGGTCGCAGGTTCGATTCCTGCCGGGGTCGCCAATATATTCAGTAAGTTAGCGTTGTCGTCAGAATTCATTCCGACAAAACATTCCAACAAGGTTGTTGGCCGATTTCAATCTAGTTAGATTCTTCGGCAAACACGATTCGTTGGGCGCGATAGTTCAAAAGCCTACGCAACTTCAGGCTCTGCCTTGGCATGATCCGGCGAGCCCGATCGTTGCTGTCGTGCTTTTTCCAGCGCCTCACAGCATGGCGTGCTTCTATCAAATACTACGACGCCGGATGCGTCTAGCTTGCGCAAATCGTTAGACCGATCAATCGGCCGCTACGTGAGCATGCACCGCCGTGGACGGTGAAGTCTTGCTCGGACTACAGGATGCGCCACCTAGAACGCAGAATCGCGAGCAATGCGGATGATTAAGATAGACATCCGCCGAGGCTTCGCGCAGCGTTGATCCCAACTCAAACTGGGGATCGTATGCGATAAGCGTGCAGGCGAGTACCACCGGTTTCTCCGCTCCTTTTCGCTTGACGACCATTCTTGATGCGGAGCACATCAACATTTCGGGCGACTTATCGAGTATGCTCCAGCATTTAGTAGTTACCTCAGGCACATCGACTGACTCGTCCATTTCTGGAAAGAGGACGAGCGTTGCGGGATTCCAAGCGTCTATGGCGATACTTTCGTCGTCAAACAATTTCGCAAAACCTGCCCTGGAGGTCTGCTCTTGTTCGTTCCACATCGTCCGGCCAGCTGCAGATAAACCAAAGCCGTTCTGCGACGCCCATTTCATTCCATCAAGAGTAGAACGAAATGTACCTACACCTCGTTCTTCCTCGTGACGATCCTGCGAATAGTGGTCGAGCGAAATTCTGAGCGAAAGTAACTTTGAGTATCGCTCGTTCATCTCAAGGAGTCTGGTCTTGAACCGCTGCATCGGCTTCATGGCATTCGTGAGTACAAGTGCCCGATAACCTCGTAAGAGCACTTCCTCGAGCATATCGAGGAATTGGGGATTCATGAACGGCTCACCTCCGGTGAAGCCGATCTCTGCGGTTCCTAATGATTCTCGTTCGATTTCATCGAGGTAGGCCTTTACTTCATCGCACGAGATATAGGCGAGCCGGTCGTTACGCGGGTTCGATTCAATGTAGCAGTTTTTACAGGCGATGTTGCACAGCGTTCCCGTGTTTACCCAAAGGGTATTGAGCGTTTTCAGAGCGACGCTTGCACGCGGCTCACCATCCGCCGTCGTTCGTGCATTGGAAAATTTCTCCTCCGCTAATCGTGTTCGATTATCGCGTGCGCCGATTGGCCATAAGAGCTGAGTGACCGGCTTTACTCTGCGTGGCTCGTTCCGTTCGGAATTTCGCGTTTCCACAAAGCAGGAGCCTGATTGAAGTGCCACGCCTCGCTCCGTAATTTCCTTATAGGGAAGCACATCGCAGTTCGGCCAAAGCCCAGTCGCAAGCGAGTCCGCATATTCAGCAGGAAGTCCGGCCGCGTGCATTTTCTTCGCGGCGGTTTGGTGATCGTACTCTAGCGCACGGTGCTCGATTCGAAGGCCATTGGCTTGAGGCGTAAAAATGCTGAACCATACACGCGGTGTGCCGTCATTGGCTGGAACACCGATGGTACCTGCATTGTGCCAGAAGCGATCGCCGATCTTTTGTGTAAACGGGATTCCGCAATGGCCGCCTATGACACCATTCACGGCCAGGTGATCGATGTCCGCCGCTTTTTGCTGTGTGTTTGTCGATCCAAATATAAAGCGATTTATGCGCGTCGCTCCCCCGTGGATAACGGCTAACTCCATTCCGCCGGTCTCAATGGAGAGCGTTCGAGGCAGCGCCGCCATCCATGCTCGCGCTTCCGCGTCGATTGTGCGGCTTGCATGTTCGAACCACGCAGCGGAAAGCTTGTCGCACGCGCTTCCGGGCATAAATCCGCAACCGCAATCTTCGGCAGAGAGCGCGAGGCTTTCTTCACAGTTTCCCATGATGACATGCATGCCGGTAGAGCGGATTTTTTTGACACAGGCGAAAGCGTCGGCGCAGTACGCGATGACATCTCCGGTACACACGACGCTACTTGGAGGAATGCCAAGCCGATCGGCTTCGAGGAGCATCGATTCGAGCGCTTCAAGGTTGGAGTAAGGCCCTCCGAACACCAGAAATGGTGAGTCAAACTTTAGCGGCCGTACGATCGTTGTATGAAAGTTCATTGGTCCTCTGGAATTGCGCTATAACTTCCTCGTGGCGGCAATTGTATTTTCCTCCGCCGCTCGATCCAATCGAGTTCGGAATAAAACAAAATATGTTTTTCCCGCTGTAACGTACCGGGTATCAGGATCGTAGGCGTATTGTGCTAATGTGCCGGAATAAGCCGCCGAAAAGGTGTCAAAGTATTTGAGCGAATGATTTCGATCATAGTTCCAGTCCTGAACGAAGGCGCCGGCCTTGCGGCCTTTCTCGCGAAACTTCAGCCCCTCAGGGCCGCCGGAACCGAGATAGTACTCGTTGACGGTGGAAGTACGGATGACACGATCGCGGAAGCGGCCGGGCGGGTGGAGCGAATTTTATCGGCGCCGCGAGGACGTTCGCGTCAGATGAATGCTGGTGCAGCGGCGGCCAAAGGCGACATTCTACTGTTCTTACATGCCGATACTGAGCTGCCTCTAAATGCCTGTGATGCGATCAGGCGGGCACTCTCCAAGCGAGCCTGGGGCCGGTTTGATATTCGTATCGAACCGGCCGGGATGGCGCTGCGGCTCATCTCGCGGTTGATGAATCTCCGCTCCCGGCTGACCGGTATTGCTACGGGCGATCAGGCGCTATTCGTCCAGCGCGTGGCTTTCGAGAAGGTGGGCGGATTTCCAGATATTGCGCTCATGGAAGATGTCGCGATTTCGAAGTTGCTGAAGCGAGAGTGCCGGCCTGAGTGTCTTTCGCAACAAGTGATAACTTCAGGTAGACGCTGGGAACGCGGTGGACTTCTCGCTACTGTCCTTTTGATGTGGCGACTGCGGATCAAGTTTTTTCTTGGCGTGGACGCCGATCGCTTGGCCGTGGAATACGGCTATCAGCCCTATCGCCTGTAGTGATCGCTCCGCAGCGGTTGCTGGCTCACACTTTAGCGAAGCACCCGCCCCGCAACGGCACTAAGTTTAGCCACCAAAGCCGGATCGCGACGGTCGGGCGCTGTAATAATGGCGAAGTCGAGCGCCCTATCTGAGCCGACCGGGCACACCTCGTGTTCGCTCGGAAAATCTGCCGCCAGACGTTCGACAAGTTTGATCGCGGATTCAGTGTTTGTTTTCATAACCCGAAGAATGGAACTGATATCCACTGGACCTGACCTGTGCCAGGAGTCGTAATCGGTCACCATCCCGACGGTTGCATATGTAATCTCTGCTTCGCGGGCGAGCTTTGCCTCCGGCATATTGGTCATTCCGATTAAATCGTAGCCCGCTGCCTTATAGGTAAGGCTTTCGGCAAGCGTCGAGAATTGGGGACCCTCGATACAGACATAAGTTCCGCCTCGCTTGCAGGGTATGTTCTGCGCATTAGCCGCAGATTCAATACGGTCGGCGAGGCGCGGACCTACCGGATGCGCCATCGAGACATGTGCAACGACGCCCCGCCCGAAGAAGCTTGTCTCCCGACGGAAGGTTCTATCGACAAACTGGTCAGCGAGAACGAATGTTCCGGGAGCGAGTTCCTCACGAAACGAACCGCACGCCGATAAAGAAACCAGATCGGTAACGCCAGCGCGCTTTAGCGCATCGATGTTCGCGCGATAGTTTATATCGCTTGGAGGAATACTATGTCCCTTGCCGTGCCGGGAGAGAAACACGATCTCGATGCTGCCGATTTTCCCGCGGTGCAGGTGATCCGAGGGTGGACCCCACGGCGTGGAAATATCCAGCACTTCTGCGTCGCGAAGCGAGGCCAAATCATAGATGCCAGATCCGCCGATGATACCGAGAACCGCCCGTGTCATTTTGTGGACCTTACGTTGGTTGAATGCTGCTAAGAAAGCGGCGATCGATCCAGTCTTTCAGAAGGAAAGCCGCACGTCCGAAATACCACCAGCTGCCACGGGTCGCGAGGCCGTTTCCGTCTCCGAGTGTGATGATACTTAGATAGAGCTTTTGCGGCACAAATTGCCGGAGAGATACGCCACTAATCATAGCCTGGATGTTGTGAAATAATATCGGTGATTGGCGAATTGCATAAACGCCAATTTTAGGTAGGGGGTTGCTCGCGAAGGTAGCGCAGTCTCCGACCGCAAATATGTTCTGGTATTCCGGTGAGCGAAGCGTGTCGTCGACCAGAATTCCGCCGGATGAATCGAGCGGAATTCCGAGATCCTTCCCGATCGTGTCGGCAATTAAGCCCGTCGCATTGACCAGAAAGTCGAAACTTATCTCATGATTGTCGCGAAGCTTGGCAACCCTGCCATCGATTTCCACGATCTTCCCAGTGGCGGATAGCCGAATTCCCCTGTCAGAGAAGTTTTTGATAACGCGTTCTGCGGCCGCTGCAGCTAATTCACTCAGCGGACGTTGTGAGCCGCAAAGAATTGTCACGTTGCATGCGCGCTGGAATCTCTCCGCAAGAGCTTTCACATTCCCGGCAATCTCGAACGCTGTAATGCCTCCGCCCGCAACAGCTATGTCGAGTGCTTTTCCGGACGGGCTCGCAAATTCCCTCTCTAGGCGCTGCCGCAGTTCGTACAGGCGCCGGATCGGTTTCACCTGATAGCAGCGTTCGTTTTCTCCTGGGAGAGGGCGAGACGCGCTCCCGATATTGAGCGAAAGCACATCGAACGGAACACAGGTTCCATCCTGTAGTATGACGGATTTCATTTTATGATCGATGGATTGCAATGCGCCGGCTATTATCGAAGCGCCTCGCGATCGCACAAGAGCGGCCACGTCTACTTGATCGAGCTCGGCAGAATACATGCCACCGAGCATTCCAGTTGCGAGCCCGGAGTACCAAAATTTGTCCGGCGAGACTACGGTTACGTTGACGCCTTGCTCAATCAGACTGTGCACTCGTTTGATGGTGTGCAGATGCGCGTGACCAGCGCCAACCAGAACAATATTAGGTTTGTCCGCAGAGTTCATAAGGGATGCTAGTTCTCGATCATCAATTTGCACAAACTAGGTGGTACGGGAGCGGCCAATTCGTCTTTCACCAACAATGTCGCCGGAGAACCTTCCCTTCGGGTACCCACATTGTGATGTAATGCCGTGGGAAACCAGTGGAATTATTAGCTTTGTCGTTGACTAAGCGCGTAACGATTCATGGGTTTCTGGCGTATAAGTCAACCTGTGCAGTCGTATGCAGGGGGAGACCGTGCATCAACAACCCAACGCTGGCAGTTCCAGAAGGCCCGAAATCAGTGGCAGTCAGATCAAGACGGATCTGCTCGTCATAGGAGCTGGATCTGGAGGCCTATCCGTTGCTGCTGGTGCTGTCCAGATGGGCGCATCCGTGGTTCTTATCGAAAAGGGCAAAATGGGCGGAGATTGTCTGAACACGGGCTGCGTTCCCTCGAAGGCATTAATCGCTGCAGCCAAAGTTGCGCACTCGATTAGACATGCCGAGACTTTTGGCATTCGCAGCCTGGAGCCGGAAGTAAGTTTCGAGAAAGTCCACGATCATGTCCACGCTGTTATCGCGAAGATCGCGCCAAACGACAGCGTCGAGCGCTTCGAGAGTCTTGGTGTCACTGTTATTGCCGGAACAGCACGATTCCTGTCCGAGAATTCGATCGAGGCGGCTGGCAACCAGATTTCGGCGCGCCGAATTGTGGTTGCAACCGGCTCTAAGGCTTCGGTGCCGCCGATTCCGGGCCTGGATCAGATCGACTTCATGACGAATGAGAGTGTGTTCGACATGAAGAATCTCCCCAAGAGGCTGATCGTGATAGGGGGCGGACCAATCGGTCTGGAAATGGCACAGGCGTTTCATAGGCTCGGCGCTGAGGTCGTTGTATTGGAGAAATTTTCCGTTCTACCAAAGGACGAACCGGAGGCGGCGGACCTCATCCGAAGTTTCTTCAGCGGAGAGGGGGTTGATATCCACGAGAATATTTCGATCGCACGAGTAGAGCGCGTAACCGCGGGTGTTGCGGTTATACTCGAAGGAGAGAAACCGCGAAAGATCGAAGGCACGCATATTCTTGTGGCTGCAGGGCGAGCGGCCGCTACGCAGGATCTGAATCTAGAAGCAGCCGGCATTCAATACGATAAGAAAGGCATCAAGGTTGATGCCGGGCTTCGCACCTCAAACAAGCGCGTCTTTGCGATAGGGGACGTGGCTTCGGGACCACAGTTCACGCACGTTGCGGGCTACCATGCGGGGATCGTCATACGTCGTGCGCTCTTTGGGCTTCCTGCAAAGATCAATTACAGCGCGCTGCCATGGGTAACCTACACCGATCCGGAAATTGCGCACACCGGATTAACTGAAAGCGCTGCCAAAGAGACTGGGCATCACGTTCAGATTCTTCATGCTGCGCTGGAAGAGAACGATCGGGCGCAGGCCGAACGTCACACGAATGGCTTCGCGAAGATCGTACTCGGAAGTCGTGGCCGCATTCTGGGCGCTACTATAGCGGCTCCTAACGCTGGCGAGATGATAGGGATGTGGAGTCTCGCAATATCGGCAAAGGTGAAGATCGGTGCAGTGGCGAGCATGATTGCCGCTTATCCGACGCTTTCCGAGATTTCAAAGCGCGCTGCGGGAAGCTATTACACGCCTTCGCTTTTTTCGCAGCGGACGCGCTGCGTTGTAGGTCTCATACAGAGGTTTATTCCGTAGTGTCTCAAAAGCGAGATATGCAAAGTTTCTTGGCTGATCGCAGACTTTGGTTGGTCGTCGCTGCTGTTGCCGCTATCGTTCTCGTTCGAATTTCCGGCTTTCACTCCTACTTGTCGTTCGATGTACTCAAGTCGCAACGCGCTTTCCTGTCGGCCTTTATCACTGAAAACTATTTGATCGCAACGCTCAGCTATGTAGCGATCTATACGGTGGTGGTAGCGCTTTCACTTCCCGGAGCGTTTTTAATGACGCTCGCTGGAGGGTTCTTCTTCGGCGCATTGGTTGGGGCGTCGCTCGCTGTGGCCGGCGCGACGATCGGCGCGATATTGATCTTCCTGTTCGCCCGCAGCATCTTTGGCGAGAATGCGCTGGACCGCTTCGGAGATGCAGCAGCACGGCTCGCAGTTGCTATTCGGCGGGAGGCTGCAGTGTATCTGCTCGTACTCCGACTGGTGCCGTTGTTTCCTTTTTTCCTTGTTAATCTTGTGCCGGCTTTTGTTGGCGTTCGCCTCTCGACCTTCGCGATCACAACGTTCGTAGGCATTATTCCCGCCACGGTGGTCTATTCGCTTGCCGGCGCAGGCTTAGGAAGCATTCTTGACCGAGACGAAGAAATTTCTGCGAGCGCAATCCTCACGCCTGAAATTCTTGCAGGTCTTCTGGGGCTTGCGCTTCTCACGCTCTCATCGATCCCTCTTCGTCGATGGCTTGCTCGTTCGAGTGATCGGACGACGAGGTCCTGACTGAACATTGAAGGAGCGCACGAGCGACGATGTATTCTCCGGAAGCCCCTTTGATCGATCTGAAGAAGGAAACGCAGCGCCGCTCTAGCCTCACATTCATCGATCTGGGGGTTGGGGTAACTGAAGCGCGGCCCGCGTAGCTCTTGCCGGTCCCAGCGAGCGGATCCGATCAGAATCGCTCAGGTCCATGATCAGACGGCTCAAACCGATGATGTCGTCAACATCATACCAAGGATCCAGTTCCAGAATGTGCAATCCTAAAGCCTCTGCGCGTTTTCGTGTCTCCTGCATCACTGTAGGAGTGCTCCAATCAATTTCCTCGAACAATGGCCTCGTTGCTTCGCCTTTGATCGCGACCAGATAATACCCTCCGTCTTCCGAGGGGCCGTACACGGCGTCGATGCCGGGGGTGCTCAACTCCTTGATTGCCGCGCTGACCAGGCGAGAAGGTAGAGAAGGCAGGTCAGTGCCCATTAAGGCCGCACCGTTGGGGCATTCCTGCAATATTCTACGCAGCACAGAAAACATTACTGCTCCAAGGTCTCCATCATCCTGTTGGATGAGCGGAATGTCAGTGCCAGTGAGAGTACGAACTTCCTCCTTTGCGTTATCTGGTGTGTAGAAACAAAAGGGCCGCGCCGAAGTTTCGGTGGAAGCCGCGCGCAATGTTGCGATCGCATCGATAAGGAAAGCCTTCGAAAGTTCTGCGGCGCGAACCGATCCAACGTCGCGTGCGAGGCGCGTCTTGCTTGTCCCGGGTCGGGGAGCCTTGCACATCAGGCCGATGCCGTATTTTGGCACGAAATGCTCCATTGGAACGTTGTCCGGCCTCGCGGTATCGAACAACAGAAATTGTCGTCAAGCATATTGCAACAAAACCGGAAGCCCAGATGCGATCCGCTTCCTGGCTATCGATTCATCTCCCGCCGTACAAACTATACCTCCGTGAGGACTACTTTAGCGGGGCAGATCAACCCTGCTGGTCCTACCGGACAAAACTGTGCTGGAACGTTTTCGAAGCAGCTGGGATTGACGTGCCGTATGACTGCAGAGAGGGCCTATGTGGTTCTTGCGAGGTTCGGGTCGTCGGGAGTGATATAGATCATCGGGACCGGGTGCTTTCGCAGAACGAACGGGCGTGTAGCAGCGAAATGATCATCTGCTGTTGCCGGGCGAAGGGTAAGAAGGCAATTCTTGGTCTCTAGGGTTGGCGTTTCCATTCCGACAAACGGAAATCTCGCCTCATCTAGCAATTCGCCCGGCAGGGCAGCTTTGTCGGAACGGCCGTTGAAATCGTTGACATTTCTAGCAACTTCTAAGCTGTTGGTCGCAGGTTCGATTCCTGCCGGGGTCGCCAACAATTTCAAAACAATACCGCACATGCGAAGTTTTCAATATTGCAGCCCCAGAATAGCCCTTCATTCTCTGCGAGTGCTAAAACTACCGCGCTTTGGGCGTGCTCAGCCTTGGGAATTGCTCGCGCGCAGATGCAGCCCTTCGCGCGAGAACGAGGGTCTACCGGCTGGATAAAGGGACACTGTTTCTGTCAATTATGACGATCAAAGCCGTCCTGAAAGAACCAGTACGACGAGAACGATCAGCACAACGCCAATCAAGCCTATACCATTGTTGCCGAAGCCGTAGCCGCGGCCACCGAAGCGACCGCTGAAGCCGCCAAGCAGAAGCACGACGAGTATGATGATGAGGATGGTGCTGAGTGTCATGAACTTGTCTCCTTTGTTCGATTTGCGGGAGTCTTGATCCGAGCGTTCACTCTTCGAAGTGCTGCGCGCAGGAAGCAGGCAAAGGCGCGTAAGCCTTGCTCGCGACCTAAAGAGAGGATCAATAGCTGTGAAAGCTTGCGGCGTCTGAGCGGAAGTGAACACTTTCGCGCAGGACGCCATTTGGAGATCAGGTCAGCTCGGATCTTCGAAGCCGGCTTTAGTGGCTAGAACCTCATCGAGCGTAGGCAAGCCGGCCTCGTTTCCGAGATGCTGGATTTTGTAGGCCGACGCGGCTCTCGCGAAATGAAAATGATCTTCCCAGCGTTTGGTATTGTCGTGGAGATAGGAGAAAATATACGCGCCGTGGAAGACATCGCCTGCGCCGCTGGTATCGACAATGCGGTCCTGGGCAATGGCGAGCGAGGGTAGGGAGCGTACCGCACCACTTTCATCGTACCAGAGCATGCCCCGGGCACCGAGCGTGACGCCGCCGATGCGGCAGCCGCGTCTCTTCAGGTAATCGAGCATCGCCGGCGGCTCGAGGTCCATCTGCTCGCATAGTCGTTCAGCGACGACGGCGACATCAATGTGGCCTAAAAGCTCGTCGGTGTTGTCGCGGATACCGCCGCCGTCGAGGGAGGTGAGAAGGCCGGCTCGCCGGAACAGCTTCGCGTAATGGATCGCGGCATCAGGTTGATGCCCGTCGAGGTGTAGCGCGCGACAACCGGAGAGGTTCAGAACGGGAAAAGGGTGAGGGTATGAGTCGTCCCGTCCGCGCAGGATTGCGCGCTTCCCATTGTTCGGCATGACAACCGACAAGGACGATTTTCCGACCTTTCTGACATGAAGAGAGACGCCGTAGCGTGCAGCCATGTCCAGAAACATGCGGCCAAGCCAGTCATCAGCGACAGGGGCGATCAGGTCCGGCTTGATGCCAAGCTTGGCGCAGCAAAAGGCGGCGGTGACGGCGTTTCCTCCGAATGAAACTGCATAGTCTTTCGCCACATGCTTTTCATCGCCGGTCGGCATGCGGTCGGTTAGAAATGTTGCGTCGATATAGGTGTGTCCGATGAAGAGCGCTTGCATTGCTGGTTAGCCCGCGATGGCTTGGCGCAAGTCTGAAACCTTCATGGTGGCAAAGTTGGAGAAGGTGTCGGACACCGCATAAGGCAGAATTATGTGATTGCGGTGCCGCATGGCACCGCAGGTATACACGACGTTTGGTACATAGCCTTCTCTTTCCCCGGGTTCGGGACGAAGCAGCGGCTCGCGCGAGCGAGCGATGACTTTGGACGGATCACTTTTGTCGAGGAGTACCGCACCAATCGAGTATTTGCGCACCGGGCCGACGCCATGAGTCAAAAGTAGCCAGCCTTCATCGAGCTCGATGGGCGAGCCGCAATTGCCGATCTGGACGAACTCCCAAGGATACTCAGGTTGGAGAAATGCCTTTCCGCCGCCCCAAGTGTAGAGGTCGTCAGAATAGATAAGATATAGGTTCTCGTTGTCCTGCCGCGCGATCATTGCGTAACGGCCGTCGATCTTGCGGGGAAACAACGCCATTCCCTTGTTGCCGGAGGCAGGGCCGCCGAGCGGACTCATCCTGAACGACAGGAAGTCCTTCGTTTCGATCAATTCCGAACGGATCGCGCGCCCGCTATAGGCGGTGTAAGTGGCGTAGAACGTTGTCTCACCGCCATCCTTGAATTCAACAAAGCGCGCGTCTTCGATGCCGTTGATCTGCGATTCACTGACTGGAAAGATCACACGCTCGCTGAGTTCTTCGTCTTCATTAAACATCACTTCGACTTCTTCGCCATAGCGTCCGGCAGTCCGGTGCTTGATTTTGGGTACGGAAGCCAGCCGTGCGGTGGGATCGATTGCAACTGCACCGTCGGCGGAAATCGTGCCCGAGCGAAATGTGAGCGATGAGATGTGCCCTTCGCCGACCGCACGAAGGCTCAGTATAAACCGACAGCTATCAGGCGCAACGCCGTTCTGGTCTGGATGCCGAACAATGCTCGGATTGAACAGTGCCGATGCTTCGAACGAGTATTCATTGAGAAAGTATGCACCAATAAGGCGGCGCTGGGTGGCGTCCAGTTTTGCGTGAGAATCGAAGGCGTCCTCCATCTCATCCGCCCGGGACTCGAAGATGTTAAGCAGGTTCCTGTGTCTGCCTTCGAAATTTTCCAGCACGTCACGAAGTTGTTGCTCGGCTGCGGAGGCGTCCAGCTTCAGCACGCGATCGACGATATGATTTGCCCGTGTTCTGTCAGTCGGATTGAGATCGCGCGGCTCAGTCGCCGGCTTGAATGGCTTGACGACTACCCTTGTCGGATCCGGGCGCAGATGCAGTGCTTGCCGGTTCAGGAATAGCTGTTGAGTCAAAGGAATTTCCTTCTGGCGTCTGCGAGCGGGTCAGGTGTTCGGGAACCAGACCTATACAATCAGAAAAGGGCTTATTTCGATCGGCCGCGCTGCGCCTGAGTTGCCGAATTTCGACAAGGCCGAGCAGGTAGGACAGTGCAGATTCCGCACCTGTATTCTCGTTGGGCCGATCGGGATGCAGTCCATCCCAACAGCGGCCGGTCACAGAATCAATCAGCGTGCTTCGAAGATCGTTCTCGCCCAAAAACCATCCGAACGCGAGGGCTGCACCTGCCGCCCATTCCGGGCTGGAATCCAGACCCGATGCAGTGCTGCACGCCGCGATCGTCGCCCATGCTTCGACAGGCTGTTGATCGTATGCGGTGGGCTTCTGCCGGTGCTTTCCGAAACTGGAGCTGCCGACGGGTCTGAAGTGTCCGTAGAAGTTGGTCTGAACGTCCATCAACCATCGAAGCGAGCGAATACCCGCATCGATGTAGTGCTGCCTGCCTGTCGCGATCCCGGTCTCGATTAAAGCCTGCGGAAGACGCGCATTGTCGTAGGCGAGATAGTCCTCGAACCAGCGCCAATCTTCGGTCTGGGTGGCGGAGAACAACGCCAGCAGCCGGTCGCCTAGCAGATCACGCAATTGCTCCGCGTGACCGTTATTGTCGGCGCGCCTGCAATAAGCGTTCAACCCAAGCAGGGTGAATGCCCATGCACGGGGTGATGAGAAGTGCTCAACTGGAGAAACTGCGATGTTGAAAAGCGATGCGGCCCATGTGCGGCGCGATCGATTGGCGTCCTCGCTCGCGCACTTGCCAAGTGCCCACAGCGTTCTCCCGTGGCTGTCTTCGGAGCCCTGCGGTTCGAGCCAACGCCGATCATAGCTCATGAAATTGCGGAACCGATTCGTATCAGGGTTCCATGCATGCTGGATGAAGGCGGCAAAGCGCGTCGTAAGCTTGTCGGGTAGGGCGTCTTCGCCGGCGCTGGTCAATGCACAGGACAACAGCAGCGCGCGCGCGTTGTCGTCGACGCAGTACCCATGCGCGCGGTCGGGCACCGAATGAACCGAATGCTGAATGACACCGGTGCTATCGCAGAGCGAAAGCAGATGCGCAGTGCGAACTTCCGGCAAGAGCTCGTCCTTGCGCCCGACGAAAACCGCGTTTGAAGGCAACCGTCTTGATTGGAAGTTGCGGCGCGTGTCCTCGAATACGGATAGATACCTCTTGGCAGTCTGGGCCCAAGTCATGGTACGGCTATCTGCGTAAGCGCGTTTGCGCATGTCATTGCGACGAACGTCGTCGGTCAGCAAAGCCGAAATTGCCGTACCCAATGCCTGAGCATTGCCAAAGGGAACCAACGCTCCACGGCCGTCAGCTAACAGTTCGTTCGCGTGCCAGTATGGGGTGGAAACGACCGCCTTCCCAAGACCGAAACTGCAGGACAAAGTCCCAGAGGTCATCTGCGCTTCGTTCAGATATGGCGTGACATAGACGTCGCACATCGAGATGAACTCCATCAGCGATGGCTGATCGACAAACTGGTTGAAGAATACAACGTGGTCTTCGATGTCGAGCTCGCGAACCCGGGCCATCAGGCTCTCGCGATAGGCCTCGCCTTGATGGCGGACCAAAGTCGGGTGGGTCGCGCCAAGGATGACGTAAACCGCATTTGGGCAGGACCGGACAATCGCGGGCAGGGCATCAATTACATTCTCGATGCCCTTGCTTGGCGACAATAGCCCGAAGGTTAGGATCACCATTTTTCCCTGAAAGCCGAGTTTTGCCTTCGCAAGGGTAGGTTCGAGAAATGGAAAGTCGACAATGCCGTGCGGGATGACTTCGATCTTCTCGTTTGGCACGTTGTGCACCGATTGCAGCAATTCCCGGCCCTTCTGCGCCATGACGACAAGCTTGGAAGAGGCATTGATGACGCGGCGCATCGCACCGCGCTGTGCGGCAGTGGGTTCGGCCAGGACAGTATGCAGCGTAGTCACGACCGGCATCTGCAGCCGTTCGAGGAGCGTCACGATATCGATTCCGCCATCTCCGCCAAAAATTCCATATTCATGCTGAAGGGAAACGATGTCGAACTTGGCGCTGTTCAACAGATCTGCTGCGTCCGCATAGTCGGAGAGGACGTCTTCGCGCACCTGGAAGCGAACGGCTGCCGGATAGTCATAGGTGCAGCCCGGATCCGTCATCGCAACTACGCAGGTTTCCAGATCCTGCCGGGAAGTCGCGATCGCGCGGTGAATATCATGGGTAAAAGTCGCGATTCCACAGCGCCGCGGCAAATGATTTCCAATGAAGGCGACCTGCTGGAGTGGTTTCATTCGACTGTTTCCGAACGGGTTGTCGACGTGGGGGCTGGGGCGGCTCTATCCATGACGTTATTGGAGCAGTGCTTTGACAGGCGCCGTATCCGGATAGGCGACGAGAATTTGCACGCCGAGATCCCCTGCCCGGATCTCTACGCTGTCGGATTTCGCAAAGATGGCGTCGCCCGTTGTGATGGCGGAGGTACCAGCGCGAGCGGTACCCTTAGCGACCAGCATCCACGTCTCTTGCGTCGCCATCAGCGTCCAGACTGAATTCGGGGCGAGGGCGATACTTTCGAATACAAAATGGGGTCCGGAGACGAGAACCGTGCGCTGATCAGTAAGCCGCTTCGGCTGGGCGCGAGTATCGACGGGCACAGTGTCGGCGACAGCGACCGCATTATCGATATGAAGTTCGCGCTGCCTGCCGTAGTCGAACATGCGGAACGTTGCGTCGCTGCGCTGCTGGATTTCTGCGATAACGAGACCAGCGCCTATCGCGTGGATCGTGCCTGCCGGCACCGAGATGGTCTCGCCGGTTGCCACTGGACGCCAACGCATCATGCCGGGAAGCGTGCCCTTCGCGATGGCGCTGCGGAGTTGCTGGGAAGTGATTTCTTCTCTGACGCCGAGCGCGACTTTCGATCCGGGTGCCGCGCTCAAAACATACCAAGCCTCGGTTTTTCCGTTCGGTAAGCCAATCGAGTTGGCATAACTGTCGTTGGGATGGACCTGGATGGAAAGCGGCTGACTGGTGAACAGGAGCTTCAAAAGCAATGACGAATCTTCTGCAGATTTATTCGAACGCTCGAACCAGATCTCGCCAACAGCGCCGTCGGTCTTCGCGCTGCTCCACGGCGATAGGTCTGCAACGCCCCATGGCTTCTGCAGCGCAACTGCTCGTGCACGTTCGACGGTCAAACTGTTGGCCTCATGTCATTAGCAAGCGGCGCGGCAGCAGCGCTGCATGAGAATACGAAAGTAAAAAAATCCCGCGGATAGCGTTATCTCCGCGAGCACCAACAATCAGCGATTTATATCGAAATGATCGTCGAGGTCGGCGAATTGCCGACAGGGTGACGCTCAAGCGCATGTTGCGAGTGTGTCCTTCGTAACATGCCACTAAGGCGGCAATCTGTTCAATAACGCTCACTCGGCCATGGCTCGAGGAGTGGATCATTCGACATAGAATTTACCGTTGATCGAGCCTATATATGAAGTTCCGACGATCGCAGAGCGCAATTCAGCTGCTCTGCTGCAGACCAACAATGAAGGAACTTCGGTGGCAGTCCACTTTCCCAACGAGAGCCGCAGCTATGATCGCTCGCGGCAGACCGTGATGTTTTGGGGATATGATGGAGTAATCGAGAAAGTGTTCTCCATACCAGTGGATGCGCTTCTGAAGATCCGAAAACTGTCTAATTATGACGAGGCAAGTCTGCTGGACATATTCGATACCAACCGGGAGACAATTTACGCTGCAGCAGCGAAACTGTACTCCCGGAGGAGTAGCGGGCCATATTACCTCGCCGCGGCCAATTTCTGACGGAAGTGTAGGTCGGCGAACAAAGTCGTTGATCAACTGGATCGGACAAGCGTCCTTTCCGCCTGAGAAGTTCCATTACATGCGGGAGCACGACAGCGCGCCGCCTTCCATAAGTTATGATCAGTGGAAGAAGATAGTTTCTAAGCGAGGAACAGGACGCTGTTGCAGCACGTTTCCTGTGCGGGACTATTCCCCAGGAGAAATATAACATGCGCAACTCAATCATCGCTGCGGCGTTCGTCAGCGCACTCATGATCACGGGCGCTTCCGCGCAGGTCAGCAAGGTAACCGGTACGCAGGAGTTCTGTGCGGTGAATTCCGGCAATGCGAATTGCAACTTCGATACCGCTGCGGCCTGCGAAAAGAGCATCGCGAATATGGGTACGGGCACCAAAGGCTATAGCTGTAACGAGCGCTCAAAGCTGAGCGTCAGGCAGTAACGATCCTTCGATCAAAAGGGGCGCGGGGGTCGATTCCTGCGCCTTTTTATGCCTGCAGCGGGAATGTAATCGTAGCAGTGGTGCCACTTCCGTTCTGGCCCGGGCTGAACTGCAGCGTCCCGTCGATCTGCTTCACCAGCAAGCGCACGATGTTCATGCCAAGCCCCTTGCTGCCCGCAGGGTCATCCGTCCGGAAGCCCGAGGCCCTCGTCGGAGACGCTGAGCGAATGGGCCTCAGGTGTGTCCGCGACGTGAACGACAATGCTGCCTTCCGTGTACTTGGCCGAATTGGTCACAAGCTCGCTGACTATGAATCCAAGCGGAATGGCGGTTGCCACCGGCAGAAACCCGTCATTCCCGGTCACCAGAACGCTCCGCTTCTGGTTGTTGTGGAATAGCAGCGCAGACAGATCCGCACATAGCTGCATAATGTAAAGCCTGAAATTGACGTTCACTTGATGATCGAGCAGATGCAGCTGGCGATGAACGCGTGATATCCCAGCTACACGAAGTGCTGCGTCGCTGAGCTGCGCCGCGGCCTCCGGCGATCCTGAGGTTCTGCTTTGCATTGAGAGCAGGCTTGCTACGATCTGCAGGCTGTTCACCAGCCGATGCTCAAATTCCAGCGTCAACAGCTTTTGGCGTTCCAGAAGCGTATCTCTGTCGTGAACTAACTTGCTCTCGCGTGCCAGGGCGGCGTCCAGCTTCGCCTTTAGCATATCGCTATACTCGTGGTTCGGCTGGCCGTGGTCAGGCCAGCTTGCGCGCGAAGACATCATTGGTCCTATTGTTGTATCGGGAGAACATTGCGGCTTGACGTTCTCACCGAGGGTAGCGGTTATTGCGGGATTGTGCCCGCCGGCTGTGGGGGACGAGGGGGATGACCGGCGGGCACATCCGGATTGCGGAAGGGCATCTTGCCGCTATCCGGAAAGAGACATCGAACAACCAATTTTTACGACTGGTTCGTTCAAGCCCGCCTTCAGTCTAAGGCCGCGAGATTGTGCTGACTGAGCGGTATTGAACAGGAATCCGAACGACGAACCTGTCGCGGCGCGGCCAAAATAGTGAGCAGAATCAACAGCTAGTATTGAATCGCCGGTGCACTAACGGGGCTGCGCAACGGTTGGCGGCTGGTCGCTCAGTACGACACTGAGCAGCGAGGAGTGCACCTCGAGGTGACCGTTGTAATCGATGAAGCCAAGTTGCCTAAACTTGTTCATGAAATGGCTTACGCGCGATCGCGTCGTTCCGATCATCTCGGCAAGCGTCTCCTGGCTGATTTTTGCGATGATAGGTTCGGGTTTGCCTTCCTTCCCGAAGTTCGCCAGGAGCAAGAGCAGGCGTGCCAGCCTTTTTTCGGTCGAGTTGAAAAGCTGATCGGCCAGATCCTCCTCGACACGCGCGTTGCGTGCGAGAATGTGGGCAATAAACAGCTGCGAGAATGCGGGTTCGCTCTTCAGGATGTGCAGTATCTCAGGTTTGTCGACGCGCATCGTCTGACATTCTGTCATGGCAGTCGCAGTAGCGAGTCGTTTCGGTTGCCCGATCAAGCATCCTTCGCCCAGAAACTCGTCCTTGCCGAGCAGTGCGACTATGGCTTCCTTACCGTGCCTCGAAACCACGGTGACTTTCACCTTGCCTTTTCTGATGTAGAAAACAGAGTCCGCATTATCGCCTTGCGTGAAGATGACTTCGCGCTTTGCGTGGGTGATGATCGTGCGGCCTTTGGCTGCCGTTTCCAGAAATACCGCTGGATCGAATGCCTCAGAAGGCGGTGAATCGAGCTTCGCGCGCTGTTTCTTGGAAACAACTTTCCGGCCTGATGGAGTCTTTTGCTTTCGCATTCCGAATCCTTGCCCCTGCAAAGGTTAGGCGCTTTGCGTCAGCGGGAGTGTGCGAAATCGCTCACTTTGTGTAATGCTTACGTTTTTGCAATTGATGCTTTCATTGTATCAGAATTGCGCCACAGCAGACAGAATATTTCTGCGGTCAAGCTGGCGGGTCCGGCTTGGAATACCCATGTAAATAGACCGTTCTCAAAAGTCGCAGAAACGAGGTCGTTCATGGTTCCGGCCGTTCCAGACTGCGTGGGTTCCGCCGACCTAAGTGATGGGCAGCTTGGCAATGAGGAGACGATTTTGCGCTGCCTTGGTCTGTCGCTGGTTATGCAATGGGACACCTTACCGGCCAACGTCCAACGCGAAATCTTCGACAATGCGGGAATGTTGGGAAGCGGCGCGGAGAGGCCACGATTAAGAGCGCAGATCGCTCGTTTTCTGCACAAGAACAAACTTGGCTGAGAATTGAAATGAGCCATGAAAGGCGCTTGGAAAGCGATGCGATCCTGTTCGCCGCAGCGATTGCGCAATGGGACGATGAAGGTGGTGCCGTTCTCTCCGAAAGCGCGAAGAACAATTCCGCAAGCGGGCCAAGAAGGCGTGGACTTGGAACGTGGAGGACAGCATCTGGCGCTATTCCAAAGTATCACCGGAACGAACACGTCGTTGAAACGTTGTCGTTGTGGTCGACCCAGGAGGTAACCCCATGGACACCAACACGCTACTCATCATTCTTCTCGTAGTCTTTCTACTGTTCGGCGGCGGCTGGTATGGCCGGGGACGCTGGTATTGAGCTCGGCCGACCAGGTGGCAGCAAGCTGATCGGCGCGTAGTAGCTCACGCCGAGCGACCAGATTGCTACGCGAAAGGTACGGAGGCTTGTTCCAGCTTAGCGGGAATGCTGAGCGCTTTACCGTTTGCCGTGCGCTCTTACGCAACTTCCAGTCTTGTGACCGAAAGGGCACTGTTGATCGCTCGCGCGAGGTCTCTCTGTCGGTAGGGCTTCGAGATCAGCGCAAACTCCAATGCGGTGTCTGCGTTCTCCTCGTCGGCGACGATCGGGTAACCCGACGTAAACAAGACCTTGAGGTGCGGCCGCAGCTTGCGCGCCTCGCTGGCAAGCTGCTTTCCATTCAGATCGCCGGGCATAACAATGTCAGTAAACAGAAGGTCGATCTGCTCGTTGCTGCCGAGGAGTTTCAGCGCCGCTTTTGCGTCGTCTGCAACGAGGACACGATAGCCGAATCGCTTCAACTGAGCGGCAGCGGTCGTCCGAACCTGCACATTGTCATCCACGACCAGGATGGTTTCCTGGTAACTCCGGGTAACCGGTTTGACGAACTGCTGGCTTGGTGTTTGCGCGGTGCTGTTCACGGCGGCGCGGGGAAAATACAGCGTGAACGTCGTTCCGACTCCGCTCTTGCTTTCAACTGCTACATGTCCACGGGACTGTTTCACAAATCCATAGACCATGCTCAAGCCGAGACCGGTTCCCTTGCCTGCAGATTTCGTCGTAAAGAACGGTTCGAACACCCGGTTGATGGCTTCCTCGGGGATACCGCTTCCGGTATCGGAAATTTCGATTGCGACATGGTCTCCCGCATCGAGCTCCATCGATGATGCCTGACTTGCGTCGATGTGTGTATTCCTTGTCAGAATGGAGAGCTTGCCTCCATCTGGCATGGCGTCACGCGCATTGATTGCAATATTCAGGATTGCCGATTCTAGCTGATGGGCGTCTGCTTCAATTGGCCAAATATCGGGAGCGCACTTCGTCTGGACTACAATATTCTCCCCGAGCGTTCTGGACATGAGCGTCGAGATGTTCTCAATCAGGACACCAACGTCGAACGAGCTCGTTGTGAGGGGTTGCCTGCGAGAGAATGCCAACAGCTGCTGGGTCAGAGTGGCACCTCTGAGGCTGGCATCGAGTACTTTGTCGAGCGTTTTCAGGATTTCCGGGGATCCCTCGAGCTCTCCCCTTAGCAAGTCCATATTGCCGATGATGATCGTTAGGAGGTTGTTGAAGTCGTGCGCAATCCCGCCGCTGAGATTTCCGACGGCTTCCATTTTCTGTGCTTGTTGAAGCTGGAGTTCGAACGTTCGTTTTTGCGTGACATCCTCGATCACGACGAGCAAATGCTTGATCGTTCCGTTCTCATCCCTGATCGGCAGACGTATTGTGGACGCTTGCTTCGTGCCAGAACCGGGAGTCAGAATGGTGTGCTCATCGGCAACCGGCGCTTCTGTTTCGAGCGCCTTCTTGTCCAGGCTATTGACGAGCCTGGCGCTTTCTGGGGGCAGTGTCTCGACGGTTGTTTTTCCGAGCATCGCACATCGCTCGAGCCCAAAATAACGCTCCGCAGCTTTGTTGATAAGACGGTAACGCAATTCATTCACGTCTTTTACAATGATAGGCGTCGGTACGCTCTCAATGATCGTATTGAGAAACTCGCGCGTTAACTTGAGATCATTCTCTGCCTTCAAGCGTTCTGTGCAATCGACCGCTGCGACCAGCGACGCGTCACGACCTTGGTACTTCCAGAATTTTGCATAGGCCGTCGAAGTGATGACGGTGCCATCGGCCTTGATGTGAGACCAGTTGCGGTGGCCATGCTGGCCGGCTTGTCTATCGCGTGTGATCTGTCTTAGTGCGTCGAAATCTTCCGGCAGGTGAAGGTCGAACAGCGTCAATTGCAGAAATTGCTCGCGGCTATAGCCGTAGTGCGCAACGGCGGCGTCATTCACAGCGAGATAGCGGTAGGTCTCGTGATCCCATATCCACATGGGAATTGGGTTGGCATCGAACAGAAGCCGGAAAGACTCCTCCCTGCGCTTCAATTCGGTGATGTCGATACGAACGCCAATACTGCCGCCGTCGCTGGTGCGCCGCTCATCGACCCTGAGCCAGCGATCATTGGCCAGGCGGTATTCGCGGCTGGCTTCCGGTTGAGCATGGGAATGTATTCGGGACTCGAGCCAATCCTTCTCGCGGCCGATGGCTTCCGGATAGCGGCCTTTTGCAACCGCTTCCCCGACGACGTCCTCAAATCGTTTGCCAATCGCCAGGTCCAGGATTCCGGCGTGCAGTTCGGCGTAGCGCCGGTTCCAGAGCACGTAGCGGTTGTCGGCATCGAAGAGGGCGAGCCCTTCGGGCATCACTTCAAATGCATCGAGCAGCCTGACGCGCGCCTTCTCGACTTCCTCGATCATAAGCGACATCGAGCGATTGGTGCGCTCGCGATCACGATCGGCCTCGCTATAAGCCGCGCTGACAAGTGTACCCAGCGCGGCAGCGTCTAGCTGGCCGCTCGCGTCAGTGCATTTCGCGAGCTGTCGAGCAAACAGGGGATGCATGTTTACGCTGCGGCTTCCGTTATCGTCGTTACGGTCATTGTTTGATTGTGCAGATCGCAGAACCCCGACAATGCGTGGGGCGCGATTTCACCATAAGAGTAGAAGCCGATCCGTGCCATCTTGTTGCCGAGTACGGCGCCGGCGGCCTCGACCTCATCGACAATATGCTGTCCCATGAGGAGACGGCGTCCGATACAGCTGACGAGCAGGGCGAGGCCCTGATTTTCGGAAACTTCGCCGGTGCTGCCGGTTGCCTGCTTTGCGGCATCGGCCGCTCCCGCGGCAAGGTGTGCAAAGCTTCCACGCATCAGCTGCGCGGTCCACCCGTTAGGCATATCGCCGGCGAAAGTCATCGATCGCTTTTCACGATCGACCGCAAGGATTGTCCGGACGAGCGTGGTGTCCGGGTTGGTCGGATCGCTGATCTGCAAAGGGAATAGGAGTGCCGTACCCGGCAAGCCTTTTGCCTCGTCTCCAAGGTAGCGCTCGTAGAGATCAAGCGCCGGCAAGCCGTCGAGATCAAACAGAATATTGCCGGTGGAGCGCGTTATTGTGCGGCGAGGTCCGAACACGTCCCAGCCGCCTGCGCTGCCATGACCGAAGCGGATCGTATTTCCGTAAAAACCGATTCCGACGACGACGTGGCTGCGGGGCGCAGAATTGCCGCCAACCAGCGTCTCGGAAAACAAGGAGCCGTCGCCGGCAAGACCGCCGCTCAACGAGATGTCGCGGCCAATCGCGCTGGTTATGCCGGCGACCAGTTCGCTTCCGTTTACGTTCAAGCCGTCGGAAAGAATGAACACTCCGGCGAGCGATTCATCGGCCAATTCGCGTCCGACAGCCTCGCCGCAGGCGCGCGAGTGGTCGGCGGCGGTGACGATTTGGGTGGCAACACGGACCTTCGTCGAGTGGAAGCTCAGCGCAACTGCCGCGATCTCGTCATCAGAAACGTCGTTGTTCTGAATCTGCCCACCCGTGCTGCAGCCTACGATATGCGCAGCGGGAAATCTTTCCTGAAGTTCGTTGTAGCGGGCGCCATCTGCGATGAGCTCACGCGAACCAAAATAGAGCACTAGGTCGGCGTTGGTTTCCGGCTTGAAGCCCCAGCCGAGCTCACTTTTCCACGATAAGGCTGTAACGTGCACGGTTTGTCATCTCCCTAACATCGGCAAACTGGCGTTGCCCGAGGGAGTAGTATGACGGCTGAACGATCGATTTCTATTTAATGCCGTTGCGGAAATTCGAGATTACTTAATTAATTCTTTAGGGGATCGATCAAAGTATTCGGACTAGTATTCTGCACTTGCAATGGATTTCACGTCACCTCTCCGCGGCCTATTTTGCCTTCGCTGCTAAGCGCTTCTGCATTGACTGAATCAGCTTGTCGCGCGGCGTTGCATGCGCAAACAGATAACCCTGCGCCATGTCGCAGCCCATTTGATGCAGGGCGCGAACTTCTTCTACCCTTTCGACACCCTCGGCCACCGCAGAACTATTGAACTTATGTGCGAGCTCGATTGCTGTTCGGCACAATGAACTAGTATGTTCGTTCTTGTCGCAGTTCTGGATTAGGCTCTTGTCGATCTTAAGTTCTGCGAAGGGCAATTCCTTTAGCCGCGCCAGGTGAGAATATCCTGCGCCAAAGTCGTCAATAGCGATCGAGACGCCGTACAGCTTTAATTGCGTGGCAATCTCGTGGATGGCGCCAATGTCCTTGATCGCCTGGTCTTCAGTGATCTCAATGATCATCCCAGGCCAGTTGCCTTGCTTGGGCCTCAACTCGCGTACTATTTTTGCAATAGGAACTCGCGAAAGCGATTCGACCGAGCAGTTGATGGTTAGCTTGAAAGGAATTCCGAGGGCGCCGAACAGAGGCCAGTCATAAAGGGATTGGATCAGTGCGCGCTCGGCAAGCTTGGCAAGAGTGGTCTCATCTTCGCCGGCCAGAAATGCTTCAGGCCTAACCACCCCCAAAATTGGGTGCACGCAGCGAGCCAGTCCTTCCGCTCCGACGGGCTGCATTTTTTGAAGATCGATTTTTGGCTGGTACCAGAGCTGAAACCAGTTGTTCTGCAAAACGTCGGCGAGACGGAGCTTCTTGTATGAAACGTCCGGGGGCTTATCGGAACTCGCCGTGCCTCGCGGATCAGAATTCGAAATATTGTCTTGAACAAGCTGTCTAATTGCATTTATTCGAAACGGCTTCTGTAGGGCAGGGAGCATCCATAGCGAATGCCTCTCACCGACCTGCTCAAGATCGCGCAGAATCGGAAGGTCGCTACCGCTTACCAGCTGAACCTTCCCCCTGAACTGCATGGCGCCTAATCCGCGGATGACTTCTACCGCGTCGGATCCTTCAAGCGAGGCGTCCAGAAAGATGAAGTCGGGTTGCTGGCGGGCCGCGGCTGCGAGTGCGCCTTTTGCATTCTTGAACCGCTGAATTTCACAGTTTAGCGGCCGAAGAGCGCCTTCGATGAGGTCCTGAATCGCCTCCTCATCATCGATGATGAAGCAGCTGAACGAAATCCCGGCTTGGCCGGCTGACTGCGGCGCAATCGCCGGACCACCTACCAACGGCAAGGGTGCCTGCGATTGGGTGCGCAAATTCTGATCGGCTGCCATGACGACGCTCGATGGGTTTCGTTACAGCGTCAAGTTGCATAACCGCAGTTAATTTTCCGCGATTGGCGCAAAAACTGATAGTTGCGATTGTTAACGAAGTCCTAATCGTAGGTGAATATAAGCAGATAAGTCTTGCGGCGAGCGGGCAGGGATTTCTCATGCACTCAGACATCGACCACGATGCGACGAAGTCCATTCGGCGCATTCGCAATCTGATCATAATCTCTCTATTCGCCGCATTCGGCACACTTCTCGCGGCGCGCGTGACAGGGCTTTGGATAGAGCGCAACGAAATCATCCAGACAGCTAGTCAGCATTCCAACAATCGCGCCATTTTGGTCCGGGAAATATTCAGCCGGACCGTAGAATCCATCGATCGCGAACTTCTTCGCATTAGCCTCTTCGCTGCGGATTTAAAGCCGGAGAATAATTCCCCCACACTTACGGTTCTTTTGCAGCAATCCTTGCAGTCTCTCCGCGGCGTCGGCTCTTTGACGATCTTGGACGACAAAGGGACGATAACGCATTCGACGCTTTCGCAAATTATCGGCGAAAACAGAGCCGACAGACCGCTGCTGCGAGCACTTCTGGCCGACAATACAACGGATTTCGTTGCTGATGCCCCGATCGCGAGCAGGATTACTTCTCTTACGCTTATTCCATTCGGGCGCCGCATCGTTTCATCCCAAGGCGCTTTCGGTGGAGCTGTTGTTGCCACCCTGGAATTCGAGCGCGTGCGCGAGATGTTCCGATCACTGGACGTCGGCAAAAATGGAATCATCTGGATAGTGCACCCAGACGGCCATGTTCTGCTGCGTCTGCCATCCGAACAAATGGGAATGTTACCGGCAGATCATCCTTTGCTTTCTCTTCCGGCCGTTTCCGGTTCCCAGCATTCTCATGTGGGTCCACTTAGTCCCGGTGGCGAGAATTTTATTACGTCGATCCAGCAGATGGGGATTCCCTCCGTTCGAATCGCTGTGTCGCTAAACGAAACCGAAGTGCTAAGCCGTTGGACTGGAAGTGCGATACGTTCCAGCGTTGCGCTGTCGCTGGGGTTCGCCGCAATATTGTTGGTTTCTCTCCTGGTCAATCGGCTGTTCAGCGCGCGTTTGCATGCTGCCGAGAAATACATTTCTCAGGCGCGTAGATTCAGGGACATTCTCGACTATGCCCCGGTGACTGTAACGGTGAAGGACCGCGCCGGCCGCATTTCCTATGCGAACAAGGAATTTCTTCGGCGGGTAGGGAAGTCCCTCCGAAACGTCGTCGGAAAAAAGTTGCATGACCTGTTGCCTGCGAGATACGCGGACGAACTGACCGCAATCGATGATAAGGTAATGGAAACCGGTGAGGTTGTTCAGAATGACGTCAAGTCGGATGAACCGCGAATCTATCTAAGCACAAAGTTCCCCTTGCTCGACAGTGATCAGAAGGTGGAAGGAGTAGGCTCGATTTCGCTCGATATCTCTGAGTCAAAAGCGATGCAAACGATCAATTTTCGAATATTCGAAAAGTCGATCGATCTGATCCTTGTTACGGACTCGAGAGGAAATTTAATTCGAGTGAGCCCTAGCGTCACGGCAATTCTTGGTTACCTGCCGTCCGAAGTGGAGGGCCGGAACGCTTCGGACTTCATTTATAGCGAAGATCTCGAATCGACCCGCAATGAAATGCGGCTTGCCCGTCGCGGCGAAATTTCGCGCGACTTCATCTCCCGATACCATCACAAGAACGGGCGGGTTGTCGAACTTTCCTGGACCGGAATGTGGGTTGAAGAGGAGCGGCAGCACTTCTTTATCGGACACGATATGACGGAGCGGGTGAAGCTCGAGCAGGAATTGCGGCACTCCCAGAAGATGGAAGCGATTGGACGTCTCACCGGCGGCCTTGCGCACGATTACAACAATCTTTTGACTGTAATTCTCGGCAACGCCGAACTCCTTAGCGAGATGCTTCAGGACCAGCCCAGGCTATTGCCTTTAGCGAAAGCGACTTTAGACGCCGCGGACCGTAGTGCAGTGCTGACGCAGCGGCTGCTGGCGTTCGGCCGCCGGCAGGCGCTTTCCGCAGAAGTCACGGACGTCAATATTCTTGTCAGCGAGATGATGAACTTGATCACGGTGACGTCAGGCGAGCAGATACGTGTCGCTCTCGACCTGACCGAGAATCCGTGGACAATCAAGATTGATCGCGGTCAACTTGAAACCGCGATCCTGAACCTGATCGTCAACGCACGTGACGCGATCGGTACGAGTGGGACGATACGGATTGAAACCGCCAAAGTGAGCTTCGATGATGAAGTCGCCTCTGTCGATCCCAGTGTGAGGAGCGGCAATTTTTTGATGCTTGCCATCAGCGATAACGGCTGCGGAATGGATTCCGAAACTCTGAACCGCGTGTTCGAGCCATTCTTTACGACGAAGGCAACCGGCAAGGGGACAGGCCTAGGCTTGAGTATGGTGTACGGCTTCGTCAAGCAATCGGGAGGACATGTCTCCATTTATTCGGAGCCGGGAGTTGGTACGTCCGTCAAATTGTTCTTCCCTCCTGCTGCTGGCGGTGCGGTTATGCGCCTGGACGAAGACAACGAGTACGATTTTCCGGCCGGAACGGAAACCATACTGCTGGTGGAGGACGAACCCAGCGTTCGTGAGAACACGGAGCGCCAACTGTCGTTGTTAGGATACAAGGTTTATTCGGCGGCTAACGGCGCGGAGGCTCTTGCGCTGTTTCACGAAGCCCGGCCCAATTTGCTGCTGACCGATGTCGTGATGGCGGGCGAAATGAATGGCCGGGATCTCGCGAGGACACTGTTAAAAGAAGATCCTGAACTGAGGATTCTCTTCATGTCCGGATACACATCCGGCGTTCTCTCTGACAGTGATGGCTCCATGCCAGAAGGCATGAATTTTATCGGTAAGCCATTTCGACGCGTTCAGCTGTCGAGAGCGGTTAGAACCGTTCTGGACGCAAAGAAGGCTGAGTCGGTGTAGTGCGAGCCGCCAGCGATTAGCCGAAGTGAGCGCCGGCGAACGGGCGCAACAGCGGAAGAGAAGAACTCTCAATGGGATTGTCAGATAGCTAGCGCGTCGATGCGTGATATCCTGGCCGGGTGCGGCGGAGGATTATCTCTACAATGTCATTGATTACATCCTCGGAGCTCTGGGACGAATCCACGACACGCCCATTCGGTAGCGTATGAATCAGGGTCAGGTAGGCCTGGCGCTGACGCGCAGACACCTCCATCGGAACTTCCTGCTTCCGCGCTTGCAAGACCTCAGCCGGCGCGTCGAGCAGGATAATGAGATCAGGTTTCGGAATACAGCGCCACGCCAGCCGCAGGAGCCACAGCGGCCCGCCGTAACGATACCGCCTTTGATCGACCAAAATATCCACGAAATGCCGGTCGTAAAGCACCAGCGTCGATCGTGCTAGGGCGAAGCGAAGCGCGGGCCAGCTAAGAATGTAGTACGATATCCAGTATGCCACGCGGGCCAGCGAAATCAGCGGCGAGCGCGGTTGGAGTCCGTGAGGCTCACTGGTGGATCGACTGCCGCGGCGCATGAAACTTAGCAGGCCCGGTGCAAACCCAAGTTCGCTGACACGCGGAAATACGAAGTCCAGTGACGAAGGCAGCGTCGCGATAACGGAGGATTTTCCGGCACCATCAGGACCGAGAAAGGCGACACTCAAGCCATCGGGATTGAGAAGGCGCTTTACCCGGCGCGCGATCGCCAGAATCTTGTTCGCCAAAAATCGTGCAGGATGACGCCCGATCGCCTTTCGCCGCAGTTCAGCGGCGATGTTCGAAAGGTTGTCGTATACGGCAGTCCAGTCTCCGGATTCAGCGCCCGCAACAAGGAGCTTCGCACTTGTGCCGCTCCAGAAGCGCGACACCTGCTGGGCGCAATCCAACGGAGAACGCTGATACAAATCGCTTAATCGCCGGGTGCGGTCTTCATTCAGCGAGCGCTTGGCAACACAACGGGCCAGATACGCGCCAAACTCAATATCGCTTGCCGGAACTCGGACGTTTCCGGACCGGCGCGTTTGAAGCAGTTCCCGGCCGCTATAAAGCGGCAGATCGCAAACGTCGTAGTTTCTGCTGAAGTCGAGCGCGATGAAGGAGTGCGTTCCATTCTCGTCGCGGCTCGCAAGAACAAAATAAGCGTTCCGGCGGAGCACGAGCTCGGCACCGATCGCTTCGCTGTTGCGTAGCAACAGCGCCTCCAAGGCGCGATCCGACACGTTTGCGCTGATGATGCAATCCACGTCGGATTTCATCGGCGAGGAAAAATCGTCATAGCCGTGGGGTACGCAGTACTCGACGCCGGCATTTTCCAGCAACCTGAAAACGCTCAGCAGAATACGTTCCTGTTCGCTATTCCGCGCAACTCGGAGCGATGACTGCGTTTCGTTTGATCTGACGGCATTCAGCATTTCGGTGATCCAGGCGACGACTGCGGTTGGTCGGGTGTGGGCGTGGCTCGCCCGCCGACGCCGTTGGCAGCATACAAAAGAAATGCGATCCAGCGGCCGGCGCCGCCGACCGCTTCCGCCAGCAGCATGCCGTAGGCCGCGCCGAGCAAGCCCCAGACGGGCAGCAGAACGGCAACCAATGTAACGTGCAGCGCCACGGTCAAAGCGGTGATGCCAGCGACCTTCCTTGCGTGGCCCGCCGCTGAGAGAGCAAGAGACGCCGGTACGCCAACGGCGCCAGCAAGCGAAGCAAGCGCAAGCACCGTCAGCAATTCTCCATGACCGGAATAGTGCTCGCCCTGAAACAACAGTTGCATCACAGCGCCGCCGAACACGAAAATAACCAGCGTGAAAACGCCCATGATCCCCGCCAGTAACGAGGCGGCCAGCAAGGCTTGACGTCTAACCGATACAACGCCTTCCTTCTTGAGCGTCAACGCAAGTTTCGGGAGCAACACGTTGAAGTAGCCAAACAGCAACGGGTTCGCAAAAGCCACGATCGTCGTGGATGCGGTGTAAACTCCGGCCGCTATGGTCCCGGTCAGGAAAAGGGTGATCCAGAGTGTTGCATATCCCTGAACTTGAATGGCCACCTGGCTCGAGAGGAACCATTTTCCCATTTCCCAGCTTCGACGCAGTACCGGACGGAGTTGCGTCCAGTTTACGCTGAATTGATCGCGCATCAGGTAGAGCCAACCGATGCCGGTGACGCCGCAGACGACTCCCAGGGCAGCGAAAACATTGGACGCGGATAACCGTCCAGTCTCATCAAGCGCAGCGACAACAACGAACAGGGGAACGGCAACACACAAATCGACGGCAAGAGCTTGGGCAACAGCGAGATGTGCAAATGCATAGCGTCTAAAAAACTCGCGCATCAAGATGAAGGGAATGGCTGCGGCGAGCACCAGGACAAATTCAATTGTATCGCCGGTCGTGCCCAGGGCCGACGCCAGAAGCGCCACCATCGCAGTTGCGATCGCAGCCGCCGCCGACAGCAAAACTGCAAGTATAAAGGCGCTGAAAGCATGTTCCGCGGCGCTGCCGGACGGCGTATGCAATTGTATGGAATACGGTCTGGTAATCAGCGAGTCTTGCGCAGCCATCAGTAACGCGATGATGGAGAAGCCAATCGCATAGATGCCAAGTTCGTGGGGTCCTGCCCAGCGCCCGAGCATGACCAGAATCAACAAGCTCGTCGCTGAAACGATCGCTTGGTCGAGCCAGCCGAGGATATGACTGTTCGTCAGCAGCCTCGCGATCTGCGGTATCACGGGACCCACGCGTAATCTCGCATTTGTAACCACTGATGGCATCAGCTCAGCCCGCAACCCGGGCCGCCAGCGCTTTGGCGCCGCGCTTGACCGTCCGTTTCGCCTGGTTGAGTAGTGCCAGAACAGACAATCGCTGTTCGGCGTACCGAGAGGCTAGGCTAAACGTCAGATCGCCGACTTCTACAGTGCTCGACCATAAGCCATCGACGACGTGAGTACCGTTGGTGGCGCCATCAAGCCGGGACGCCCAGCGATCGTTCAGGAAGCTTTGGAGCACTTCGACCTCTAGCAGCAGTCCAACCGAGTAGCTGCGATAGGTTTCGTCGTAGGCTCCCTTGACGGTAAAGCCGGTATCGCCGCTGAACACGGTCAGTCCGACCGCGACCGGCACGCTATCAAGCGTCAGTACGTCGGCGCGGCAAATGGAGGCCTCGCGGTCTCCCGTAAAAGCGTCGATCGCAAACTGGCGTGTCGCGGGATCACAGGCCAGCGCCGTGCCGCGCTTTCCCTTCCATCCGCTCGACTCAATCCTTAGAAAATCCATCACGGCGCGGTCGAGGTCTTCGCCGCAACAAAAGCTATGATGCGCGACGGTTCCGAGTTCTTCGAGCCTGCGCCGGCTGCGCGCGAGATCGCGACGCCGCTTCGACGGCAGGTGAAGAGTCATGTGCTCATCGAAACGAACTGTGGGTTCGACCACGGCACGCCGGAAGGAATTCACGATCCGGCTCGGCCGGTTCTCGTTCGTGAGAGCTTCAAGAATTGCGCGGCAAGCCGGGCCGCCAATGTTTACCGTCGGAATGATCCATTCGCCTGCATGGACAGCGCGGAGTAAGTCGATGAGCGCCATAGCTGCATCGAGCGGACAATCGCGATCCAGCAGCGGAGTGCAACTGAAAGTGTAGTCGGTTTGCCAAGCGCATGCGGCGCCTACTCTTGGACGCTTGAAAGGCAAGAACGCGACAAGTTTTTCCGCTCGCCAGACCGTAGCGAAGCGAAGGCTCTCGTCGAGATCAATATTCTTCGTCAGCGCGAGGGCATACCGCGGGGCGTAGTATACATTGCTTTCAACCGCCCTTGCGCACAGACCATCCCAAGCCGTAACGAGCTCGGACAGGTCGTTGCGGTCGAGTACTCTTCCGCGCAGCAAACCATCACGGTCCGGTAATTGCAGCATTTCAGTTTCTCGCGCCGCTCTTGCCGCATTTATCACTCGATGTGTCGCTTATCGTTAGCGGCCACAGGCAGATAACAGATAATACTTACAAACTTACTTTGATGCCGCGACGAAGATTTCCGCACGGAATAGCGCTCGTTAACCATACGTACCGATGAAGCACATTCTGGATAGCCAGACGGAAACCGGGCCTGCGTATTTCAACACTGAGTGTGGTTAACGGCGACGAAAACATGTGATGGACAATAGAAAAAGTTTACGCCGGATAGGGTAAGGACGTACCCGTGATGCTTGCGGACGTTAGACACGGCGGCATCGCATTGATCTCGCGGATGCGGAGCGAAGAATAGAATGGGGATGCCGAGAAGCGAGAAAGATCCGGAGCGAGTTCTGGTCTTCGGCGACGACATGCGCATTTTTCTCGCCGTGGCGCGTTCGCTTGGCCGTGCCGGCAAAGAAGTCCACGCCGTGCCTTTCAACTGGCAGGCGCCCGCGCTGAAGTCGAGATACGTTCATACCGTTCACCGAGTACCGCGCTTTTCCGACAATCCAGAGGCGTGGCGCGATTCGGTACTGAAAATCCTTCGAAACGAATCGTTCAGCTTGATTCTGTCGAACTGCGACGACAGATCAATTCTCGCGTTTGACCGGTATCGCGAAGACTTCTCAGAATATCGTGTCGCCATCCCGAACCAGGCAGGTATGCAGTATCTGTTCGACAAGCAATCGACACGCGATCTCTGCAGGCGGCTAGGTATAGACACAGTACCCGGCGCAAGGCTGGAGAACCACGACGATGCGCAATCGCTTATCGCGCGCTATGGGCTTCCGCTGGTAGTCAAGCCGCGACGCTCATACTGGCCGGACAAGTCTGATCGTTGGGGTAAGGTGTACATCGCCGAACACGAGGACGAATTGGCTGGGATTCTCGCCAACCTCGGAGACCGGACGCGCTACCTGGTCGAACGTTACTTCGAGGGCGTTGGTGTCGGTCTTTCGGTACTCGCGCAGAATGGACACATACAGCAAGCGTTCCAGCACCGGCGTCTGCGAGAGGGCTGGGGCGGATCAAGTTCCTACCGCGTCAGCGAGGCGGTAGACCCGGGTCTTCGCGAAGCGTGCGAAAAAATATGCAAGCACACCGAACTCACGGGGGTATGCATGTTTGAATTTCGCTGGAACGACAGCAGCAAGGCGTGGGTGCTACTCGAAACCAATGCGCGGTTCTGGGGTTCGATGCCATTACCGCTTTCGCTCGGCGTCGACTTTCCTAGATATCTGTTCGACATGATGGTCAACGGCCGCGTTCACCCTCCGGCACAGTATGCCGCCGGCATAAGAAGCCGAAATATTGTTCTGGACGGCTTTAATCTTGTCGCCAGTCTGCGGCGCAGCACATTCGGCGCGTGGCTGGGAGAACTTGCAAGCTATTTGGCGCAGCCTGTCGGGTGGCTGACTGGACGCGAACGGTCCGACAGTCTCGTTGGCGACGATCTGCGTCCGGCGGTCTCGGAATGGGCGGTGCTCCTGAAAACAATTGGCCAGAAGCTGACACGAGGGCATGCCAGGCCCATGGCGCGCAGACAAGGGGAGCGAGTCGCGTGACAGTTTCTCAAGTGCTTCAAGCGGCCTTCGACGCAAGCCTCCACCATGCTGGCGCTGCCGCAAGGGCTGAACGCACGGCCGCAACATTGGCCGAGGCGACGCCGAGCTTTCAGATTACAGAAGATCTGACTTCTATCGAGAGCGAGTGGCGTGCCTTTGAAAGCCGAGCGAACTGCACGCCATTCCAGGCGTTTGATTGGCTCGTGAACTGGCAGCGCTGCATTGGTTCGCGGCTAAATGTTACGCCGGTAATCGTCACTGCGCGCGCCCCGGGCGGAGAACTGCTATTCATCCTGCCGCTCGCGATTGAGAAATTGAGATACGGGCGCTGCCTTACTTTTCTCGGCCGTGCGCTATGTGATTACAACGCGCCGCTGCTGTCGCCGGAATCGGCGCAAACGCTCACGACGTCCCAGTTCGCCGATCTTTGGAAAGCGGTACACGGCGAGATCCGGCGCAATTACCCACATAGCTTTGTCTGGCTCGATAAAATGCCAAAGGCAGTCGGCGGCCAGCAAAATCCCATGTGCAATCTAAAAGTGCAGCGCCATGGGTCCAGTGCACACGCGACAGAGCTGCACAGCGACTGGGAAACGTTCTATTCGGAGAAGAGATCGGCAGCGACGCGGCGAAACGACCGCAAGAAGCTGAAGAAGATTGCAGAGTTCGGTACGGTGAACTACCGCTCGCCGAATAATCCTGAGGAAATCAGGGAGCTTCTGTCAACGCTTATTGAACAAAAAAGCACGAAGTTCGCCAAAATGGGTGTCGCGAACATGTTCGCAAAACCCGGCTATACGGAGTTTTTTACGGCTATCGCAACCGGTACAGGATTGTCCGCGCACGTAAGCGCTCTTCAGGTAGGCGCGAATGTTGCCGCTGCGAATCTCGGGCTTACGTATCGTGGCTGCTACTATCACGTTCTTGCCAGTTATGACGATGGACCGGTGGCCCGCTTTGGCGCCGGCGCCGCGCATTTGCATGAATTGATGCGCTACGCGATCGGAAAGCGCTGTACCCACTTTGACTTCACGATCGGTGACGAAAACTATAAGCGAGACTGGTCGGATACCGAACTTTATCTGTACGACCACGTGAGCGGCGTCGGCTTTGTTGGCCGATCTGTAGCGCCGTTCGTAGCCCTCGCACTACGCGTGAAACGCTTCATAAAAACCACCCCAGCAATTTGGGCGCTGTTTATGAAACTGCGGGCTCTTCTATAGCCTGAGCCTGCCTTCTCGCTTACGAACGTCTTTGCTGAGCAGGCTCCAAGTCCCGTACGGAACGTAGCAAGCTACATCGCGGCGCGAAGCAGTGTCTCGAAATCTTCAGGAGACGGACGACGCGGCGTTGTGGGGTTGGAATGATCCGCCATCGCTCGCGTCACTGTTCCGGCGATGTGCTCCTCCCGGAAGCCCATCTCGCTCAGCGTCCCCGGCAGACCCAGACTCTTGAGCAAACGAACGACGGTCTCGGCTAGATCGGCATTCTTGTCGAGCAGGAACATCTCACAAAGTTTGGCGCATTTGTCTCCAACATGAGCAGCGTTGAAGCGCAGTACGTGCGGCAAGAACACGCCGTTCAGCATGCCGTGATGCAGCGTCGGCGAACGCAACGCGCCTGCGGCGTGAGATAGCGAATGCACGGCGCCCAGTCCTTTCTGGAATGTCATGCCACCTTCCAGCGCCGCCATCATCATCTCCCAACGCGCCTCGCGGTCGGCACCGTTTGTGACAGCGCGCTGGATGAAATGCCATGCGCGCTTTGCGCCGTCGAGCGCGATGGCTTCTGCCGGCGGATTGATCAGCGGAGACAGGTAAGTTTCAATGCAATGGGTGAGTGCATCGATGCCGGTTGCCGCCGTCAACAACGGGGGAAGCCCTAGCGTGAGTTCAGGATCGCAGATCGCCCGTTTTGGAATTAGATGAGGACTGATCAGCGCGAGCTTCGAGCCGTTGGTCAGGTTGAGCAAAGTACCGCGACCTACCTCGCTGCCGGTTCCAGCAGTGGTTGGGATCGCAATTACCGGCGCGACCTTCGCAGTGATCTTGCTCACTCCGTCACGGATCGCCGCATATTGCTCCATCGGCCCCTCATGCGTGGCCGCCAGCGCGACACCCTTGGCGAGATCAATCGGCGAACCACCGCCGAGTGCAATAACTCCGTCGCAGCCGCCATCGCGGTAAGCAACGACGCCCTCACGTACCGCTTCCTCTGTCGGATTTGGCGGCGTGTCCGCAAACACTGTGACAGCGGATTGATCGAGGAGACTCAGGACCTGCGCTGCTAAGCCGGCATTCTGGACGCCGGCGTCTGTGACGAGTAACGGCCGGCGAATGCCAAGCGCCTTCAATTCGGTCGGCAGGCTCTTGATGGCGCCGAAATCAAAGATGGTGGTTGTCAGATAACTGATGGTCGCCATGGTCCGTCCCCCAGCAAGCGACGCAATTGTTGCATCACAGCGTGACTTCATCAACCTAGCGTCTCTCGATGTACGCGATGCGCCCGGTACTACGAGACATTTGCAAGATATGCTCTGTCTGCAAGTAGTCGTGAACGCCGTTGGCGTCGTTCGCCGCGATGTCGAACATGATCCGAAGCCGATCGCGTCAACGCCAAGCGGCTACCACTGCTGAAAAGTCCTTTGTAACGGCTTCGATCGTCGCCCGATCGTCCAGAGTCTTTGCGAACCACCTTTCGGCGGATTGCCGCCAGATCGATCTTCCGATGGCAAACCCGGCGCCGATGCCGCTGCTTCTCGCGAGCTTCAGCTTCGGAGTAAGTTCTGCAAGCGGCTGGTCGAGGCCGAGTACGATGACGCCCGCGCAATAGCTATCGTGCTTGCGAACGATGCGCGCGATCTCATCCCATTGGGATTGATCTTCGAGCGCAGGGAGCTTCCACCATGTAGGAAACAGTCCTGCACGATAGAGCGTATCGACGGATTGCGCGACCTGCGACGGCTTCTTCATGAATTCGGGTGGGATCACCTCAAGCAACCAGCGGCGGCCAGTGGCGTTGACTGCATTTTGAAGTGTGGTCAATGCCGCTTCCTGCGCTTCGCGCATTTTCGCGGGGTGGTCTGGATCGTAGGCGACCAGACATTTTGCGACGTGCTCGACAGGCCATGCGCTCATTCTCTCGAGGAGGCGATCTCCGGGTTCGAAGGCAAGCGGCAGGCTTCCTGGTACTTCGACCGGCCGCGCGAGCCAGCGGCCTGTCCCGGTAAGCCGGGCCAGCGGCCTTTCACCATAGGTGTCGTCGATGATTGCACCGGAAAGCTCGGGCGAAAGTTCTTCCAAGGCATGCGCGAGGAGATCCTTGAATTTCTCGATCTCCGGCTTGCCCGCGCCGAATTTGGCTGCGAGTTCCGCGAACTGCTTTCGGTGATCGAAAGCCAGCGCAAACACGGATGAAACAGCGGGTTTTCCGGCTGTAACCCGATGCAGGTGATCGAACTCCGCATCATCGTGCGCGAGACGAAAACTACCCGGTTTCGCGAGCAGGGCCTCAAGTTCGATCATGCTCGGCATCGCGGGGGCGCACGCATGACGGGAGACTACGAGCGCCCCGCAGCCGTTCGCGTAGGCCGCGGACTGCTCCCAGCCTTCGTCGCGCAGCCAGCCGCGCAAAAATCCGGCGAGAAAGCCGTCCCCGGCACCGAGTACGTTGAAGACCTCCGTAGCGAAGCCGCGATGCGTGATGCCATCGTCGATCCGATCCGGAATCGAGTCCGGGTAGATCGAGCAGCCCTGCGCCCCGCGTTTCAGGACGATTGCAGCCTTCGAGAGCGAGCGGATCTTGCGCAGGGCCGCGATCGTGTCAGTGCTGCCGCCGGCAATGTGAACTTCTTCTTCGGTCCCGACGATCATATCGCATTCCGGCAGAATGGATTGCAGGTGAGTGCTTATTCTGTCGGAAGCGATAAAGCGTTGTTCGCCGAGGCCTCGCCCTGTGAGGCCCCAGAGCACGGGCCGGTAGTCGATGTCGAAGACGACCTTGGTTCCGCTCTTTTTCGCGTAAGCGATCGCGATGCGGCACGCCTTGTCGGTAGAGGCCGTCGAGAAGTGCGTGCCCGTAACGAGAAGGGCTTTAGATGAAGCGATGAAGTTCTGATCGAAGTCTTCTGGCGAGATCGCCATGTCGGCGCAGTTCTCGCGGTAGAAAATCAGCGGAAAGGTGTCCTGGTCACGAATGCCGAGAATGACGAGGCCGGTGAGCCGGGCAGGGTCGGTCTTCACGTGCGAGACATCGACGCCTTCCGCGGCCAGTTGCTCGCGTACGAAACGTCCCATGTGCTCGTCGCCGACGCGCGTGAGCATCGCCACCTTCAGTCCAAGGCGCGAGGCGCCCGTCGCGATGTTCGCGGGGCAGCCGCCCAGATACTTGGCGAAAGTGGACATGTCTTCGAGACGGCCGCCGATCTGCTCGCCGTAGAGATCCACGGCTGCACGCCCCATCGCAATCAGTTCCAGCGGACGCTCGTTATGCGCCATTCTTTGCTCCGTTGCGCGATGTCAGCTTGTGGCCTAGCGAAACGACCAACGATTGCGCGAGGCATATCGGCGCGACCAGCGAGCGGAACGGCTTGGTGCGCAGTTCTCCGATTTCGAAACTCACCTTCGCGATTTTCGCGAAGGGGCCGAGCGGATTGTCGGTTATGACGATCACCGGCACATCGCGGCGGCTAAGCTCGGTGGCGATCTCGACTACGTCCGGAGAGTAATCCTTGAAACTCACTGCGACCAGAGCGTCGTTCTTCGACGCCGCGCGCACGCGATGCCGCATGAAACCCCCGATGCCGTCGAGCAGGTGGCTTTTCAGGTCGAGCCGGTTCAAGCCGTAGTCGATATAATATGAGATAGGGAACGAGCGGCCCTGACCAGCCACGTAAATATTCTCGGCGCCTGCGAGGATGGCTATTGCCCGCTCCATCCGGTCGGAAGGCACGTTCTGAAACAGGCCTTCCAGCGAAGCGACATCATCGGAAATGAAGCCTGCGAGAATATCGGCCGGCTTGTTTGATCGCGCGCCGCTGCTCGTTGAGCGCAGGGCGTTAATTCGGTCGCGATAGCTGGGTGAGGCGCCGGCCGTCAGCCGCGCGCGATACACCTGCTGCATGTTCGTGAAGCCGTCGTAGCCGAAGCTATTTGCGAAACGCACGATTGCGGACGGTTGCACGCCAATGCGCTTGGCGAGCTGCGACACGGTACTCAGCGCCATATCGTTGGGATGCTGCACGGCAAAAGACGCGATGATCTGCAACCGGCTCGGCAAGTCGTCGTGCTGCCGCGCGATCTGCGCCGTCAAGTCTTCAAACGTTTTTGGCGCTGGCACGCGCGTCTCCCGGCTCATATTTCGCTCCGGGTTTTCGTTACGAGACCCGGATTCCGCTTTACAGAGCGCGTAGAATAGGTATTCTATTTGCTAAGAGCAATAGAATATACGTTCCATGAGTGGAATTGGGAAGAAAAACGTGAACGCGAAAATCGGCTTCATCGGTCTCGGCATGATGGGTCACGGGATGGCGAAGAACCTCGTCACCAAGGGGTTCACGCTGACTGTGCTCGGCCACAAGAACCGTAAGCCGATTGAATCCCTGACCGGCATGGGGGCGACAGAAGCGTCCAATCCCGCCGAAGTCGCCGCGCGGTCGGACATCATTTTCATTTGCGTAGTAGGCAGTCCGCAGGTCGAGGAGGTCGTTTTCGGAAAGAACGGGCTGCTCGGCGCGGTGAAGCCCGGCCAGGTTGTGGTCGACTGCTCCACCAGCGAGCCGGAATCGACCGCACGCATTGCCGACGAATTTTCCTTCAAACGTGTTGCCTTCGTGGATGCGCCGCTCGCGCGCACGCCAAAGGAAGCAGAAGAGGGGCGGCTCAATGTGATGGTCGGCGCCGAGCCGGAAATCTTTACGAAGATCGAGCCGGCCTTGAAAACCTTCGGCGAGAATATTTTCCACGTCGGCGGGCCGGGTGCGGGCCACAAGCTCAAGCTCGTGAACAATTTCTTCGCGATGGGGCAGGCTGCGCTGATCGCGGAGTCGCTGGTTGCCGCCAAGCGCTCGGGTATCGATCTCGATGCCTTTTGCAAGGTCGTGAGCGCAGGCGGCGCAAACAGCGGCATCTTTCAGATGGTCGGTCTTTCCGCCGTTGCAGGCACCTATGACGGGCTGCGCTTCGGGCTCGACCTCGCGCGCAAAGACCTTCGCTACTACACGCACATGACCGAGCAACTCGGGCTTCCGAGCGTGCTGGGAGAGGCGGTGCATCAGAGTTTCGTTCTTGCGTCGGCGTTGGGTTACGGCGGCAAGCTGGTCGGTTCGCTCGTCGAGGCGCAGGAAAAAATCACGGGTACGAAAGTCAGCAAAGGCTGACGATCAATCATCCAGTCAATCCGGCGGAGACCGGCGGCTGGTAACAGGGAGGAAGGCCATGAGTAAGAAAGGCATTTCCCGCCGGCGTTTTGTCGGCGGTACCGTTGCCGCCGCCGGGCTTACGGGCGCGACCACGTTCTTCGGGCCGTGGAAACACAACACCGTTTACGCACAGAACAAGCCGATCAAGCTCGGCCTGACCTGCGATGCGAGCGGCCAATACGGCGATAGCGGTCAGGACGACCTTCGCGGTATCAAAATGGCGATCGACGAGATCAACGCCAAAGGCGGCGTACTCGGCCGCAAGATAGCGTTCGTCACCGCGGACACCGAAACCACACCGGCCACGGGCAGCCGTGTCGCCGAGCGTTTCATCACCCGCGAGGACTGCACGGTTCTGTTCGGAGCAGTGCATTCGGGTGTCGCCAATGCGATCACGCAGGTCGCCGCCAAATACGGTACGATCTACATGAATACGAACTCTTCGGCACCGAGCGAAGCGGGCGAGAACTGCTCCCGCGTCAAGTTCGTTTGGGACGGCAACGGCACGAATTTCTCGAAGGCCGCCGTCAAGAATGCCGTGCAGGGCATCGGCAAGAACTGGCTCCTTCTCACGAACGATTATGTCTGGGGCCACACGACTTCGAACTCGACCAAAGCACTGGTCGAAGCTGCCGGCGGCAAGATCATCGACAATCTGCTGGTGCCGCAGAATACCCGCGACTTCACTTCGTATCTTCTGAAGGTTCAGCAACTGAAGCCGGACGTGGTTGCGACCGCGATCGGCGGCGACGATATCAAGGCGTTGCGCACGCAGGTTTCGAGCCTGAACCTCGAGAAGGGCATCGCCTGGATCAACAACCAGCAGGACTGGCCGGATGTCTGGGGTGCTCCCGACAGTCTGTTCGGGGTCTTCGGCACGACCTGGTACCACAAGCTGAAGCTTCCCGGCGTCGACGACTTCGTGAAGCGCTGGCAGGCGACCAAGGGACCGATCCCGGTGCCGGGCAACGTTTCCTACAACGGCTACATGGCGACGCGCGAATTGTTCCGCGCCATGGAGCGCGCCGGCTCGACGAACAACATCAAGGTGATCAAGGAACTGGAAAACCTGAAGGTCTCGGCGGTGGAGCGCATGCAGCACTTCGACGCCTATATGGATCCGGTCACGCACCAGATGCAGCAGACGATCTATCTTGCCCGCCGCAACATGAAGCCTGCGGACAAG
>JAGXQU010000108.1 GCA_018335895.1 Hyphomicrobiales bacterium | reverse complement strand
CCTCCACTAAGCCGCGCTGAACACCACACTTCCTGACACAACACTGCCGGCGGCGGCCTCCGAGTTAGAGGCCGCCGTATCGGTCAAACAGGAAGGGCGAATGCAAATGGCAAACACCATGCACGCAAATCTCGCTCAGTACGTCCCGCGTCCGTCGCCTCATCCGGCTCCGCCGCCTTACAGTATCGCCGGCTTCATCGGCGCGTATTCGGTTGCGGTTCTCATCAATCTCTTAGCGCTGGTCGTCTTTCCGATCTTGTTGCTGGTCTACCCGATCACCGGCATCTGCCTGTCACGCTACATCGGCCGCCGGATGGTCTGGTGGAACTTCGCGGCAAGCATCGAGAACGTGGCGGCGGCGAAGCGCAAGTTCGTTTTGACCTGGCCGGTCGCGATGCCGGGGCTGATCTGGAAAATCTTCCTCGCAAGATTTCTCTAAGGAGGACGCGAGCGTGCGCATCAACGCGCGCTCGCGAAATCCTCCTGCGAACCTCCGAATTCAAAGCCCAGGACGCGCTGTTGGTTGAACAAATGGTTCGTTCATCGAGAGATCAAAAACGAAGGGGATATCGAAATGCGTTCAGTCGAAGAAGCCATACCGCTTTTGAATACCGACGGTAGCGTTACGTACACAACCTACGACGCGCTGCCGACTGACATCTATGTCTGGGACTATTGGGCCAAAGATCCCGAGCGGTCTCATTTCCGCTTTCAGCTCGTGCCGGTCGGCAATGTGTTCAGGATCTACATTCTCTCGCAGCCGGACTATCGCGGTCGCGACACGGGCTCGCACTCGACCCACAGACACCGGGACGGCGATGGCCGCTACTACATTTGCATCAACGCCGACCTCGAGCCCCGAACGGTGGCCGAATGTATGACTTGGTATTCGTTTTGGAGCGAATGCACGGTGAAGTACATCCAGAATGGGGGATCGTTCGCATGAGCTTTCTCTCCTCAATTTTCGGTACGCGCTCGAAGTTTTACTGGGCGCAAACCGCAGCAGGCCGGTTCGAGTTTGAATTCGTTCCGCAGTGGAACGGCTCGATCCGGCTCTACATCAACGAGCAGCCGTCTTACCGCTCGCGGTCGGCCGATCTGCAATCGACCCATCGCTACGAAGAGCGGGGCCGCTACTTCGTTTGCATCTACGATCACCTTGCGCCGCAGGATTTCAACGAGGCGCAAAGCTGGGCGAATTACTTCGCGGCCCGCACCTCTGAGTACATTTTGTTCGGTCATCCAGTGAACTGAAAGGAGAAATCATGTTCATGAGTATCGCCGGCCGCAAAAGCGGCAACTTCAAGCACACGATCCGCATTACGCCGGAAGCCTACCAAGCCTACAAGCAAAGCATCGCCGTTAATCCGCCGGAGACCTTCGCGCTCCTCGGCGGCTCGCTCGACGATCCGATGTTGATCACCGACTTCTTTTTCCTGCCTCCGAAGAGCGACGATCGCGGGCTGGTTGTTTCAGGCATGTATGTCTACCCGTGCCATCACCAGCTCAACTACATGATCGATAACGTGTTGTTGCGTAAGAAAAATTACATGCTCGGGCTCTGGCACTCGCACCCCGGCAGCATGAACATGCCGAGCGGGCCTGATCTCGATTACTGCTCGCGCATCATCGCAAACGACGATTCCGACGGGCTGCGGTGGAATCACTTCCTGGCGCCGATCACGACTTTCAATGCGAACGGCCAGGACACCGTGACCGCGTGGGTCTTGCCGAAAAACGGGAATGGCTTCGAACAGGCCGGTTTTGCGATCGAGGGAGCGCCTGAGGGGCGCACGAGTTCGAACGGTCTCGTCCAGGATCTTCCGGCGCTTCCCAGTCCCGAGGCGCAAGCCGAACTACCGGTGGTTGCCGAGAGGCAGAAGCCGACCCTCCAGTCCGATCTCGTTCGCCAGATCTATGACCTTGCAAGCGATGTCGAAATTCTGGAGCCCGAACTGGCCTATATGGAGCTTCACAAGGTAGGCAGTGCCGTCGACCGTGCCCGGGGGGTCGTGGAAAGGGCCACCTGGCACAAGAGCGAGGGAGGCCTCGACCACTATCTTTCTGCTAAGTTGTTGGAAAATATGAAGTAAACCTGATTTTGGCGTCCTCCCGCAGTCCCTCTTGAATGCCGGGAACTCCTGCGGGAGGATCACCCCAATATTTATTGAATTTATTTTCCGCCGACCCTCCGAGAACGGCCGCCAATTGCCGCTGTGCTTTGAAAGTCCGCGGTAGTGGATTGGTGGGGAGGTCATAAATGCCCGACGACGGCGAGCCGTTACTGACGCTGAATAGCATCATGGCCCGTGACGGAGGGCTGGCAGATTTCGTTTGGTTGGATCTGATCGACGTCGCGCTTGAGACGCTCTCGGCAAACGGTGGCAGGAGATTAGCAGCTGTTCGCCGCCGTGCACACGGTCTGATCAATGTCGTCAAGGCAAATCGGGATGACGCGTTTGCTGACCGGAAGTCAAGGGAACTGGACGCAGGAACTCTGCTCGCGCTCGAGTATCAACTCGAGTTTGGCTCGGAGGTCATTTCGCCTAACTTCTTCGTGGGGTGCGATTTGCGCTCCGGAGTCAAGAAGTTCATCCGTAGCCAATACAACGATACTTCGACGCGCATGGAGCACATCGCCAACAATGCCGGTCGCGGCGGGCCTACCGAAATAAGCATCGATGACAAACCAAATGAGACGTCCGAGCAGAAGGCCGCGAGACAGAAACTTGAGCATAAGGTCTCAGAGATCGTCAGGGAGCAGACGGAACTATCGCCCTTCGAACAGGCTCGCGCAGAACAGATCGCAAGGTTGAAAAATTACTTCGCGAAAGCAATGCAGAGGGACGAGAGATACGAGACGCGGCTGACGATCGCTCGCGTGTTGGCTGAGATATTCTACGACATTCCCTGCGGGATCGATCTGGGAGTAATCCCAGAAGGTCTCGTGAAAAAGAATGGCACGCCCAATTGGGTTGCCATTGAAGCATGGCTTAACAAACTTGGAATTGAGACTAGCGACAAACCCGTCAAAAAAGCTGCTGCGCTTCTGGTTAAAGTCGCAACCTCAGGAGATTAACATGTCCGATATCAAAATTATTCTGGATCAGCTTGGCTTTGAGCAGGACTCTCCGGAGCGGCTCGAAGCAGAGCGCACGCTCTACAACAGGCAACTCGATAAAATCAACGCACTGCGCAGCCGCGCATCGAATCCTGCTGCCGAAGCGGAGCTTAACGAGCGCGTCATGGCTGCTGCAAAAAAATATGTCGAGAGTAAGAAAACTCCTTCAGCTGATGGAACCATCGTCGACTTTGCTAGCGCGGTATCGAAGCGTGCATCGAATAAGACTCGCCGCGCTCCAGTGCGACTGGTCCTTTCAATGTCCGAGAATTTGGAGGTCGATGCGGCTGCTTTCAAGCCCAATTTTATAGGTAAGATAGGTGTGCAGCGAGGCGAAGTGAAGTTTTATGCTTTCGATGAAGTCGTTTTCGCGAAGATAATTCAGTTCCCTGGTGCGTTTGTTGTTTCCGATCCTAAATTTCTGATTTTGGAGAAAGAGGAATTCAGAATCGAAAGACTGGAAATGGAGGAAGCAAGAAAGCAGGGGTTGTATACCGTGCACAAGCTGACGCTCACTTTGCTCAAGCATTTTCTCTCCTTGAATAAGCGTAGTCGTATGCGGATTAACATGATCTGGAAATAGTCTCTATTATTTGCGGATTGCGCCGTGAACATGCCCTTCCACACCACGGCCTCGCCGCCCGAAGAATGGATTACTGCTCAACAGTTCGCTTACGGCGCTTCACTGGTCGCCTCCTTGCCGCTTGGTGACAAGAGACGCATGTTTGCCGAGGACTTGGTTCAGGGTTTGACCGTCAGTTTGGAAGAAGACGAGCGCGGTTATCGAGAAACCCTTGCCTCGTGGCCATTAATGACGCTGGAATCACTCTGTCAGATCGACTGGAATCTGAGTGAGAAAATTGAAACGCATCACGGCTTCTGGCGTCACGCGCGGTCGGAAATGCTTTGGAGTCAGCAAGGAAAAGTTTCGCCAATTGCCGGCGCCAAACTACTCGCAAACCTGATTTTGAAGGGACATCTGAAAGCGCCGCAACTTGTCAGAATTGCTTCACTGGAGCTGAACTCGAAATGGCCGGACACTTCTGAAGTCTACGACGCGATCAACTACTTAACTTGCCATCTTAGCAGCGCGCGGCATACGCACGAAAGACTTCGCATCCTTGCTCAGTTTCGGGAAGCAGTTCCCTATTTGCGCAAGTGGCCACTGGTGGAGAATTGCATTCTTCACCAGAGCTATTTCTGGCCGCTGGTTGTTCATAGGCCGCGGGAATCGTATGACGTAAGCGTGGCGCAGAACGCAGCATTCGCCTTGCCGATTGAGATCCACATCTCCTTGAACGGCACAGGGAATTTAACGGTATATCCGACGACAAACGGGGTGATCGGACATGCGGATTGGAAGAAGGCGTCCATGCGCGCACTGAGGGCCGCAAGGATGCTTTGGCAGGACGGGCGTAGCTCATGGGACATCGAATATCACCGCATAGTAGAGAACACCGGGGCAGTGATTGATCTTCGGGTCGCAGAGAAAATTGTCGCGCCTTACTACTCGGGAGAGCTTAAGTCTGAGGAAGACGTTGTTGAGCCGGATTCGGCGTCACTTAAAACAGGCTGGCTCAAAGCTTACAAGTTCGAGGACTCGAGTCTTGAAACCTATTTGTCGCTTGCTATCCTCGCTCAGCTCCTAGGGGACGTGCCGTCGATCGAGACGATATGCGCCACCGGCTCGCTTGCCCGGCCGAAAAAGAACTTTATTGGCGGCGACCATTGGGTAGAGCCCGCCTTGCACGTTGCCGCCAAGGCTAAATGGGCAAGTTCTGTCGGCATCTACGACAAGTTCATAACGCCGCGTTTCGATAAGAGCAGCGTAAAGGATCTGCCACGCAGCGGACACCTTGCAATTTGCGAAGTAGGAAAAGTTGGTAATGTGCTGCTGTCTGATTTTGCTCGGGAGGTGATGCCAGAGTTTCAGCGCCACAAGTACTTGCGTTGTCCTGACATCGCGATAGCATTCCGCGATCCCTGTTATGATGAAGAAGAAGTCAATAAGGTCGGAGAATTGCTTGCGAACAACGTACGCAGCCCGATCCTTCGCATTCCTGCCTCGATCAAAGCGGCTAGCGTCGCCAAAGCGTTATATAATGTGAACCAACAGGTAGAAGGAGTGGCTGGATCGTTCGCGAAAGTTGGGGCTTTTATGTTCGTCCGTGCGACAAGAGATGAGAATAATGAACGTTTCTGGCACGTCGTCGCTGATTGTCTCGACATTTCCGCTGCCGACTTCTCGAAAGTTCGGCTCTCTAACGATCCTGATGTTCCTGCCCAGATCCTTACCAAAGCCTTGAACCGTTTTGCGCCGGAGAAAATACAAGGAACCTACGATATCCGTCGGGCACCCGATGTTGTAGTAATTGTTGGCGCAAAGCAGGTCTCGGCTCCGGGTCGTGGAATTCCAAATAGCCCGTTTGAGAGATTGCAATTGGAACCGCTTCTGCAGAAGCTGGAAGAATCGCTAAAGCCATCGCCCATCGAAGGTATTGGCGATCGCATTGGAAAGACGCGCATTATCGTCATCGAGGGGGACGATGAACGCTTTATAGTTGACGAAAGTGAACTCGATAGTGACGTAGTTGATTGCGTCAAGTATCTCTCCGTGTTTCGTCATGGCTTCACCGAGCAAGCAGCGCGCCGCATGTTGCCGCCGGACAAATTGCGCGATTGGGATCTCTTACATTTGTTACGCGTGTTGCAGAGAGTTGAGGTCGGCGGAGTACCAATATTGAGATACTCAGGGCGAACCTCAACCTACTACATGTCCATTCAGGTCGAGACTAGCGACTTGGCGGCCATGGCCGAAGCGCACTACCGTGCGGCTGGCGCAATCGCGGAATTTCTTCATAGGGACGGCACAGATGCGCGCTCAAACTTTCGTGCGTTGATAGCGCCTGATTTGTTGCACGAGGCTGAATGGCATCTTCGACAAGCGCGCTTCTTTTACTCCCGTGTTCATTTCCAACAACCAACTCGTGAAGCACAGAATGAGTATCGGAATTTGATTTCGACGGTGTCCCACGAGTTGGAGCGGCTTTCCCGGTTGGGAGAAATTTTTGGGTGGTCACGAGTCCGATGGGCTGCGGAATGGTCAAATGAAGACAGTAGCGATACTCTGGATGTTTTAAGGGATCATCTGGAAATTAGATCTGGTGACGCTACTGTCGGTAAGAAAGATGCTCATCCAGTTGAGCTTCTTTGGGCAGCGCGCTTTGTGTGGAAATTAGCATGTCGAATTCGAAATGACGCTACGCCGCAGAGTAGAGATAAGTATGCTGCTCTCCTTCAAGAACGCGAGCAATATTTGAAAGAAGCTCTGAGAGCCTGCGTCAGATATGATTACTTGCCTGATGGATCGAGGACGATGGAGGGTAATTCATGTCGTTACGCGATCGCGACAACGCGGGCGTGTATGTTTATGGTGGAAGGGAATGCACCGCTAAAAGACGCGGAGCATTTTTTTCTTGATGCGGAGAGTGCGATAGCACGCGATTACAAGGCGGAGATGGCTTTGCTGGATGAAGAGTGGTTCGAAATCTTGGGCGATCGCGTGCGGCCCATGAGAGGTCTTCCGGGTTGGAAGGCACATTCGCGTGCGTCCGGTATATATCTTCGAGGCATTATTAATACCGCCGCCGGAATCTCAATCAAGCGAAGGGAGGGATTCCGTCCGCCTGCAACAAATACGGTGGTAAAGTATTTTGGAGCTTGTGCGTTGGGCAAACAATCTCCATCAGAGGAAGTTGTTGATTATATAGGACGGCTCTCACCACAGAATAGAGATAGAATTTTCGATAACCGGACTAACGTGCTTCTTGGTGGAGTGCCTCACGTGGCCGAGCGATACAGGGCCGGACAAGATCAAATAAATAAAATACTGAGGTCTGAGCGCGCTTAAGTCAGCCTGTTATTACCAGATTGACAGCAATAGTCCTACCGGTGAGCGTATCTATGCCGAGATCGAAACTTACCCGCTCGTTTTCTTCCAATTTCACCCGGCCTGCCTGCTCGACAGTCGTTTGGTGCACGAAGATTCTCCCGCCTCCATCGTCGCGTGCAATAAATCCATATTTCTTCTTGGCATCAAACCACACTACTCTACCAAATAGTGGCATCACTAGACCTATTGTTATTGAAGTGTAGACCTCAATCCCCGATCGTTTCGTATAATATCAGAATTTTTCGGGATTCGTCACCTAGCTGGCACAGCCTACGGTGATCATGTGATCAAGCGCTCGCGGATTGTTCCGCCTGCAAAGTGAAGTGGGAATCGCGTAATGCGAAACGCTGCTATTGGCTGGTTGATTCTAGGAACTGTGGGATTGGAGAACTGCCAACCAAAATAGACTGTCAATGTGGCGGCGTGCCTGGACCGCAAGAGTTGCTCAGCCAACGATAGTCCGCACTGGTGTTCCCAGTGTTTGATCAAAGCAGTATCGACCGATAAGCCGAAAATATTCACCACATACAAAAGTGGCAAGCGCGAACTCGCATCGAAGTCGGCTCACCAGAATTTCGATGGAAATACTAACCGGCGTTGAGATAATGCACCGTCGAAGCCACATTGTAGAGCGGCAATGGCTGATGGATCATAAGGCCGATACGCAGAGCTGAACTGGTGTGTCGGTAGATATAGATCGAGCAGGATGCGATTCGCATCGAGCCGAGCTTGAACGGAGTGGTCCCGGCGACATCGCGAAGTTGGCACAGAATTCGGCGACCTAGTAATCGATCCCATAGCTAACAAGTTTGGGCTGATACTCCAGCGGTCAGTGCGATTCCTCGTGCAGGAAGCGTAAGCACGGTCATCGCCCGATTGAATCAGCATCGGGACATACAGTTTCCAGGTGCAACAATTTTGGAGGCAGCAGCAGATTGAACGCAGTCTCCCTGGCGCTCGTCGCTTGCGGAGGTATTCAGATAAGCGAGCGACCTAGACCTTGGCTATGCCGTGGTCCGCTCTGTAAACTTCTAGGAATGCGTGGGTTGATGGGATCGGCTGGCTAACTCGCAGGATCTGAAATTCGCGGGAAAAGGGGAAGCTCTTATACAAAGAGTTGGTGAGAGATGACGGTACGCAAGGTTGCGCCAGCGCTCCAGGATTCAGCGCGACAATTCTTTTCAAAGCTAGGGTGGGCTGTTCGTGAGAAAGACCCGCAGACGCTGGTCGCTGCTAAGAAAGTTGCAGGCCATGAACTAACTTGGGCGCTTCATTTCGAGGACGATTCATCCTTTTCGCAATTGGGGCCGCCCAACGCCTACGCGCAGAAAATACTAGAAAATGCAGGCGAACATAACTTTTTGGACTTCATCGGCACCGAAAAGGTATTCGAAACCCGGAGGTGGAATGATGAACTAAAAGTGCAATTGGAAAAGCAAACCTCAAAGCAAAGAAATCTTAATTGGGGAAGTTGGTCGGGATTCCTCTCCAGATTTGCTGATCAGATTGCGAAAGCGCAGATCGAGTCCCTCGCGCCGCTCATGGAAAAGCATTTCATCAAGAAGCCGGTACGACCATTCTTCGCTGACGGTGTCGATGCACTAAACGATGTAACGAATTGGCTCCGAAAAGGCGACGTTCGAATCATGCTTATCACGGGTGGTCCCGGAGCAGGAAAATCCGTTCTTGCGTTGTCATTGGCGCGAGAGGTCTATGCATCGTTCCAGCGCAACCCATCTGTATACCCAGCACCATTTATTGTCTGGTTTTCTTCGGATCGGATTGCGGATCTCGAGGAGCTAATAGGTCTCACCCTTCAGGACGCCGGAATTACTGATCTCACCGTAGATTCAGTCAGGTACCTGATGGCGCAAGGCAGGCTTCTTCTCATTCTCGATGGGTTCGACGAGGTGAGCAGAGCTCTGGCCCATCGTGCAGAAGAAACCATCGACAAGCTGAGTCTTGAGATTAACAGACGCACTAACGGTCGCCTAATTCTCACTTCTCGTCCTGCGTTCTTGCTCCACGAGAAGATCTTTTCCGAGCTGACTACTGCGTGTGAAGAGGACAAGCCCGAGCGGCGCTCCATAGAACCGTACAGCAATGATCAGCAGCACGAGTGGATTATTCAGAACGCGCCTGACGAACCAAGTGCACAGTCGGCAGACAGACACTGGCAGCGGGTCTTGAACGCATTCAATAAGAATCCTTGGCTTCGAGATCTTTGTAGAACACCAGTATATCTTCGAATGCTATCTGAGGTTTTAATCAAAGATAGTTCAGTAAAATCCCGCACCGATCTGATTACCAAGTTTTGCGAGGGTATGTGGGAGCGCGAGCGCGGGCGCCGCAAGCTGACGCTTTCCGACTCACAATATATGCTCGCGTACGAGGCAATTTCTGCGGCGGTCGTCGACTCGCAGCGGATCGATCCGAATGAGGTATCAAGCTATCTAGAGTTATATCTGGGCGAGGATGCCCATCAGCTTATCGCGGCCTTTTCGCAGCAATCGGACTCGCTATTCAAGGACTTGGCAATAGGCCCTTTGACTGGAAGGGGAGGGCAATTCGTCTTTGAGCATGAAATTCTTTCAGGATTCTTTTTCGCCCGATTGCTCGCAAGAAATCTTCGCGATCGTGGACCCAGGTTCAGAGAGCTATGGAATCAACACATATATGAACCGGCATGGCAGTTTCTGCCCGAAGCGATAGCGGCACTTATTCCTCAGGACGATAGGCGCCGCGAAGAAATTCTGGAGTCGCTTGCCCGCGAGTATAGCGATGGTCTGCTCCTGTTAAATGTCATCAAAGCCTTCGGAATGAAGATTCCGGTTAAACTTTTTGAAGGTCGGGTATTGAGCAACGTAATTTTTGACGCAGAGGAAGGGCAGCGTCTGCTAGATTTGTCGGAGGTGAGCTTTGACAGGTCTGAACTCCATGATGTTACGTTTGCGCGATGCAACCTCACCGGCACCTCGTTTAAGTCAGCTAGAATTGGAAAGATCAAGATAGACAACTGTCAGCTGGGGGCGAAATTCGACGAGAACCCGGCGATTATGAGCGAAGACGCAGAGCTTTCTTTGATTCGCGATGGCGAAGAAGAGTCCTATGTTGGAGACGAGATCAAGTTGGGTCTCATCGATGTTGGCGGGGGCGAGAAGAAGAACAAACCAATCAAACCGCCAACTAATATGGCAGAGCTAGCTACTGTGATAATATTTAAGAGCCTCTTTAAGAGCGATGGGCTCCGTTGGGATTATCCGGAGATTTCAAAGATCGAAAATCGCCTGCGCGCCTGGATAAAGAGCTTTCAAGTCTCTCCTGACGTAGAGGCCGACCTGCTATCTTCATCAATGGACTTGTACAAAGAAATTGAGAACCTTGGGTGGATAGAGCAAAATCGAAATAGACCCAGGACGCGCGTTCCTAGCAATTCTCGAACTTCCGACATTGGAATAATTGTGAGGACTGGTTCGGTTCCGAGCGACTTTCTGCACCTGCGGCGCGCTATCGAAGCAGCGCAGATACGAATTCAAGACCGCAAATAGCCAGTAAATCTTCGAAACTCACGCTCTCAAACTTATTAGGTTTTATACATAAGCTAACAAGTCTCCCGAATTCGAAATATCTATGTCCGGCGATAGTGTGCGTCGCCCCTCTATTGAGCGGTGCGTCTGTAGTTCTCTATTCGCGCCTGTGCCGCGTCGACGACGTGCAGAGGGAAGCGGTCCGCGTACTTAACGATCAACGCTTCGCCGGTTAGGCTCTCCATGCCGTTTTTCATAAGTAGATCGAACCCCGTGGTTGGGGTCTTGGCCAACGCCCAGTCAATCAGAGACTGTACGACGCCTTTGTTCTGAATTTTACTGCGAGTTCGCATTGCAATTGTTGTTCGATTATTCTTCTCCGAAAGAAGCTGCTCGTAGGCCGCGAGCGTTGCTCCGAAGTCGAGGTGAAGCGGATCGGAGGGGTCAAGGTCTTTCGCTTCCTTACCCAGCAGTTCGCAGCGCCGACGAAATGCTTCCCAGTAGACATCCATGCGCCCAAGTCGCTTTGCATTCTCCATGATCGTCAGAAGCTGCTTCGGGTCTGTATAGCTGGAGATAGGTTTCATCTTGGTCGTTTCTTAGCCCAATTGGGTGGGTTCGTGCTCGGTAAGCGCAGTTTCGACGGGACTTGTTTGTGCTTGGAGAACTAATCTGGGGTCGCCGGCACCGATACTAGGTTTGTGGCGCTCAGCTGCATTTCTCCGGACCAGCGGTAAGCAGTCAAATATCCGGCACGCGCCACGCTAAAATCAAGACATGCAGCGCCAGGTGACGTCAGTTCTGGAGTGCCGCGCAGCCAGTAATGTCCGAATAAGACTGGTTTTGATGCACTATAAAAGTAGTCCGAGCCAATTGGTGTATCAGGCAAATTATCTGGATCGGCTCCGATGGCTGCGAGCCGAAACGTCGTTGCTTTACGATCCCACCACCTAATACGCGCTTCTTTTCGTTCGTGACCATCTTTGTCAAAGAAGGAGTTTGGCGGCGGCAGGGCTATCTCCGGTCCCTTGAGGACAATATCTGTAGCCGTTGCGACATCTGATCCCTTCCTATTCGCTAATAAGAAACCGTCGCGCGTGAAGCGGTTCTGACTGTCGAGGTAAGGGCGAAGCAGGTCTAATGAGGGTTGGTGCCAGCAGGCGTGGACTACCCGAAGTCCATCTAGGTCCAGATAAACCGGCAGCGTTCGAAACCAGTCTATTGCCGAAAGGTAGGCGGCTGAACCTTCTTTTAGCTGATCAAGAAACGCGCGATGTTGCGTGTGGTTCTTAAGCGTATGGGGTCGAAGATGACCTCCGTTGCCGTCACCTGTCGCCCAGCCTATCGCATTGAATTCGTGGTTTCCGAGAACGGCCAGTGCTGAGCCCTTCGTGCACATATCTCTGGCGATTGCGAGAACTCGGGACTGGTCCGGCCCACGATCAATAAAATCACCTACAAAGATCATCTGGCGGGAAGGGTGCGCATAACCGTCACCACTATCGGCGTATCCGAGGCGCCCAAGAAGTCGCTCTAGCGCATCGGCGTGACCGTGTATGTCACCAACAATGTCGAAATTTCTCTGCAAGTAGCTATTGCTCCAATAATTTGCTGTCCGATGTGCTTACGAGCGAAGATGATATTTGGAAGGAATGTGCGCTCATCCTTTCCAATCAATGCCGTCTGATTCATAACGAATTGACGAGCCCAAAATCTACCTCTCGAAAGGTCTAGATTTCAGTATTGTATCTTTCTCTAATGTTGGTCAGATGTTCTTTGATCCAACTGGGTGAAGTCAAGGAATCCCAGGTGGCCCAAAGGTCACGATAGCTGAACGCTTTGAAAGAAGGGAAAGAATTGGCGACTTCGCTGGAGAATAGTGCGACTTCGTTGCGATGTACCCTAAACTCTTCGAAATCGCTGGCGTTGCTAGGCTCCCAGAATAAGTAGAGAAGACACACTTCATCATTCGGGAAATTATATGCCAGCCCAAAGGCATGTTTAGTCAACTGCGCCACGTCAAGATATCTATAGCGAAGTGGTTCCTGAATCGCTTGCTCCATGCAGGAAAACCAAGCTGATTTGCGTCGCTCGTCGACAATTCTTTTCGAGTATGCCTCGGCAAACTTTGGCTCATGAGTGCGAATGTGTTCGGTGCACTTAGACTCTATTCCGATAACCACGCCTTTCCTGCGGAGTAAAAGGTCAAGATTCGGCGACGTCCCTCGACCAATGCCTACCGGACACTTTGCCTCTAATTGAAGTGTTTGAAACTCGGATGAGCCGAACACCGAAAGCGCAGAACAGTCAGGGCGAAAGCGGGCAAATGGGTTGACAGCAAGGGCTGACGAAGAATGTGCTGCTCGGAATTTTCCGGCCAGTTCGTTTCCGTCGCCACTATTTAGATCGGCCTCAAACCACTCCCGATTTATGCCGGCTAAGAGATTCTCAGGCCAATGGCTTACAGCGCCGGATGCGCTTAATTGGAGGTCAGGTTTTGCAATCAGCAGCTGACGGGCTAGGGCTTTGATGGCGCGCGTATAGGTGTTCACAATCTACTTCTACTGATTTGGACGTACCTAGCATAGCTCTAGGGTACTGGGGGAGAGTCTATGGAGCGCGTGTTCACCCGATCCCAACTCTATGACCTGGTATGGTCGCAGCCGATCCGCTCAATCGCGGTAGACCTCGGCATTTCGAATGTCGCGCTAGCGAAGCATTGCAAGAAACTCAGTATTCCTGTGCCTGGCCGCGGGTATTGGGCGCGCAAGGCTGCAGGGCGACCAACCAATAGGGCGGCGCTGCCTGCCAGGTTTCCGGGTGCGTCGGATCGTACTAGCAGAGATGCTAATCACACCTACTCGTTCAACAGGGTCGAAGAATATGCAGGGATGGCGATCCCGCCCGAGCCGACCTTCGATGAAGAACTACCCGCATTGCGGCAACTCGTAGCGAAACTGGTCGGCAAGGTGCCGCACGTCCGAGACTTTCAATCGAGCCATCAACTCGTTGCAAAGCTCTTGGAGCACGACGAGGAGCGCCGTGCAGATTACAGGCGGTCTCCAATCAGCCTGTACGCACCAAAATACGACGACGGCATTGAGCGGCGGCGGTTGTTGATCATCAATACGCTGTTTCTGGCGGCACGGCGGCTCGGGTGTCGGGCGTCGATGAGCACGTCGAGGTACATACAAAGCTACGGCAGCGACAGGCAGCTCGGTCTGCAGATCGGTGAGTCGTATGTCTGCTTCACCATCGAGCTCATAAACCGAAACCCGGTGATCGTCGGCAGCGGTCGGTGCTGGCGGTTAGCCGGCCTGATATCGCTGATGTGAAATCGCAGTGGTCAGACGAGGACGGTCGGCTCGAGATCCAGCTTACTGAAATTCCGGTCGAAATGCTCGTTACCGCCGAAATGACGTACCGTCGAAGCCTCATTGCAAGGCGGCAATGGCTGATCGACCGCAAGGCCGAAGCGCAAGCCGAACTCGTTCGGCGGCAGATCCAGGCCGAGCAGGAGGAGAGGGAGCGTGAAGAGCGGCTGGCGAGTGAGCGTGTCGGGCGCTTGCTCAGTCAGGCGAAAATGCTTGAGCGGGCGGATCGGATCCGCGCCTACGCCGATTCAATCGTTTTGCGTGATGATCGGGTGGGGATGTCCGGCGATCAAGTTGCGCAATGGGCCACATGGGCACGGCAGCAGGCCGACCGAATTGACCCGAGCCTAAATGGCATGTTGGCGGGTGAAATAGCGCAGATACCACCGGCGCCAGCCACTTAACATTCCAGAGACCGCAATCAAAATAGAACCACCGTCGGTTTGCAGACAAGTTCGATGCGCACAGAAGAAGGCACAGGTGACGGTGAATACATCGCACGGATATATACATATCCTGTTTGGCGATTTATCGTTCCCTTGTACTCGACCTTGCGCTCTTCCGCATTGTGCATGCCGTACAGTACAATTTCATGATCTTTGACTAGAACGATCTGCAGCTTGTTGGGTGTAAACGGAAAACCAGATATCTGATTGTTTCGATAATCTACCCAGAGATTGTGGAAGAGGTCTGTTCTTGCACCGGGTTCGGGTTCGGACATTGAGTACCCTTGGCAGGACAGCTGTACCGGCTTTTGCTCAGAGCACCCTACAGCGACGCCGAGTATAAGAAACAGAGACAAGTGTTTCATTCAGATCTTCATATTGTCCTGAGTGAAATGAAGGCCGGACCACATGTCGTTGCGCTGCTTTTCGTAGCACATTGTCAGACTATGAAGCGAAAATGGCAATCACGATCCACGACATCGCAGCCGTGCTCGGCAAGGCAGGTACGTTGAGGGTGTTTCGCGTCGGCAGCCGCGATTCCGAATTGCTGGCGCCGGAGTTTCGGCCAATGGAAAGCGGGACGCTGACCGATCTCGGTCCGTTTGAAGCCATGTTGGCTCCTTGGGATCAGCAAACGGCAGTCAATCGGCAACCCAAACTTAGTTTCTCCTAGCTTTCAAAGCGCTGTTCAAAAGTCTTCCGGAAGCTAGAAATTCTCTCGCGTAGAATGGAATTCGCTGCATCTCGCTTGATAAGCGCGTCCCGTTTCAAGGCTTCAAAAATGGAAGATTCGCCAGCCTTTACGAAATCACGAAGCAGGTATGCAGCAATCGTGTTGTCGCGGAGGCCGGTGTATGCGGTATCGGAGTCCGAAAAAGCCGGTCGAAAGATCGCTTTATCGCCACTTTCCCCTTCGCGCCCGTAGAACATTCGGGGAGCGAGCGCGAAAGACATTGCTAAGTCGGAATCGGCTGCAAGTCTAAGCAAGCGCGCGACCGGCTGCTCGGCAAGCCATTCTGGTAGGTCGTCGGTCCACGCTGCGCATCCTCGTTCGCATTTGAAATTAACGATATTGCCGTCAACACGCGTACCGGTTGCAATGATCTCTGTCTGCGACGCAAGTACGTAGAAGGTATCTTGCGGATCATCGTCGCTCTCAGGAATCAGTATGGCATCGTTGCTGACATCCGTGCCGAAGTTTGCGACAAACTGCGGATTCAGTATGTCGTTAAGTGCGGCGTACTGCTGATTTGGGTAGAAGCCACCCGGGAGATCAATCGCCGCATAGAGACAGGGAATCAGTCTGTTGCGTAGTGGAAGAACAGCGAGCCAAAGCGGTAGGCGGTGAAATAGTCGCTTCTCGACCAGATGTTCCTCACGAATGAAACTCTCGATGCGGTGATAGTAGCTCTCATCCCACCGGCTTGGCTTCCCCTCTTGTGCGAAGATTTTGGACGCACTGCGTTCGGGAATCTGCACGCAAAAGCATGTAAAAGGAATATACAAATGCCCGACGATGCACCGCGGAGCCCACCACGGTATCGATAACGGTAAGAGATCCCCTTCGTTATCATCGTCCCAGTCGTAAAGAATATTGGGTTCGTGCTCAGGATACAGTTCAAGCTTGTCGTTGCAATTTAACCAAGGACCACTTGGAAATATGGGATGCTTGGCGATCAACGCAAAGAACTCAGCCAACTCGGTTTCGTCCGCGAGTCGGTCACACATCACTCGCATGTCTGCGGCGAATTGAGCAACGTCTGCCTCATTCGGATTTGCAGGCATGCGAAAGGGTGGCGGTGGACTGAACGAAGTTCTCCAAAGTGTCTTGCGAACAATCTCGCCTTTTGCCTGATCGCGGCTAACATTTTCACTTACTCGCAAGTCGATGAGCCGTTCGATGATCCGGGCGAAGCTTCCCCCAGAAGCCGCATGCCGTGTTGCCGGACCCACGCGCTCGCCCGGAATCCGAATGTATCGCTTACGCTTTTCGCGTTCATTATCTTCAAGAAGGTCTCGGGCTATAGCCTTCGGGCCATCAGGGTAGAATTGCACGAGTAGCCGGCCGAGATTGTCGACCAATATCGCCTGGTCGGGCTTTTCTAGACGCTTAGTGGCGCGCAGATTGCGGAGCAGCTCGTCCGCGTCACGCGCGTGCCGTGTGCCTCGGGATGATGCATGCGTGGTGTTTCGATTGCGGGTGAATGGGACGACGTTGTCGCCGCTCATTGGAGGGTTCCCCCACGGCGAGATGAAATGCGCCTGTCAGGGCTGCGCTTGAGGATGGTGACAACACTCCCATCTGGACCGACCAGCAAAACAAGCCGTCGCGCCCGATCAATGTCGGAGACATTGATGCTGCCCTCATTCTGAAGCCGCGCAGCCTCCCTTTGCGATAGCTGCACCCAGCGGCAGCCGTCCCGAGCGGGAACCTCGATGTCCCCGTAACTCATTATGATCGCGACATCTATTGGCCGGCTACCTCGCTGCTGGAGCCGTTGCCGGGCATGATGTGTTATTCGCGGCTTCTGCATAGTCGGCACTCCCCTTTGACTGAACGCCACGCTACGCTGACCCCACCACCCGGTGCACGGCCCAAATTGGCAATTATTTTGGCAATTGTCTCGCTCTAAATTGGCAATTTTTGAGGCGCTGCGAGGCTGCTGGTCGCTCATTTTTGGTCGAAGAGGTCTCGCCAAACGACACGGAGGCCAATCCAGCCATCGCTTCCGGGCGGCCGTTGACCTGACCTGGCTTTTTTGAACCAACGTTACGAGAGAATTTTTTGGGGCAGGAGCTTGTGAGATCCCGAAGAAGAGGTTCAGTCGGGTCAGTTTACATTTCGTGCGTAACGCATTGATCTGCTTGAGAGCGAATGAGCGCAGTTTACAGCTAAGTATTTGATATCCTTCGTGAGCGATGAGACTCTTAATCAGCGGGTCCCAGGTTCGAGCCCTGGTGCGCCCATCAAGATTTCAATGACTTAGCAGTAGTATTTCGGCGTGTTGCTGCGGTTTACAGAACCGCTCAGCTGTTCCAGCGACCTCGATCTTCACACAACAATCTTCGAGTTCGCTACGTTTGATTTAGGCGCGGAAGTAGTAGCAAGTCGGCAACTCTATAGCCTTCGCGCAATAGCTAGCGAGTAAGTGCTCCAGTCACGATCTCGCACAAATTGTTGAAAACTCTTGGTCGGACAGGTTTCGCTCGATCAAGCGAAACCTGGCCTACGACCAATAGTGTCAGTCTTTGAAATCGCTATCGCCTGGATTTAGAGGCGCTATTATACTCCGTCTTTCAGGCTGTCCGGCACCTTACCGCCGCCTTCCATAAATTTGGCCATTACCTGTTTGTGAAGCCAAATGTTCATTTCGGCGGAGCCATCGAGCGCGCCGGTATAACCGAGCTCTTTCGCAAGCTGCTGCCGCGATGCAAGACCTGGGACTAAGGGGTGGAGAAGCCCTGGAATAGCGATGGCGACGCGAACCCAAATGACATCTTGGCGTTGCGCTAGGAAACTTGATATGGCTGACAGTGCAACTGATCGCCTATTCGAAAAGGCAATCTCAAACTGGCATGGGCTGCAACCAAACCAGTATTGCTCATGCAAAATCTAACCTAGACTTTGTATGTGGTCACTTAGGTGGTTGTCGGGCAAGGCGTAGAAGAATGAAAAAGCGGAATCTCAAATTCGGTATCCTCGCTGCATTGATTGCAGTGCAGTTATTTGATGTAGCTGTACACGTGAGCATTGGCCAGGCAGAGCCTATTCGTATTGTATCGAACATCATTCTTGGGCTGTGGGCGCTTTGGAGTGTATTTGGAACCGCAGACAGCAAGACAGGAATCGTTGCGATAGCTTCATATCTAGTCCTGAACTTCATCTTTGTTGCTTTGCACGGAGTCACCAATCCAGATCAGGGCGGGGCTCTGAGGGTGACACTATTCGTATTGGTTGGCCTTAGCACCGCACTTTCGATTTGGCTGCAGGCGAACACTCGGCGAGCCTGGGTTCACTGGCACGGGTGATGCGTCTAAAGAGCCACTTAACGATTCCTTCGAGCGAACTGAGAAAAAATTTTGGAAGCCGCGCGTGTTTTCACTCGGTAAGCAGTGTCAGCGGCGCGACTGCAAGAGGGGAAAAAGTGAAAATAGGATTTGGCCAGCTAAGCCGAGCATTTCTGGCGCGTACTGATACTGGTGGATTTGCGCTGCAACGGTTCGCCCGAAGACCGCGGTTGCCAGTAGGAACTCGGCTAACAGAAGTAGCGCAAGAGCGAAAGCGCCCATCAGGAGTCTTGGCGCTACGTCAGGAGAAACTTCAAACCTACTGGTAAGCCAACGACAAATGAACCATGAAACAGCTAGAATAAGCGGCAATTCGATCAAAACACCAACTGTCTTACCATGTGGATTATCCAGTCGAGGCACCACTACTAAAGTTCGTAGAGCGCCTAGCAAAAATCCAACTGCAAACACAAGAATGAAATAGGCAATAGCGGCTGCTATCGTATCGCCGGCGATGCGCTTATCCATGTGCTCTAACAATTCAAGAGAACGGCTTCAAATCTGCTGGTCCTGTTGTGTTGCGCCCTATGACGGCAGCCTGGATCTTTTTCAGACATGGGCACTTTAAAACAGAGCATCAGCAACTTCTATTCCATGCTAATGCGTCCTGCACAATCTGCACAACGAGATACTTTATCCACATGCGTTTGCGTCAGTATCAGGGCACTGATTCAATAATTCGGTTTTGCGACCAGTAAGAACCTTTGCTCGCAACCATTCGCGATAAGTCGTTGCAATTTCTCGAGCGGCTCGGCTAGCCGGAAGCGATGATCCTGACCCTAAAAACTGGTCCATGTTGAGGGCAATTATTTTGGGCATTCTGAACCCCGTGGAGGGAGGATGCCATGAAGCGGAAGCGGTTTTCCGAGGAGCAGATTGCCTTTGCGTTGCGTCAGGCTGAGAGCGGCACGACGATCGAGGAGATCTGCCGCAAGCTAGGCGTGTCGGAGCCGACATTTTATCGCTGGAGTAAAGTTTATGCCGGCATGGGTGTCGCCGAGATCCGGCGTCTGAGGCAGCTAGAGGATGAGAACGCAAAGCTGAAGCGAGTGTTGGCGGATCTGACGCTGGACAAAGCGATGCTGCAGGATGTCCTGCGAAAAAATGGTGAGGCCCGCCATTCGTCGCGAGATCGTTCATTATCTTCAGAAGATCCAAGGAAGATGTGACTTAAGCATTCCGACCCGCTGCATTGAGATGCAGGCTCGCGCGAGACGCCGCGCCTCAAGCACCAGTCAGGAGCTTCTTGCGTTCCTCATATTCTGTGCGATCAATTTCCCCACGCGCGAAGCGGCGCTTGAGCGTGTCAAGCGGGGTATTGTCCGGTGAGTTCGATTGCCAGCCAAGACCAAAAGCGCGGAACGCCCAGGCGATAATGAGTACGGTCAGGACAATGAACGCGATCATCATGATCGGACCAAAAATCATGCCGTACCAAGGTGCTGAAGCACCGTCCCACCAGCCGTACATCATGGTATCGCTCCTTTTTTGCGCCGACATTGACACGGCTGCAAACTAGCCTTGATCTGTCAATCTGCTTTGATGTGGATCAATCACGATGCTGCGGGCTCATGAGCCAGAACTGATGGTGGCGAGCAGGGAAGTGACATGATGGATCAATCGGTCATCTCATGCCCTGGATGCGGCACTCCAAAGACTGAGCGCATGCCCACTGACGCGTGCCGGATTGTCCATGAATGCGCATGGTGCGGCATGATGATACGGCCGAAGCCTCGAGATTGCTGTGTCTTCTGCTCTTATGGCTCAGTGCCATGTCCTCCGATCCAAGCGGAGCGCAGCGGCATAGGTAATCATACCTCCCCCTCGATCCACGCCTCGCCAGTTATCCCAAAACTAAGCACCACAAAGGATGATCATTCTGGCAGGAGTCGAGAAATCGGAGAGATGCACCTGACTAGTAGTACGGATGTAATATTTGGGTGACTCCAATGAGTGGCAGGTTACATCAATATATGTAGCTGAGGCTTCAGAGACTCCAAGACTAACATCCAACATTTTAATTGAAGCAAGCATTATGACTTGCTTTGAATCAACGCGTGTTTGCTCGCCTAGTGACTTTACTGGACACGTCTTCTTGGAGAATGCCTATGACCTTTAAGGATGTTCTTCTAACATTGATAACATATCCCGATCCCACGCCTGTTGGCGCGATCGATCAAGCGATCAATTTTACGTCTGCAGTTGAAGCTCGGCTCTCTGCGATCACATGTGCCGTCGAGGTGCGTCCTCTAGGCAATGTCTTAGCCAATTCATTACTGGGACTTTCGGCGATGGCGGTGGCAGAAGCACAAAGAAGTGCGAAAAACGCTGAAGCAATTCTGAAGGCATTTGAAGAGAAGGCAAAGAAGCGCGGCATTTTTCAAGAGCGAATACTTGAGCACTGTCTAATTGATGAAGTACCCGGCCTACTCACCGAGTATGCCAGACTAAGAGATCTCACCATTGTGCCGGTGCCCGAAGGAGAACTATTCGATCAATGGTACGCGGAATCCATAATTTTTGGCTCCGGTCGCCCCACGTTGGTGATACCACAAACCCAAGAGCGTCAATTTTCACTGGATACCGTGCTTATCGCATGGGATTTCAGCCGGCCGGCGGCGAGGGCTGTCGCTGACGCGCTTCCAATATTGATAAAAGCGAAGAGGATTATTGCGCTGATAGTGACCAATGAGAAGGATCTCAATTCCGGCGTTTCCGGCGCCGAACTGGTGAAGCATCTGCAGTGCCATGGTGTGAACACGGTGCTGGAAGCCATTGACGCGGACAATCGCAGCATTGGCGAGGTCCTGAGAAATTCAGTCGAATCAAAAAACGCTGATCTGCTTGTTATGGGAGCTTTTGGCCACTCTCGCATCCGGGACTTTGTTTTGGGCGGTGCAACAAAAAGCATGATCGCACAACCGCCAGTGCCCATTCTTCTTTCTCATTGAAACGGCAGGACTATGGATAGCATCGAGGTTCTGTGCTCATCAAAGACGAGTAGCGTGGACGAAGGCCGCGTTAGACATCATGAATAGTCGCGGACAATGGCGAACGCAAAGCGGCTTTATTCTGGCCGCACTTGGCGCAGCCATCGGCCTTGGAAATATCTGGCGTTTTTCTTACGTGATAGGGGACAGCGGTGGCGCAGCTTTTCTTCTAGTATACTTCCTGGCGATCATTTTGGTCGGTCTGCCATTACTGCTCGTGGAGCTTTCCATCGGACGGACAACGCAGCGCGAAGCGGCTTCTGCATTTCATTACACTGGTAGAAGCGTTGTCTGGCAGCAAGCAGGCATTCTGGGCGTCATAGTCTCGTTCGTAATTCTCACCTACTATTCTGTCATCGCCGGTTGGGCGTTAAAATTCTTTGTTGCTTTCGCGACTGGTATCTATCCGCTCAAAGCGGGTGGAGCATCCATCTACTTTTTCGAGTTTCTCTCCGGGCCAGTTGAGCCGGTCTTGTGGCAAGCTTGCGTGATGGCGGCAACGGCAGTTGTTGTTATCAGAGGAATCGAAAAAGGTATCGAGCGTGCCAATAAGAGTTTAATGCCAATCCTTGCGGTCATTGTCGTGGCGCTGGCAGTCCACAGCTTGACGCTTCCTAACGCTTACCGTGGGCTGCTTTTCCTGTTTGCGCCAAACTGGGAGATCCTAGCCCAGCCGCGCGTTTATCTCGCGGCTCTTGGCCAAGCATTTTTCTCTTTGGGGCTCGCGATGGGGGTTCTTGTCACATACGGAAGCTATTTACCAAACAATTTTCGCCTCCCAGTAGCTGGATCGATCATTGTGGTCGGAGACACGTTATTCGCCATAGTCGCGGCGGTGATCATCTTTCCCGCCGTGTTTAGTTTTGGAATGAGCCCAGATCAGGGGCCAAGTCTGGCCTTCGTCACTCTTCCTGAAATATTCACAAGGATGACAGCAGGCTCAATTGTGGGGGCTGCATTCTTCGGGCTTTTGGTAGTTGCAGCAATTACTTCGTCCGTTGCTTTGCTCGAAATACCGGTGGCATATGCTATTGAGCGATGGGCGATGCCTAGAGGACGGGCGACGTTCTTGATTGGAGGAACCGCGTTCTTACTAGGTGTACCAAGTTCGCTCGGTTTCGGTCCGCTATCGGCTGTAAGAATCGCGGGTATGCCGATCCTAGACGCAGTGGATTTTATCGCATCAAGTATTCTCGCACCCTTGAGCGGTTTGGCGATCGTGTTGTTTGCCGGTTGGCACTGGCGCGAGGCTGATGCGTTCGAAGCGGTAGGTTTTCAGCGGTCATGGCTGGCACAACTATGGCGGATTTCAATCTGTTACGTCGCGCCGGCAGTTGTTATAATTATATTTCTAAGGTCACTGTCCGTAATCTGAATGAAGTCACTACCCTTCGGCGTGGGAGCCGGAGAATAGGCTTACGGGTGTCTAGCCTATTCAACAGCCCGCTCAAGCAGCGTGCGCGTGGACACTCGTGGACGATTCATCTGGCGAAGTTTCGGCTGGCATCTCGCTGCCCCTCGACCTCATTTCGGCAGCAACAATACCGATGAATGCCACGCCTTCTTGCTGGCCGGCCAGTCCGTCGGCTGCTAAGCGTTGCATAACGCCGTTCAGCCATTCCTGATATTCACGAACGAGATCGACTAGCGTTTCGGCTTTGCACATTCTTTGCGCTGCCTCGAGCGCGGCATGTGTGCCGGCATGGCGGCGCTCGAACCAACTGTTCGCAAACGTCTGCATCGCATTAAGAAGCTTGTCCTGGCCTTCCCAGAATGAGTAAAAATTGTTCTGCATTGTTTCCAACAATTCCGGGGGCGGTCGAAACCCGTATTGCGTGACGCCAAATTGCCCGGGTGCATTAGAATCTTTCATTTGCGCTTCTTCCTTTAGGTTACAAACAGCACGCCAGCGAAGAGACATCTTAAATTTCAGCGACGATGTGGTTCTAATCCATAAATATCGTCAATACACCGATCGAGATTCGCGTAACTCGCTTCAAGAAATCTTGCTCGGCGAAGTCATGGCGATGCAGATAAAACTGCGTTCAGAATGATATTGCCAAGTAGCGGCTCTAATGCTGGCGCGATCGAATAGTTTCAAGATCTCAGAATTAGAAAAGTATTCTTTGATCAAGATCAATGTGGTGGATACGTCGCATTAGCGTGGTGGGCGGAGGCATTCTGGTGCATTCAACCGAATATCTACTATCCCAACAACTACTTTGACGCGGATCAAGGAAGCATCGGTCTTTATGCGCGATACGTTATCAGCGAGCACCGCTATTGCGCCTGAAGGGTCTGTACATAGCGATAGCTATATGCGTCGCAGGAAATGCAAGGAAAGCTGTCGACATCAAGAACAGGTAAAGAGGAAATTTCTGATGCTTCGAAGTATTCTGGTCGCTCTCGATGGCTCGAGTTCGAGCGTGCGGGCCTCGCAGTTGGCTCTACACCTCGGGCGTGAATACAGCGCCTATGTTGAAGGTATCGGGATCGTAAATTCGGGTTGGATTCAACGAGCTGAACCCGTTCCGATTGGAGGTCTAGCGATAAAGTCAGCGCTTGCCCAGTCCCGATTGAACTATGCAAAGATCAGGATTGACGAAGTTGTAGCGCATTTCAGAGACACGGCTGTGAAGGAAGGGGTCTCTTTCTTCTTGACCCGCGCAGTCGAGGGAGACCCCGCGCAGATAATCGCGGAAGAGGCGACGGCACACGATCTCGTCGCGCTTGGCCGCGACAGCGTTTTTGATGTCGATGGCGAACTCGAAAGAGTTCCACTGTGTGTTGATAAGATAATCCGAGAAGAGCCCCGGCCAGTCTTGATTATTCCGGAATCGGATGACGACGCACCCGTCATTTCTCAGCATCCGGTAATTGTGGCATTCGACGGAAGCCCAGCTTCATCGCGTGCTCTGCACATGTTCGCCTTATTGGGAATGGCAGCTGGGAAGGAGATTCATGTCATTACCGTTGCAGGAACATCCGAAAGGGCAGACCGGATCGCATTACAGGCCAGCCAACTTCTTGAACGCCACGGAGCGACTGACGTTAAACCGATAGGACTTGGCGATAGAGAAGCAGGCACTCCTGCGGAAACCATTCTGGGCCTTACGAAGAGTCTCGGCGCAGGAATGGTTGTTATGGGCGCGTATGGCAATCGCGGAATTCGAGAGATTTTTGGATCAACTACGCGAGAAGTTCTGAAAGAAAGTTCTGCAGTGCTGTTTCTACATCATTAGGAAATTAGCGATCACTGAAACGTAGCGCAGTTTGATTCTCAAAGTTATCGGAGAAAAACTTCATGAAAGCCAAACACGTAATGACTGCGCCGGTAAAAACCGGAAAAGCTGAAATGACGGTGCGAGAGGCAGCGCAAATCATGAGCGAGTGCCGCATTAGCGCACTTCCGATTGTCGACCAGTCCGGTAGCCTTGTCGGAATCGTTAGTGAAGGCGATCTGGTTCGTCGTGCTGAAATTGGCACGCAACGGCAACGTTCTTGGTGGCTTTCCCTTCTCACTACCGACGAGCGTTTAGCGGATGAGTATGCGCGCAGTCATGCGGCGAAAATCGCCGATATCATGACTCGAAAAGTGATAAGCGTGGATCCGAACACCCCATTATCGGACATTGCCAGAATATTTGAGCGAAACCAGATCAAGCGTGTTCCAGTGATGGAATCCGGAAAGCTTGTGGGGATCGTAACCCGATCCAATCTAGTGCAGGCAGTCGCGACAGCTCCTCAGAAGAAGCATCTGCCGCTGGATGATGATGAAATTCGCGAGAAGATCCAGAGCATTCTGGCGACGAAATCCTGGGCCAAGCCTGTTGGGCTGAATGTAACGGTGAATGAAGGACACGTGGACCTATGGGGTATCACGCGGTCGGATGCGGAGCGTAACGCAATTCGCGTGCTCGTGGAAAAAGTACATGGAGTGAAGGCTGTCGACGACAATCTGTTTGTTGAGCCAAGCCTATTGTCGTCTTCGTAATCCATGATTGCAAAGCGTTTAGGGCTTTGCTTGCAGGTATTCCAGAACTGAACAATTCTAGCAGGAGATGAAGAGAATGTTAATAGATGTTCTCTGAGTTGTAGAGCCAGGCGATGATGCTTCGGCCTCATTGCTGCAGGCGCTTGCACTTTCGCAAGGGTATGGCGTTACTATCCAGTTTGTTGCGGCTGCCCCCGCACCTCCACCGGTGACGAACTTCTTCGGCAGCGATCTTGTCGCGAGCCTTATCAAAAGCGCAAAAATCGAAGCGGCTGACACAGCGCAGAAGGTCCGCGACCGGATTGTCGAGTGTGCTAGCCGCTACGGTATCAATGCAGATGTGACGCAAGAGTCTCGGTCGCTAGCGGAAATTGCAGTTCATGTCCGAGAAGCTGCCAAGACCTATGATTTGACATTGATCGAACGGCCGGACTCCTTTCTCGATTCTTCTGCCGCGATCTTTGAAACCGTTCTCTTCGAATCGGGACGTCCAGTTTTGCTTGCGAGCCCGGCAACCAAGTCGGTCGAGCGTTTCAAGCGGGCGGTACTTGGATGGGACGGCTCGGTCCCGGCAACTCGCGCTACTGCCTCTATGCTCTCGCTTTTCCCTGATCTTGAAGAGATATTCGTTCTCACAGTTGTAAATGAGAAGGAGTTAAGTGGAACGGTACCGGGAGCGGACCTCGCAGCGCATATTAGAAGGCTTGGAGTTCAGGTCACTGTTGCTTCTATAGATGTCGAGCCTGCTGACGGAAATCCGGGACAGGCAATCATGGATTTTGCGACTAACCAACGAGCGGACCTAATTGTTATGGGCGGTTATGGAAAGTCACGGTTCAGAGAGTTTGTGCTGGGAGGCGTAACCGAGTATCTTTCGAATGCAACTCGAGTGCCGCTGTTGCTTGTACACTAAATATTGGCGTGGGCTTTGCGATAGGGAGGCGCGGCTTTGCCGCATTGGCGAGACTAGCGTCAAAACCTACTGGGAACGCTGAGAGAGTGGCTCGATAACACGTCGATACAAATGCCAAGTCGAGTGGCCAATACTGGTAGTACAACCAGTAGCCCAAGAAATAGGGGCAGCATCGAGAGAATGAGGAGCACAACTACTACAGCGGCCCAACCGATCATCGGCGTAGGACTTGCGATGACCGCTCGTATGCTGGTGATCATTGCTGTGACAAAATCCACTTCGCGTTCGAGTAGCAGCGGAAATGATATCACGGTTAGAGAAAACAAAATTAGTGACAGGACCGCGCCGATGGCATTGCCAACTAATAAGAACAAGATACCTTCATTTGTCGTAAGTACCTGCACGATGATTTGATTGAAGTTCAGTACTGATGAACTCAGCCCAAGAAAAATTGCCATGAGTAGGCGCACTTGATACATCCAGACAATGAAAACAAACAGCGTGACAAACGCCATCCACGCGATTTCGCTCCGGCTCTTTATCGTACTCCAAATATGTAGAAACGAGATCGGCTGCCCAGTTTCGCGCCGCCGGCTGATATCATAAAGCCCAATAGCCGCGAAGGGACCCAGTAGTGCGAAACCAGCCGCAAGCGGATACCCAAGATAGCTCATGCCGAGCGCGGTGATGCTGAAGACAATCAGAATACCACCGGCAGCGAACATGATACCAATGATGAGCCCGTAGAGCGGAGCTGCCTGAAAGTCACGCATTCCGTCGCTGAGGGCTTCAGCGACATCGGTCACCGAAATCCGACGAACGACAGGATCGCTCTTATGGTGCTCTGTGCTCATAGATTTCGGCACAACCTAATAGACTAGGAGCCCTTATTAATTGCGGGAGATGCCCGAACTTTGATGCAGGTCAAGCAATTCAAGCGTCAGACCTTGTCCTTGTCGGTATTGAGTCAGATCAACAACATTCACGTGAGAGTTAAGCTACGAGTATTGATATTGAGGAACAACGCAGCACTATTCATGGAGAGATTCCGGCATGCATGATGGTAATAGCCTGAGTATGCATCATGCTGTGACGGTCGATGCCACATTAATTGACCTGACCTGGCTTTTTTGTACCAAGCGTTGTGAGAGAATGTCTTGGGAAAGGAGCCTTGGAGATGCCGAAGAAGAGGTTTAGTGCAGAGCAGATCGTGACGCTGCTTCGTCAGATTGAAGTATCGATGGCGCAGGGCAAATCATCGCCGGTGGCCTGCCGGGATGCGGGAATTTCGCAGCAGAGCTATTACCGGTGGCGCAAAGAATACGGCGGCCTTGAGCTTGATCAGGCCAAGCGGATGAAGGATCTCGAGCGCGAGAATGTGCGACTGAAGCGCCTTGTTGCCGATCTATCTCTTGAAAAGCAGGTGCTGAAGGACGTTGCCTCGGGAAACTTGTAAGCCCCGCACGACGGCGTCAGGCAGTAGAGCGCATTCGCGAGAAGTATGGCCTCTCGGAACGTCATGCCTGCCGGATTGTCGGCCAGCCCCGCGGAACGCAGCGTTACTTCACGATTGTTCGGGCCGATGAAGATGCGCTGACGCGGGCGATTATCGCACTGGCATCACAGTATGGGCGGTACGGCTATCGGCGGATCCAGAAGCTGCTTTGCGATTCCGGGTGGAACGTCGGCTGTGATCGGGTGCAACGGATCTGGCGTCGTGAGGGGCTGAAAGTACCGCAAAAGCAAAGGCCGCGGGGCCGGCTCTGGCTTAATGACGGCTCCTGCATTCGGTTAAGACCGCAGCAGCGCAATCATGTGTGGAGTTACGACTTTGTGGAGGCGCAGACCCACGATGGCCGCAAGCTCCGGCTGATGACCTTGATCGATGAATTTACCCGTGAGTGCCTGGCGATCCGGGTCGCGCGACGGATCAACGGCTTCGCTGTGCTTGAGACGATGGCCGACGTCATGCTGACGCGCGGCGTGCCGGAGCACATCCGGTCTGACAATGGCGCCGAGATGACGGCGAAGATCGTGCGCAGCTGGTTTGCAAGGCTGGGGGCGAAGACGATCTACATCGAACCCGGCAGTCGATGGGAGAACGGCTACTGCGAAAGCTTCAACGGTAAATTACGGGACGAACTTCTCAACGGCGAAATCTTCTACAGTCTGAGAGAAGCACAGATCGTCATCGAGCAATGGCGAAAGCACTACAACACCATCCGTCCGCACTCATCGCTCGGCTATCGGCCACCGGCGCCACAAACGATGAACCCGTACCCCGCACCGCTGGATCAGATCATACAAATGCAATAGTCTCTCTATCGCGCTGGTACAAAATATCCGTCAGGCCAGCGTTTCGAATGAACATACTCGTGATTCTGGTGCCGCTCGCTCTCGGTCTTGGCCTTCTCGGCCTTGCCGGATTTCTGTGGTCGGTAAGAAGCGGTCAGTACGACGATCTCGAGGGCGCAGGCTATCGCGCTCTTCGGGATGACGACTTACATGCGTCCGAAGAGAATCAGAATTCGAGTGCAACCTAGGACATATCGAGAGGCAGAGTAATACATACAATTATGATTGCCGATCGCGTGTTGTATAATCGCCATCCTGGGTGCAAAGACGTTAGTACAACCCCCTTCGCATGATGGCCCGCCGAAGCTAGTTTACATTCTCTGCGTAACGCATTGATCTCCCTGCACTAGAATGGGCGCAGTTTACAGCTAAGTGCTTGATTCCATTTGAGAGCAACAAGACTCTTAATCAGCGGGTCCCAGGTTCGAGCCCTGGTGCGCCCACCAAATTTTTCAAATCCTTGGCCGTAGTATCTCGTCCCTGGCTCAGCGGTTTACAGAACCGCTCACCTGTTCCGTTCATCGGCAGCGTCTGCTGAATAAAGACTCTTGCGCTAGCTACTCGATAGTTTTCGCACAAAAAACTGCCGAAGGTCTCACTCGATATTCTTCCGGATGCCTTGCATCATCGACGCGTTCACTCGCGAAAGCCTGACCATCCGTATTGCACGAAAGTTGAAGACAGCCGACGTGATCGAGGCGCTCCGCGCACTGTTCGTCTCGCGAGGCATTCCTGCGCACATGACTTCAGACAACGGCCCGGAATTGTTGCTGTTGCTCTTCGCCAATGGATCGCCGCTGTTGGAACCAAGCCGCTTACATCGAACCTAGAAGTCCAGATGACCCCAAGCGGACAAACGCGCGTCAGCGCGAGTGGAACCTTCCTAGCGGTTCGTCATTATCTTTCTGGCGGCTTGTGATTACCAGACATTGGCTGGCTAATTGGGGCAGAAATTCGTATGCCAACGGGGTATGGTTCGCCCTACTTGAGGGCTGATTTACGACGAATCTCACGGGAAGCTAGAAGTCCGGTGGGCGCTTTAACGCAGCGTAATACGAGGAAATAGTGAACGTAGCGGCCTCCAGTGATTTACTTCCTGCAGACGAACCACAACGCCTGGCAGCGGTGCGACGGTACGATGTGCTGGATACCCCGCCTGACGGCGCGTTCGACCGCATTACCGCGATCGCTGCAAGACGCTTCGGGGTGCCGATTGCGATCATCAGCGTGGTCGATGAGGATCGCATCTGGTTCAAGTCCCACCACGGATTGGACGCCCAACAGATTGGCCGCGATCCTGGTCTTTGCGCCTCGGCAATTCTCTCCGTCGCCCCACACATTTTGCCGGACGCGACGAAAGATGTTCGGTCGCTCGCTAATCCATTGGTTGCTGGCGATTTTGGCTTGCGGTTCTACGCGGGTGTCCCGCTGCGGACATCTGACGGATACAACCTCGGCACCCTCTGCGTGATAGACAAGGAACCGCGAACGATCGATCAAGCCCAGATTGACGATCTGACTGACCTCGCTTCGGTAGTGATGGATCAGCTAGAACTGAGGCTGTCCTCCATACGCGCGGTCAACCAGGCCCGCATGCTCGCCCGTGAAATCGACCACCGCGTGATGAATAGCCTGCAGTTCGTGAGTAGCATGCTTTCCATGCAAGCGCGCACGACATCCGCTGACAGTTCAGCGCAACTCAAGCAAGCTGCGGATCGAGTCATGGTGGTCGCGCGCGTACACAAGCACTTCTATGCCGCTGAGCCCAGCGAGCGCGTCGGCTGTCTGAAGTTCATCCAACGTATCTGTGCGGACCTTTCAGGCGTCTTAGGCGTCTCAATCAGCGTGGAAGGCGTGGAGGCTGTTTTTCCGACGACAAAGATTCAACCGATCGGACTGATTGTGAACGAGCTGATCACCAATGCCGCAAAACATGGCGCTGGCGACATTCTGGTTCGATTTGAATCCGCCGGACATGGCCGATTTGAACTGTCCGTATGCGACCAAGGCGCAGGATTTGCTGCGGACTTCGATCCCGCATCCGCTGGAAATGGTCTGGGTATGAAGCTGGTAGTAACGCTTGCATCCCAGCTCGAAGGTTCGGTCGCCGCGGGGGCCAATCCAGCAGGACAGGGAGCCTGCTTTACCGTGACCTTTCCTGCCGAACTTTCCAATTAATAAGTCTATTCCGCCAGTTTTGTATTGATAACGGTTTCGGACTTGAGCGTTCGGTGCACGGGGCATTTATCTGCAATTGCAAGCAATTGAGTCCTGTGTTCGTCTAGCAGGCCGGGTCGTCGATCAAGGGCGAAGGTTTTGCAAAGGTCACGAGCATGTCTTTATCAGTTATTGTGATCTTGCGGCCGGCAGTCATCACGCCGACGGTCTCAAGCTGTGAAAGCGCACGCGAAAGATTTTCCGGTGTCGTGCCGAGGAGCGACGCGAGCGTTTTCTTCTCGAAATCAAGGGTGATGGCGCCGCTGCTTTCCTGGCGGGAGCAGGTTTTCAAAAGCCAGTTTGCAAGCCGTTCCGGCGTCAGGCGAAGCTTCTGATCTTTGAGAAGTTTTACGACGCTGCGGTAGCGTTCCGAGAGTTCGGCGACCACCGCATAGGCGAAATGCGAATCCTCGCGGAATACCGCGCGCACTGCTTCGGCGGGGAGCAGGAGCACGCGCGATTCTAGCAGCGTCTTCGCCGATTTCAGATAGGGCTGGTCGAGAATGACGGCGGCCAGAATGAATGTCGTCGTCGGTCGGATCACGTCGATCGTCGTGTGCCGCTCATTGTGTGATGCAAATAGCTCGACGCAACCTTCAATAAGGACATGAAGGAAGTCCGGCTTGTCGCCCTCGGAAATCAGGAGCGTGTTCTGAGGATAACGCTGGAGCGAAGCAGGGCGCGTGAGCCGTTCGAGGTGGCGGGCAGACATTTTCTCGAAGAGATGCAGCGAACGCAGCGCTTCCAGGTCGGATTCCCGCATTTCTCAGTTCGCCTTTACGCAGTCCGGTGATTGATAATAGTCAATTCTATGCTCCAACAAAGGATAGCCCAAACCTGACTTTTGAGCACCCAAGAGAAAGTTTCTCCACTCCGCGTCTGTTGTGCTTGAGGCGCGTCGATAACCTTCGCGTTCATATCCGCGTCCACCTTCCAGATGATCCCCGCGATCATTCGCAAGGAGCTATTGCGTCCGATGCCGTGCGCGAATGCTACCGAGCGCAACAAGCAGATCGAGATGGAATTGGCTGCGATCATCGGCTTCACCTCCGCGATCGCAGCCTGCGGCGCCTTCTTCATCCCGAAGAGCTACGGCATGTCGATTGCGATGACCGGCGGCGTCAAACCGGCGTTCTGGGGATTCCGCATCTTCTGCTCGAGTTGCATCGGCACCAGCAATCCGGCGAAGGGTTGTCTTCAGCGCGCGCTGCAGCAGGCGGCCGCGTCCGTCTGAGTAATCTGAGTAAAAAGATGATGGGTCGTGCGCGCGGACAGGAACTGAACCTGGACGGCTGAATCTACCGGATCAGCACCGGCCTCCTGCACGATCTCGATCGCAGCCGAAACACAAAGCTTACCAGGTCAGCTGCCGGCCATGCCGGTTCGGCGTTCCGCACGTCACATGCGACGCCTTGTCAGGCAAACTGGCCTGCCTATTGCATAAATCTTCGCCAGTTCGATGATTTCATTGGCGTCACAAGTGTTCAGCGAAAGCAATCTCAAGATCGTCATTGTGGACGATAGCCCGGTTCGTTCGGCTATCCTGGAGGAAGGTCTGCGCGAGGCCGGGCACCGCCATGTGATCCGGGTCGAGGGTACCGACAACCTTCTCGAGCGGATTTACGCGATCGATCCCGACGTCATCCTAATCGACCTCGCGAACCCGAGCCGCGACGTGCTGGAGCAGATGTTCCGCGTGAGCCGCGCCGTCAAGCGGCCGATCGCCATGTTCGTGGACCAGAGCGACAGCGCTTCCATCGCGGCCGCCGTCGATGCCGGTGTGTCGAGCTATATCGTCGACGGGCTGAAGAAAGACCGCATCAAGCACATTCTCGATATTTCGATTTCCCGCTTCAACGCCTTCTCGCGCATCTCAACCGAGTTGGAGCAGACGAAGTCCGCGCTTGAGGAGCGCAAGGTGATCGACCGCGCCAAGGGCATCCTGATGAAGCGGAAATCCCTCTCGGAAGAGGAAGCCTACACATTGCTGCGCGCGGCGGCACAGAACGAGAAGAAGAAGATCGCCGAGATCGCCCAGTCCATCATTACCGCCGCGGAGCTATTGAAATGACCGAAAATCGCAAGCTTCGTATCGGCTTCATTCCGCTGGCGGATGCTGCGGCCTTGATCGTCGCCGTGGACCGGGGCTTCGCCAGAGAAGAGGGGCTCGATGTCGAACTGGTGCGCGAGGTGTCGTGGTCGAATGTCCGCGACAAGCTCAATATCGGCATGTTCGATGCCGCCCACCTGCTGGCACCGGTCGCGATCGCCTCAAACATGGGGATCGGCCACGTCCATGTGCCGATCATCGCGCCGTTCAATCTCGGGCTGAACGGCAATGCGATCACGGTGACCAGTGCGCTCTATGAGGCGCTTCGCGGCCATGCGGAAGGCGATATGGCCGATCCGAAGGTGACGGCAAAGGCGCTCGCGAAGATCGTGCTGGAGCGAAGGCAGAAGGGTCTTCCGCTCCTCAAGTTCGGCATGACCTTCCCGTTTTCCACGCACAATTACCAGCTTCGCTTCTGGATGGCGTCTGCGGGCGTCGATCCCGACGAGGACGTGCAGATGGTCGTGCTGCCTCCGCCCTTTATGGTGGAGAGCATCAAGAACGGCCATGTCGATGCATTCTGCGTGGGGGCACCCTGGAATTCGGTCGCAGTCGAACTCGGCATCGCGCATATCCTGCATTTCGTATCCGAAATACTGCAGCGCGCGGCGGAGAAGGTGCTGGCCATGCGCGTGACTTGGGCTGCAGAGAATAGGGATGCGCTGCATGCACTTGTGCGCGCACACAAGAAAGCAGCCGACTTCATCGAGAATGAGGTCAACCGCGACGAAGTCAGCCGGATTCTGTCGGCGCCCGACCGGCTGAATGTCGCGCCGGAGATCACGCGGCGCACCCTTGACGGCCGCTTGAAGGTGTCGCCCGGCGGCGACTATCGGGAGAGCGACCGTTACCTCATGGTCGGCAGGCGCGGCGCAGCGCGGCCCGACCGCGTGCAGGCGTCATGGCTTTACGCGCAAATGGTGCGTTGGGGACAGGCGCCGCTTGCGAAGGAACTGCTGCTCGCGGCGCGCGAAACATTCCGGCCGGACATCTACGATCAGGTTCTTGGCGCGGGGGATTTGCCGCCGGAGCAGGAGCCAAAAGACGGGATCGGCGCATTCGACGGGCCGGAGTTCGATCCGCTCGACCTCGAAAAGCACCTCTCGGGCTGGAGCATTCGTAGGCGCTGAACTTAGGTGCGGTGCACAAAAAAAGCGCAGATGACTCAACCCAGAGCAGGAAAGGGCAGAACTCCGCCATTTCACCCGCCGCGAAGTTTGGCATTAACCCTCTGATTCTGACGAACTTATCGTCTTGCCGCGACGGGTGGCACAGCGCTTGAATTAAACCAATTCGAATCGTGCCGCCGATGAAGTCGGCACCGGTCCACAGACGGACCAGAAACAGCGACGCCGCTGAACTGACCGCGCGACACGCGCGGGAAAGTTCGCGGCTTTTTTTGTTTTTGGGTCCGGAGCAACGAGAACAGAGGGAAATGAGATGAAGAAGACAGGCAAGATCATCGCACGGCGCGGCGTCGATCGGCGCGAATTTCTGAAATCGACCGCGGGCGCTGCGGCGCTGCTCGCTTCGGCGAAACTGGCGCTGCCGGGCGGTGCCTTTGCGCAGGCCGGCGGCCCGGAAGTGAAAGGCACCAAGCTCGGTTATATCGCGCTGACGGATGCCGCTCCGCTTATCATCGCGCAGGAGAAGGGTATCTACGCAAAGTACGGCCTGACCGAGATGCAAATTCTCAAGCAGGCGTCGTGGGGTGCCACGCGCGACAACATGGCGCTCGGCACCAAGGCGAACGGAATCGACGGCGCGCACATTCTTCGCCCGAAAATTCATCTCTACTCGTCCGGCATCACGATGCAGAACAAGCAACCGGTGCCGATGTATACGCTGCTGAACCTGAACTACGACTGTCAGGGAATTTCAGTTTCGAACGAATACAAGGATCTGAAAGTCGGGACCGACTCTTCGGGCTTGAAGGCGGCTTTCGCGAAGAAGAGGGCCGAAGGCAAAGAAGTTAAAGCCGCGATGACCTATCCGGGCGGCACGCATGACGTCTGGATTCGCTACTGGCTCGCCGCCGGCGGCATCGACCCCGACAAGGATGTCTCCACCATCGTCGTGCCGCCGCCGCAGATGGTTGCCAACATGAAAGTCGGCAACATGGATTGCTTCTGTGTCGGCGAGCCGTGGAACGAGCAGCTCGTCAACCAGGATATCGGCTTCACTGCGCTGACGACCGGGGAGCTCTGGTTCAATCACCCGGAAAAAGTACTCGGCATGCGTGCCGACTGGGTCGACGAGAATCCGAAGGCTGCAAAAGCCATCATGATGGCCGTGATGGAAGCGCAGCAGTGGTGCGACAAGTTCGAGAACAAGCAAGAGATGGCGGAGATCATCGGCAAGCGGCAATGGTTCAACGTGCCGGTGCCGGACATCATCGGCCGTATCAAAGGCGACATCAACTACGGGCGCGGCCGCGTCGAGAAGGGCACCAAGCTCTACATGAAGTTCTGGGGCGACAAGGGCGAAGTCTCCTATCCCTGGAAGAGTCTCGATGCGTGGTTCGTAACCGAGAATATTCGTTGGGGTAAATTCGAGCCGACGGTCGATATCAAGGCGCTCGTCAACAAGACGAACCGCTCCGACCTATGGATCGAAGCCGCGAAATCGCTCGGCCTTTCCGGTTATCCGACCGGCGACTCGCGTGGGGTCGAGAAGTTCTTCGACGGAAAGACCTTCGATCCCGCGAACCCTCAGGCTTACTTGAAGAGTCTTTCGATCAAGAGGGTGGAAGTCTGAACAGAACAGGCGAACGGGCTGCGGCGTACCGCAGCCCCAACTCTTTGGGAGAATTCGGGATGAATATGCCGATCAGAAATACCGAAAATGTTGTGGCGCTGACACAGGCTTCCGCGGAAGTGCTGCCCATGCCGCAAGTGCCGGCGAAGTCGCTTTTGTCGCGGGCGCTGCCGATGATGAGCGAGATCGCAGCGCGGATCGTCCCGCCGTTGATCGTGCTCGCGATCATCCTCGTCGTCTGGCAGCTCGCGACCAACAGCCCCAAGGCTTCTCTGCCTTCTCCCCTGAAGATCTGGCAGGACTCGAAAGATCTTATCGTCGATCCGTTTTTCGTTGCCGGCCCGCAGGACATCGGTCTTGGTCTGAGAATCCTGACGTCGCTGGAACGAGTTGCCTACGGTTTCGGACTGGCTGCGATCGCCGGCGTTCTGCTCGGCGCGATCGTCGGGCAGTCGACCTGGGCCATGCGCGGGCTCGATCCGATCTTTCAGGTGCTGCGCACCGTGCCGCCACTCGCGTGGCTGCCGTTGTCGCTTGCGGCCTTCCGGGATGCAAACCCGTCGGCGATCTTCGTAATCTTCATCACGGCGATCTGGCCGGTCATTATCAATACCGCCGTCGGTATCCGGAACATCCCCCAGGACTATCGCAACGTCGCGCTCGTGCTGAAACTCAATCCGATCGAATACTTCTACAAGATCATGGTGCCGTCGGCGGCGCCTTACATCTTTACCGGACTGCGGATCGGTATCGGCCTTTCCTGGCTTGCGATTGTCGCTGCCGAAATGCTCACCGGCGGAGTCGGGATCGGCTTCTTCATCTGGGACGCGTGGAATTCCTCGCGCCTCTCCGACATCGTCGTTGCGCTTATCTACATCGGCCTCGTGGGCTTCGTACTCGACCGCCTGGTTGCAGGCGTGTCCACGATCGTTACCCGCGGCACCGCGCAATCCTAAGGAGCGGATCATGTATCTCAAGATCGATCACGTCGATAAGACTTTCCAGCGCGGCTCGCAGACGACCGAGGTGCTTCGCGGCATCACGCTCGATGTGGCGAAGGGAGAGTATGTCTCGATTATCGGCCATTCCGGCTGCGGCAAGTCCACGCTTCTCAATATCGTAGCCGGCCTGACCGGTTCGACGAACGGAGGCGTTATTCTCGAAGGCCGTCAGGTTGACGAGCCCGGTCCGGATCGTGCGGTCGTATTCCAGAACCATTCGCTGCTGCCGTGGCTGACCGTCTACGACAACGTGCGACTTGCGGTGGACAAGGTCTTCTCGAAGACGAAATCCCGCGCCGAGCGCCACGCGTGGACGCTGCACAATCTCGACCTTGTGCAGATGGTGCATGCCAAAGACAAGCGTCCCGCGGAAATTTCGGGCGGCATGAAGCAGCGCGTCGGTATCGCGCGCGCGCTTGCGATGGAGCCGAAAGTACTTCTGTTGGATGAGCCCTTCGGAGCGCTTGACGCGCTCACCCGCGCGCACCTGCAGGACTCCGTGATGGCGCTTCATCAGAAGCTCGGCAACACGGTCATGATGATCACGCACGACGTGGACGAGGCGGTGCTGCTCTCCGACCGCATCGTGATGATGACCAATGGGCCGGCGGCAAAGATTGGCGAAATCCTTGAAGTGCCCCTCGCGCGCCCGCGCAAGCGTCTCGAACTCGTTTCCGACGCCGCCTATACCAAGTGCCGCGCGGCGGTGCTCAAATTCCTCTACGAGCGGCACCGCTATGTAGAGGCCGCCTAGGACGGCTGCGAACAATGAAGCAGCGTCTCGTCATCGTCGGCAGCGGAATGGCGTCCGGTCGGTTGCTCGAACATCTGTTCGCGGCAGCGCCGGACGACTTCGCTGTAACGTTGTTCGGGGCCGAGCGCCACGGAAACTATAACCGCATCATGCTTTCGCCCGTGCTCGCGGGCGAAGAGACGTTCGGCGATATCGTGACGCACGACGCTGCCTGGTACGCAAAGCATAACGTCTCATGCCGCTTCGGCGAGAGCGTCACGAAAATCGACCGCGAAAGAAAGGTCGTTTTTTCGCGAAACGGCGAAACGCCGTACGACCGGCTCGTGATTGCGACGGGTTCGGCGCCGTTCGTGCTTCCGGTGGCAGGTAAGGATCTCTCCGGCGTCGTTTCCTTCCGCGATCTCGACGACGTCGAAACGATGCTTGCCGTCGCGGCACGTCCGGACACCAAGGCTGTCGTTATCGGCGGCGGTCTGCTCGGTCTTGAAGCAGCTGCGGCACTGAGAAAGCGCGGAATGGAAGTCGTCGTGCTGCATCTCATGGGGCATCTCATGGAATTGCAGCTCGATCCGTCGGCGGGCGCGCTGTTGCAGCGGGAACTCGAAGGCCGCGGCATCCGCGTGCATTGCCGCGCGCAGACCAAGGCGATCCTCGGGCACAAGCGCGTCGAGGCGGTACTGCTTGACGACGGCACGATATACCCC
>JAGXQU010000107.1 GCA_018335895.1 Hyphomicrobiales bacterium | reverse complement strand
AGACCAGCACGATGAAGGCGCCGGCGGGCCCGCCGATCTGGAAGCGGCTCCCGCCCAGGAGGGAAATCAGGAAGCCCCCAACAATTGCGGTGTAGAGCCCCCGCTCCGGTGGAACGCCCGATGCGATGGCCAGCGCCATGGACAAGGGCAGCGCCACTACAGCAACGGTCAGACCTGCAATTGCGTCGCTCCGCAGGTCGGCAAGGCCATATCCGCGCTTCAGGGCGGAGATGAGCGCGGGTTTGAACAGGAAGTCCCTTTCGGGGCCTCCCATCCGGACGCGGGATTCGGGTGGAATCATCGGTGGTTCCCGCGTGCAGCGTTGCATTCCGGGGGCGCTACCGGAAAGTCTCATTCGGACATGCCGGAAAAGGCGCGTTTTCGCGCCCGGATGCGGCAAATCGGACAGGGGAAAACATTGCGTAAAGACAGGCCTGCGTGATAGCAAACCCCCGATTTCGCGGGGCTTTCAGGGGCATTCCAGACTGCACGCGACAATCGGAATTCCCACTTGAATTCCAGGCATTTACGGGACCGCCGCCGCGGTGCCGGACGCTTGGAACGGGACGACAAAGAGCAGACCAGAGATGGCGGCCAACGAACCCATCATTTCCGGCATGGCCGGGCGCTACGCGACCGCTCTTTTCGAGCTGGCGCAGGAAGCGAAATCCGTCGACGCGGTGAAGAACGATCTCGGCCGTTTCGCTGCGCTCCTTGAAGGCAGCGAGGATCTGCTCCGCCTGGTTCGCAGCCCGGTATTCACCGCGGAAGAGCAGACCCAGGCGATCGAAGCGGTGCTCGCCAAAGCAAAGATTTCCGGTCTCGCCGGCAAGTTCATCTCGACGGTGGCATCGAACCGCCGCCTGTTCGCGGTCTCCCAGATGATTTCCGGGTTCAACGCGCTGGTCTCGCAGGCCAGGGGCGAAACCCGCGCCGAAGTTACGGTCGCCGAGAAGCTCGACGAAAAGCATCTCGCCGCCGTCAAGGAAGCGATCGCCGCTTCCGGCAAAAAGAACGTCGAACTCGACGTTAAAATCGATCCCTCGATCCTCGGCGGCCTCAAAGTAAAGATCGGCTCCCGCATGATCGATGCGTCACTGAAAACCAAACTCAACTCCATTCGTAACGCGATGAAAGAGGTCCGCTGATGGACATCCGCGCCGCCGAAATTTCGGCAATCCTGAAAGAGCAGATCAAGAACTTCGGCGAAGCTGCCGAGGTGACCGAAGTAGGACAGGTGCTTTCCGTCGGTGACGGTATCGCCCGCGTCTACGGCCTCGATAACGTACAGGCCGGCGAAATGGTCGAGTTCGAAAACGGCATCCGCGGTATGGCGCTCAACTTGGAGAGCGACAACGTTGGTATCGTGATCTTCGGCTCCGACCGCGACATCAAGGAAGGCCAGACCGTAAAGCGCACCCGCGCGATCGTGGACGTCCCGGTCGGCAAGGAATTGCTCGGCCGGGTCGTCGACGCGCTCGGCAATCCGATCGACGGCAAGGGCCCGATCAAGGCTTCCAAGCGCGCCCGCGTGGACGTGAAGGCGCCCGGCATCATCCCGAGAAAGTCGGTGCATGAGCCGATGGCGACGGGTCTCAAGGCCATCGATGCGCTGATCCCGATCGGCCGCGGCCAGCGCGAGCTCATCATCGGCGACCGCCAGACCGGCAAGACCGCCGTCGCGCTCGACACCATCCTCAACCAGAAGCCGCTCAACGCCGCCGGTTCGCCGGAAGCGCAGAAGCTCTATTGCGTCTACGTCGCGGTCGGCCAGAAGCGCTCGACCGTCGCGCAGTTCGTGAAGGTTCTGGAAGAGCAGGGCGCGCTCGAATATTCGATCATCGTTGCCGCGACCGCTTCGGATCCCGCGCCGATGCAGTTCCTCGCGCCGTTCTCCGGCTGTGCGATGGGCGAATTCTTCCGCGACAACGGCATGCACGCGGTCATCATCTATGACGACCTTTCCAAGCAGGCTGTCGCCTATCGTCAGATGTCGCTGCTCCTCCGCCGTCCGCCGGGACGCGAAGCCTATCCGGGCGACGTGTTCTATCTTCACTCGCGGCTGCTCGAGCGCGCGGCGAAGATGAACGACGCGCAGGGTGCTGGCTCGCTTACCGCACTTCCGGTCATCGAGACGCAGGCGAACGACGTCTCCGCCTACATTCCGACCAACGTGATTTCGATCACCGACGGCCAGATCTTCCTCGAAACCGACCTGTTCTATCAGGGCATCCGCCCGGCGGTGAACGTCGGTCTTTCGGTGTCGCGCGTCGGTTCCTCGGCGCAGACCAAGGCGATGAAAAAAGTCGCCGGCAAGATCAAGGGCGAACTTGCGCAGTACCGCGAAATGGCGGCCTTCGCGCAGTTCGGCTCCGACCTCGACGCCGCGACCCAGCGCTTGCTGAACCGCGGCGCGCGTCTGACCGAACTCTTGAAGCAGGCACAGTTCTCGCCGCTGAAGATGGAAGAGCAGGTCGTCGTGATCTGGGCCGGCACCAACGGCTACCTCGATCAGCTTCCGGTCAACCGCGTGAAGGCGTTCGAAGACGGACTGCTTTCGAACATCCGTTCGCAGCATGCAGCGCTTCTCGACTCGATTCGTTCTTCCAAGGATCTGTCGGACGGCGATGCGGCCAAGCTCAAGGCGGCGGTCGATGCTTTCGCCAAGTCCTTCTCCTAACTCGTCGTTCTCGTAAGGAAGAAACGCCGAAATGGCTTCGCTCAAAGAACTTCGCAATCGCATCGCCTCGGTGAAGGCGACGCAGAAGATTACGAAGGCGATGCAGATGGTCGCCGCGGCGAAGCTGCGCCGCGCGCAGACCGCGGCTGAGGCCGCGCGTCCCTATGCCGAGCGCATGGACGCGATTCTCGCGAACATCGCAGGCAAGGTCGCGGGTCAGGCCGGCGCTCCGGCGCTCCTTGCCGGTACCGGCAAGGACGACGTGCATATGCTGCTCGTCTGCACCGCGGAGCGCGGCCTTTGCGGCGCGTTCAACTCGTCGATCTCGCGCCTTGCGCGCGATCGTTCGAACGCGCTGATCGCGCAAGGAAAGACCGTCAAGATTATCTGCGTCGGCCGCAAGGGTTACGATATCCTGCGCCGTATGTTTGCGAAGAATATCGTCGAAGTCATCGATCTGCGCTCGGTTCGCGCGCTCGGCTACAATAACGCCGCCGAGATTGCGCAGAAGATCGTCGCGCGCTACGAGGCCGGCGAGTTCGACATCTGCACGCTGTTCTATTCACGCTTCAAGTCGGTGATTGCGCAGATCCCGACCGCGCAGCAGATCATCCCGCCGCAACTTCCGGAAACCAAGGCCGAGCCTGCGGGCACGAACACCCCGGTTTACGAATACGAACCGGGCGAAGAGGAAATTCTCACCGATCTTTTGCCGCGCAATCTCGCAACACAGATTTTCCGAGCGTTGCTCGAAAACGCGGCCTCCGAGCAGGGCGCGCGCATGTCCGCGATGGACAACGCGACCCGCAACGCCGGCGACATGATCAAAAAGCAAACCATCACTTACAACCGCACCCGTCAGGCGATGATCACGAAGGAACTGATCGAGATCATCTCCGGCGCGGAAGCGCTCTAAGAATTAGGTACGAGGACGAACATGGCAACGAACGCTACCGGAAAAATCACGCAGGTCATCGGCGCCGTCGTCGACGTGCAGTTCGAGGGGCACCTGCCGGAAATTCTGAACGCGCTGGAAACGCAGAACCAGGGCCAGCGGCTTGTGCTCGAAGTCGCGCAGCATCTGGGCGAGAGCACCGTCCGCACGATCGCGATGGACTCGAGCGAAGGTCTTGTGCGCGGCCAGAAGGTCAGCGACACCGGCCAGCCGATCGCGGTGCCGGTGGGTGAAGGCACGCTCGGGCGCATCATGAACGTCGTCGGCGAGCCGATCGACGAAGCCGGTCCGGTGAAGTCTTCGGGCACGCGCCCGATCCATGCTCCGACCCCCAGCTATACGGATCAGTCGACCGAAGCCGAAATTCTCGTCACCGGCATTAAGGTCGTCGACCTGCTCGCGCCTTACGCGAAGGGCGGCAAGATCGGTCTGTTCGGCGGTGCGGGCGTCGGCAAGACTGTGCTCATTCAGGAACTCATTAACAACGTGGCGAAGGCGCACGGCGGTTACTCCGTGTTCGCCGGCGTCGGCGAGCGTACGCGTGAAGGCAACGACCTCTATCACGAGTTCATCGAATCGGGCGTGAACAAGAAGGGCGGCGGCGAAGGCTCCAAGTGCGCCCTCGTGTTCGGCCAGATGAACGAACCCCCCGGAGCACGCATGCGCGTCGCGCTCTCGGGTCTCACGGTCGCCGAGCACTTCCGCGATCAGGGCCAGGACGTGCTGTTCTTCGTCGACAACATCTTCCGCTTCACGCAGGCGGGCTCGGAAGTGTCAGCTCTCCTTGGTCGTATTCCTTCGGCGGTCGGTTACCAGCCGACGCTCGCCACTGACATGGGCGCGCTGCAGGAACGCATCACAACGACACAGAAGGGCTCGATCACTTCGGTGCAGGCGATTTACGTGCCGGCCGACGATCTTACCGACCCGGCGCCTGCGACCTCGTTCGCCCATCTTGACGCGACCACCGTGCTGTCGCGCTCGATCGCGGAAAAGGGCATCTATCCGGCGGTCGATCCGCTCGACTCGACTTCGCGCATGCTTTCGCCGCTGGTCGTCGGCGAGGAGCACTACGCGGTGTCGCGCCAGGTGCAGCAGATTCTCCAGCGCTACAAGGCGCTGCAGGACATCATCGCGATTCTCGGCATGGACGAGCTTTCGGAAGAGGACAAACTCGCGGTCTCGCGCGCACGCAAGATCGAGCGCTTCCTCTCGCAGCCCTTCCACGTCGCGGAGGTCTTCACCGGCTCCCCCGGCAAGTTCGTCGAACTCGCGGACACCATCAAAGGCTTCAAGGGTCTTTGCGAAGGCAAGTACGACCACCTGCCGGAACCGGCCTTCTACATGGTCGGCACCATCGAAGAGGCGGTCGAGAAGGGCAAGAAGCTCGCCGCGGAAGCCGCGTAAGCAGGACGGACCATGGCCACCTTCAAGTTCGAACTTGTCTCGCCTGCGAAGCTTCTCTTCTCTGGAGAAGTGGAAGAGGTAATCGTTCCGGGTGCCGAAGGCGAGTTCACCGTGCTTGCAGGCCATGCACCGCTGGTCTCGACGCTCAGGCCCGGCTTCCTGCGTTTCAGGAACGGTTCGGACGACATCGTTGCATTCGTTCGCGGCGGCTTTGCCGAAGTGAACGAGAAGGGCCTGATCGTTCTTGCGGAAGAGGCTTCCCGCCTCGAAGAGATCAACGCGGCGGAGTTCGCGGCATCGATTTCTGCGCTCGAAGCGAAGATGTCGTCGGCAACTTCCGACGAAGCCCGCAACAAAATGGCCGAGACGGTCTATCAGCTCAAAGCCGTGCAGGCCCAACTGGGCGGCGGCGGAGCGGCCGCGCACTGAATTCTCTAGAGAGAGAAAAATATAAAAGCCGCGCCACATGCGCGGCTTTCTTTTTTCCGTATTGAGCTCCGTCATCATGGAACTTGCGGAACCGTTGAGCGTTTTCATGGATTGGCCGCAAAGGCGGCTGACTAGGAAAGGGTACTCGGATGCCGCTGAACAATCTGAAAGTGATCTGCTTGCTCTTGGGTATCGTCGCGGGAGGATTGATCGGATTTGTCACGAAGCCGCCGCAGTGGGCATCGGTAATTCCGATCATCAATGTGCCGGTACAGGTCGAGCCCAAGGATAAAGGCGATCTGACCAACCGGCAGTTCAACCACGTCGCGCTGTGTGCCTTGATCGGCGGGATTGTGGGTCTTGGTTTCGGCTTTGTAGCGGATCGCCGCCGCGCTTAAAGCATACGACTCTCGTCCCCAGCTCTGAAGGCCGCGCAACATGCGCGGCCTTTTTGTTTCTAGGTCCGAATCGGGCGCGTCATGAAAACCGCGGAACCATAGGTGGCGGCCTGCGCCTTCAGCTTCTCGCTCATATCCATGCGGCGGAAGCCGTACTGAAACCATGTCGTCTCGGAACCATAGACGGCGGCGAGCGAGATCTCGGTCAGTCCGAGCTCGCCTCCCGCGGCATCCATGAGCGCCATCAAATCACCGACGAGACCGCGACTTCGCGCGCTCGGAAGGAGCGCTACATCGTGGACGTAGAGCGCAGACGCATTCTTTGGAATTGCGCCGAGCAAAGTGTCGAGTTCAGGAATTTCTTTTGCAGTCCATGGCAACGTGATCGCGTAACCGCGGATCGAATTGCCTTCATCCACGACGAAACAGGAATCCGGCGAAAGCTGGAGTTTCTCGCGATAGGTCTCGATACGCTCCGGGATGTCCGGGTGAATGATCTTGGAAATACGGAAAATTTCGGGGACATCCGCTTCGGTCGCCGCACGCCAGCGAAGGGCGCCTCTGTCCGCCATGATTATCTGTTCGCAAATCCAGCGAAGTTCCTCACGACGTCCTCATAGACCTGCCGTTTGAACGGAACAATCAAGCCCGGCGCATTCTCCAGCTTTTCCCAGCGCCATTCGACGAATTCGGGCTTATGCCCACCGCCGGGCGATGCAATATCGATTTCACTCTCGTCGCCGGTGAAGCACAGCGCATACCACTTTTGCTTCTGCCCGCGATATTTTCCTTTCCATGCCTGTCCGGCGATGTCGCGCGGAATATCGTATTTCAGCCAGCCCTCAACCTCGCCGAGTTTCCTGATCGAACGGATATTCGTCTCTTCGTAAAGTTCGCGGAGGGCCGCCTCATAGGGGTCTTCGCCTTCGTCGATGCCGCCTTGCGGCATCTGCCAGGAATGTGTCGCGTCTACATGCTCCGGCCCGCCGAGACGGCGGCCCACAAAGACGAGGCCTTGCGCGTTGAACACCGCGAGGCCGACGCAGGGGCGGTAGGGGAGATCTTCGAAATTTTTCATGGCGCTTTCTACAACGCCGCGCATTCGCAGTCAGCTTTGTTTGGGCTTGCGCTGGAACGCGACACTCACCGGCACCAGCCGGATACCCCTCGCTTCGAGCGTCTTTGCCCAGCGTGCGATCCGTTCGATCGTCACGGGAAGTGCGCTTGCGGTCGCGACAGCGACCCCCTTCTCGACTGCGATCGCTTCGAGCCGGACCAGCGCTGCGTCGATGTCGGCCCATTCGGTCTTGGCGTCGACGACCAGATCAGATTTCAGATAGGGCGCTTTCGTCTTCGCGGCGGCCTTGAGCGTAACGCTGCGCGGGGAGGAGCCATCGTCAAGAAACAGCAGCCCGCGCTTTCCGGTTTCCGCGAGAACCGCGGACAGCGCTTCTTCGTTTGCGGTAAAGCGGGCGCCCATCAGATTGGCGACGCCGACGTAGCCCTGCGATCGGCTCAGAAAGAAATGCAGCCGGTCGATGTTCTGGTCTTTCGGCGACTTGACCGTGAGCGTTCGCGGGCCGGGATCATTGTCGGGATAATCGAACGGTTCCATCGGAATTTGCAGCAGGACCTCGTGCCCGGTCGCGCGGGCCCGGGTGATCCAGCGGGTAAGCTCTTCTCCGAACGGAGCGAAGCCTAACGTGACGGCTGCCGGAAGTTTCGAGATTGCCTCGCCGGTCGCGGAAGCGCTGACGCCCAATCCGGTGATTACGATCGCGATCATCGAGTCCGCGTTGCCGGAAACCGGAATCGGACTGGCATAGGCGTCGAGCGGCCGTACGCCGTCCGATCCGACCTTCGGGATCGGTCCGTGTTTCGTCGTTTCAATCAGCCGGTTGTCGGCCGGCGGCACCTTGTGCGTGGGCTCTTTCTCGGCGGCGGAGGGCGGGATCGCCTGCGATTGCTTTTCGCCGATCACGATCTGACGGCGCGCACCGGTATTGCCGTCGATGATGGTGACCGTCCGCTGGTCGCCATCGGCTTGCTTCGGCTGATTCTGCGGAACGTTCGCGGGAGCGGAAGATTGCTTGGTTTGCGGTGCCGCCGGAATGATCTGTTCGATCTTGACGACATGCTTCGGCTCGCCACCGAGCGGGTCGTCGTGGATCACGACCCAGGAAACCGCAAGCAGGAGTACGGCAGCCAGCACCGCCGTGACGAGCGCCAGCAGAGACCTTCCGGCGCGATGGGCAACATCAGCGCCCTGCCGGGTTTTCAGCGGAGTATCGAGATCGTCCGCCACCGCAGTCTCCCCGAAGTTTGGTCGAATCAAGCGATTCTATCATGCCGGGGGACACGAGTTCTTACCGGGGCTGAATCCGTGAATGTGCGCGAACTGGCGTTGGCGCGGCGGCTTCACCTAGAATGGCTCCGCGTTTCGTGGGCCCAAGGTTGGGGAACAGGCCCGTGTCAAGGCCGGCAACAGTACCGGAAGAGCAGGTTCGGGCCGCGCTCGACCGCATGGTCGAGAGCGAGATGTTCCGCGATTCGCCGCAGCTCGCGGCCTTTCTGCGTTTCGTATCCGAGGCGGAACTGCGAGGCGAGAGCGACCGCATCAAGGGCTACACCATCGGCGTTGAAGCGCTCGGGCGCGGCAAGGATTTCGATCCACAGGCCGATCCGATCGTGCGCGTCGAGGCGACCAGACTCCGGCGCACGATCGAGCGCTATTACGCAGGGCCCGGGGCCGGAGATCCAGTCATCATCACGCTCTCGCCGGGCTCCTATGTGCCGTCGTTCCGTTTGCGGAAGTCCGGGTCGATCATTTCCGCGCAACTCGGCGCGTCGAGTCCGATGCGGGGCCTGGCGCTCGGCGCGGCTCTCGCGATTCTGGCTGCCGGATTATCAATCGCCGCGTACCTCATGTACCCGCGCATATCCGGCTACCTGGTGACGAGATCGTTGCAGCCCGGAAACGGAATGCCAACGATCCTTTTGCAACCGCTCGCGGTCGCCAGCACGCCGCTACAGGATATTCACCCGCAAGGCGCGCTGATCGAAAAGCTTCGCGACGCAATCTCCCGCTTCGACACGCTGAATGCCGTGCTGGAAAAGGAAGTTGCCGATGCGGAGAAAAGCGGAATCAAGCAGCCGATCCGCTTTCGCCTGACCGGACTCGCGGAGTATCGCGACGACGGCAGCACGAACCTGCTTTTTCAGTTGTTCGATATGGAGGACAATGCGCTGGTCTGGTCGCGGTTGTTCGAAGGTTTTGCTTCGACCGGAAGCCGCGCCGCGGCCGAAGATGCCGTTGTTACCGAAGTCGTGACCAGTCTCGGGCAGCCCTTCGGCGTCATTCGTGCCCATGAACGAAACCGCTATACCGCACGAAAGCGAGGCGATCCACGCTACGTGTGTATCCTTGAAGCCTCGGACTCGTTGCGATCATTCGATCCGGTTCAGCATCGCCGCGCCAAAAGTTGTCTCGAAACGCTGACCCGGCACGATCCTTCTTTCGCGAGCGGCTTCGCCTATCTGGGCGTGCTGTATTTGCGCGAGTATCAGTTCGACATCGGCGCGCGCGGCGAAGATCCGGCGGCGCTGGACCGCGCGCTGCTTCTCTTGCGTCAATCGATCGAAAAGAATCCCGAAAGCTCCCGCGGCTATCAGATACTTGCCGCCGTGCTCTACGGCAGGCGCGACTATGCCGGCGCACTGGCCGCGGCCGAGCGCGCGGTTGCGCTGAACCCCTATGACATGACCGCGCTCAGCGACCATGGCGGTCGCCTGATCATGAGCGGGGAAATTGAGCGGGGCTTTGCGCTGCTGGAGCGTGCCGGGCGCTTCGGCGTGCTGCGGCCGTCCTGGTACAACTTCTATTACTTTCTCGCCCACTACCTGAGAGGGGATACGGCGGCGGCGGGCCACTATGCCAGCCAGATCACGCCGGAACGCTACCCGCTCGGCCATGTCGCTCACGCGCTTGCGGCTCACGCTGCCGGAAACAAAGAGCGGGCACGAGATGCGCTCCTGAAACTGGTCGCCCTTCGTGCGGCATGGCGGGACGATTCTGCCGGAGAGCTCCGCAAGCTCATTGCCTCCCAGGAGATTGCGGATCGGCTCGCGAACGATCTTGCCGCAGCGGGGCTGAACGCGAAACTTCGTTAGCAAAACCGGCGAGATTTATCCGTTTAACGGCAAATTACTCCCGCGCGCAGGTGCTTTCGGCAATGAAGGCCGTAAACGGCGGACGGCAGGTCCGCTCCACCAATTTTTTTCCGGAGCAAATCATGAATTCGGGTATTCCCAACGTGTCCCTCGTGGACGCGGAAATCGTATTTTTGGATCAGGGCGGCGAAACGATCTCGCTGATCCTCAGCGGCAAGAAGCGTGATTTTATGTGGGCGCTGTCGGGCGACGTTGCGGTCAAGGTGGGCGGCGACGAGCCGGCCACCAATGCCGAACGCAAGGAGCTCGTCGAAGGCCAGAAGCGCAGCATCGAGCAGACCATCCAGAAATTGCAGAACCTCCACGCAAGGCTCTCGGCATAGTCATGCCCAAGTCGAGCCACTACCGGATCAAGGCGGCAGCCTGTACCAGAATCTCGGAAGACGAGACCATGACTTGGGAGATCCGGGCGCAGTATCGCGAACTTGCACGCGCCTGGAGCGAGTGCGCGATCGAAGCGGACTGGATTGAAGAACAGGTTCGCAAAAGCCGCGCAACCTGAACGAACAAACAAATGAAAAAGCCCCGCCGTTTCGGCGGGGCTTTGCTTTGTCAATTCGTCAAGGCTCAGTTCGGAATGGCCTTCGGGTTCGGCGGGAAGGCCGAGTTCTTCTGCGTGCCGCGCAGAAGTTCGAGCGCCATGTTGAGCTGCTTGTCGTCCTTCGGGTCCGGCGGAATGTAGGCGGGGGAGCCGGTCTGCTCTTCGCCGTCGTTCGCCTTGATGTGACCCTTGAGCGAAGCTTCGCCGCGCGTCTCCACCTTGCCCTTCAGTTCGTCGGGCAGATCCTGAACAAGCTCGATATCAGGCTGGATGCCTTTTGCCTGAATCGAGCGGCCGGACGGCGTGTAGTAGCGCGCGGTCGTGAGCTTCAATGCGCCGAAACCGCCAATGGGCATGACGGTCTGCACGGAGCCTTTGCCGAACGAACGCGAGCCGAGCAGCGTTGCACGTTTGTGATCCTGTAACGCGCCGGCCACGATTTCGGACGCCGAGGCGGAGCCGCCGTTGATCAGAACGATCAGCGGCTTGCCGTTCGTCAGATCGCCGCTGCGCGCGTTGTAGCGCTGGCTCGCTTCAGCTCGGCCGCGAGTGGAAACGATCTCGCCGCGGTCGAGGAAGGTATCCGAAACCGCGATCGCCTGATCGAGCAATCCGCCGCCGTTGTTGCGAAGGTCGAGGATATAACCCTTGAGCTTCGCTTCCGGAATCTTCAGCTTGATTTCCGCGATCGCTTCTTCGAGCTGCTTGATAGTGCGCTCGCCCTGGAAGCTCGTGAGACGGATGTAGCCGACGTCTTCCTCGATCTTGAAGCGGACGTTGCGGATCGAGATGATCTCGCGCACGAGCTTGATTTCGATCGGCTTCTCGGCGCCCTTGCGCTGGATGCGCAGCACGATCGGCGTATTGACCGGCCCGCGCATCCGCTCCACCGCCTGCTCGAGCGAAAGGCCCTTCACGGGCTCGCCGTCGAGATGGGTGATGAGATCCGCCGGCTGCACGCCGCCGCGCGAAGCGGGCGTATTGTCGATCGGGGACATGACCTTCACGAGACCGTCTTCCATCGTGACTTCGATACCGAGCCCGCCGAATTCGCCGCGGGTCTGGGTCTGCATGTCCTTGAAGTTTTTTGCATCCAGAAACTGCGAATGCGGGTCGAGCGAGGAGAGCATGCCGCTGATGGCTGCCTCGATCAGTTTCGAGTCTTCGACCTTCTCGACATACTGCGCGCGCACATGCTCGAAGATATCGCCGAACAGCGTGAGCTGCCGATACGTATCGGTGGAAGCTGCGCGTGCATTGGAGAATACTTGCGGTTGCGCCGCGACCGCCGCGATCAGCGCGCCGGTGATGGCGCCGATGAAGAATAGCGAAATCTTCCGCATTATCTGCGAACCTTCTGCTTGCCGGTTGCCGGCCATTCCGGGCCGGTATCGATTGGTCTGCCGCCTACACAATCTTCAGAAAGCAGACCGATTGGGATTGGGCGTCGCCGCCCCGAGAGCGTCCTGTCAACATTGCTATGGCGGGCTGCCTTATCGGGCAAGCGACCCGGACTCCACAGCGAATTTCCTGCCCCTGCCAGACCTTCATGATACCTGCCGCGCCTTCCAGCTAGCAAGGGATTGCGAAGTTCCCGGGGCACTGCCGGGCCGGAACTGTAGTCGAATCCAGCCTGATTTTGCCCGAAACCAGTGCCGTCCTAACGGGAAACCGGCGGACCCGGGCGTTTGGATCGCGGCCGGCGCGTGATCGCGCAAAAGTGAGCCGGAAACGAGGCGGCAAGCACGGCGCTTGCGATGACGATTTCAGCCGCCGCGATGATAGGGATGGCCTGAAAGGATCGTAACGGCCCGATAGATTTGTTCGGCCAGCAGAATGCGAACGATCTGGTGCGGGAAGGTCGCGCTTCCGTAGGCCAGCGCGAGATCGGCCTTTTTACGGAGAGTTTCGTCGAGCCCGTCCGCGCCGCCGATGAGAAACGCGAGGGTCTGCACGCCGCCGTCGCGAAAGCGGGCAGTCAGTTTCGCGAAATCCTCGCTTGCGATGCTTTTCCCGCGTTCGTCCAGAGCAATCAGCTTCGCGCCGGGTGGAATGGCTGCGATCAGCGCTGCGGCTTCGTCGGATTTTCTTTTCGCGGCGGTCTTCGCGGCGCTTTCCGGAATTTCGGCGATGTCGAGCGGACACAACGAAAGGGATTTTCCGGCAGCGTTCGTGCGTTCCACGTAGCGCGCGAGCAGTTCACGCTCCGGCCCCGCCTTTAGGCGGCCGACGGCGGCGATCAGCAAACGCATGGCAAGGACATGGAAAGAAACCGTCAGGCCTTCTTCGCGGCCGTGCGCGGCTGCCACATTCTTTCCAGGCTGTAGAACTCGCGAACCTCCGGCCTGAACACATGCACGATGATGTCACCGGCATCGAGCACGACCCAATCGGCGGCCGGCAAGCCGGAGACGCGCGGCTTGTTTCCTGCCTTCGAGAGCGCATCGATCAGGTGCTCCGTGATCGACGCGACATGGCGATTCGAGCGTCCGCTTGTCACCACCATGTGGTCGGCAATCGACGTGCGCCCGCGGACATCGATCGGAGTCGTGTCCTCGGCCTTGTCGTCATCGAGTTGCTTCAGGATGAGAGAAAGTAGGGCGGACTCTTGTCTGCGCGCCACCACTTTGGGCTTCGCGGCTCTTTTTGCCGTTACGCTGCGTACCTTGGTTGCCAGGCTATCGATTCCTTCCATCAGGCCTCGGGTAGCGAATCGGTACTGGTTCGAGCATACGCCTCTACCATTACCGTTCAATTACTAAGCTTGTCGCCGTTTCTTCAATCGTAAGCTGGTGGAAGAGAGCGGCGATTTCAAGCCGTGCAGATAAATCCATGCCGGCGGCCGCATGGACATCAGGAGTGCCGCGTCGCTTTCGTCCACCCGGTAACGGGCGAGCGCATGCGCGGCCTTCGACGAAAGCGGTGCGTCCTCGTCGCCGGGCCGTTCGATCACCGCGATCGGCATCAGTTTCGCGATCTCCTGCCAGCGTTTCCAGCGATGGAACTGCGCCAGATTGTCCGCGCCCATCAACCAAACGAAGCGGGTGCCGCGATGTTCCGCGGTCAGGCGCAAAAGCGTGTCGAAGGTGTAGCGGGTGCGGTATGCGATTTCGGGTGCTGCGACATCGATATAAGGAGAGCTCGCGGCCTCGCGCGCCTGCGCGATGCGTTCTTCCACCGGCGGCATCGCGGAATTTTCCTTCAGCGGATTGCCGGGCGAGACCAGCCACCAGACGCGGTCGAGGCCGAGCCGCTTCCACGCGAGCAGGCTTAGCGCGCGATGCGCCTCATGCGCGGGATTGAAGCTGCCGCCGAGAAGCCCGATCCGCATGCCGGGAGAGGCGAGTGGCGTGCGAAAGTTCAAGGCCGGATCTGACCGTTGCCGTGGACGCGATACTTGAACGAGGTGAGCTGTTCGACGCCGACCGGCCCGCGCGCATGCATGCGGCCGGTGGCGATCCCGATCTCCGCGCCGAAGCCGAACTCTCCGCCATCGGCGAACTGGGTCGAGGCGTTGTGCAGCACAATCGCGGAGTCGACTTCGCGCAGAAAGATCTCGGCGTCCGAAGAGTCCGAGGTCACGATCGCGTCGGTATGCTGCGAGCCGTATTTTGCGATGTGATCGATCGCAGCTTGCAATCCGTCAACGACCTTCACCGCGATGATCGCGTCGAGATATTCCTTCGGCCAGTCTTCTTCGGTCGCGGCCTTCACGCGCGGATCGGCTGCTTGCGCGGCTTCATCGCCGCGCACTTCGCATTTTGCGTCGAGCAGCATCGTAACCAGCGGCTTCAGATGCGTGGGCGCGGCCTTTTTATCGACGAGTAGGGTCTCGGCAGAGCCGCAGACGCCGGTGCGGCGCATTTTTGCGTTGTAAACGATCGACTTCGCCATCTCGAGATCGGAGGGCGCGTGGATGTACACATGGCACACGCCTTCGAGATGCGCGAAGACCGGCACGCGCGCTTCCGTCTGGACGCGCGCGACGAGGCTTTTCCCCCCACGCGGCACCACGACATCGATGTTCCCGTTCAGGCCCGAGAGCAGTTCGCCGACTGCTGCGCGGTCGGTGGTCGGCACGAGCTGGATTGCGTCCTCGGGCAGGCCTGCCATCTTCAAGCCCGCAACCAGACATTCGTGGATTGCGCGGCTCGAATGGAAACTGTCGGAGCCGCCGCGCAAAATGACGGCGTTGCCAGCTTTGAGGCAGAGCGAGCCGGCGTCGGCCGTGACATTCGGGCGGCTTTCGTAAATCACCGCGACGACGCCGAGTGGCGTACGCACACGCTGGAACATCAATCCGTTCGGCTGCTGCCAGTCGGCAATGACTTCGCCGACGGGATCGGGCAAGAGCGCGACCATTTCGATGCCGGCCGCAATCGCGTCGATGGATTTATCGGTGAGGGTGAGGCGATCGAGGAAGGCGGCGGAGATGCTCTGGCTTTTTGCCGCTTCGATGTCCTTCGCATTGGCTTCGAGAATCTTCGCCTTGTCCGCTCGGATCGTTTTCGCGGCGGCTTCGAGCGCGTTCGTCTTTGCGGCTGAATCGGCAAGGCCAAGCACCCGTGCGGCTTTGCGTGCACGGATGCCGATGTCGCGCATCAGCGCGGATACGTCCGTCTCGCGCATGTTCATCGCTATTCTCCCGCCATCGCGAGATCGTCGCGATGGATCATGGCGGCGCGGCCTTCATAACCCAGAATAAGCACGATCTCATTCGTGGACTTTTTCACGATTTTGGCCGCGTCTTCCGAGTCATAGGCAACCAGACCGCGCGCGATTTCCTCGCCGTCGGGTCCGCGCACGAGCACGGCGTCACCGCGCGCGAACTCGCCGGATACTTTTACCACGCCCGCGGGCAGGAGGCTTTTTCCGTTGCGAAGGGCTATCACCGCGCCGGGATCGACATGGATGATGCCCTTCGGCTCGAGATTGCCGACGATCCATTTCTTGCGCGCAGTCACGGGGTTCGCAGGCGTCAGGAACCACGAGCAGGGCTCACCGTTTGCGATCGCACGAAGCGGATGCATCTTGCGCCCCGAGGCGATGATCATATGCGCGCCCGCGAGCGTCGCGATCTTAGCGGCCTCCACCTTGGTCACCATGCCGCCGCGCGAAAGTTCGGAACCGGCTGCCCCCGCCATGCTCTCGATTTCCGCGGTTACGCGGGGAATGACCGGGATCAGCTTCGCATCTTTCTTCACGTTCGGGGGCGCGTCGTAGAAGCCGTCGATGTCGGAAAAAAGCACGAGCAGGTCGGCACCGATCATGCTCGCCACGCGAGCGGCCAGGCGGTCGTTGTCGCCGTAGCGGATTTCGGTGGTCGCGACCGTGTCGTTCTCGTTGATGACGGGAACGGCCTTGATGTCGAGAAGCTTGCCGATGGTCGCGCGCGCATTGAGATAGTTGCGGCGCTCTTCCGTATCTTTCAGCGTGAGCAGCACTTGCCCCGCGACGAGGTCTACTTTGCCGAGCGCCTCGCTCCAGGCTCGCGCGAGCGCGATCTGGCCCACGGCAGCCGCGGCCTGGCTTTCTTCCAGCTTCAGCGCGCCATTCGGAAACTTCAGCACCGTGCGGCCGAGCGCAATCGCGCCGGAGGAAACAACCACGATCTGGGCGCCTGCTTTGGCGCGTTCGCAGAGATCCTCTGCGAGCGCATTCAGCCAATCGGAATGCAACTCGCCGCGCTCGGAGTTCACGAGCAGCGACGAACCCACTTTCACGACGATACGGTGAAAGTTTTTGAGTTCGGGCGTTACGGACGCCATGCGGCACTCTTCTCGGATTTCTTGTCTTTGTGCTTTGCTTCGCGGGAGCCCGCGAGCTTGAAGACTGCGCGTAGCGCTTCGGCGACGCCTTTCCTCGAATGCGAGGAAAGTGCGAGTGGCTTCTTCTTCGTAACTTTCTGAAGCTTCTTCATCTGGCTTTCGAGCTTCTTCGGCGTCAGCGCGTCGATCTTCGAGAGCGCAACGATCTCGGGCTTCGAAGCGATCACGTCGCCATAGGCTTCAAGTTCGGCACGCACGGTCTTGTAAGCCGTTGCTACATCTTCCTGCGTGGCGTCCACGAGATGCAGCAGCGCGTTGCAGCGCTCGACATGACCGAGGAAGCGGTCGCCTAAGCCCGCACCTTCATGCGCGCCTTCAATGAGACCGGGAATATCTGCAAGCACGAGTTCGCGGTTGTCGGTGCGGACGATGCCGAGCTGCGGATGCAGCGTGGTGAAGGGATAGTCTGCGACTTTCGGCTTCGCGGCAGTGACGGAAGCGAGGAAAGTGGATTTGCCCGCGTTCGGCAATCCGACGAGACCGGCGTCCGCGATCAGCTTCAGGCGCAAGCGGATCGTGCGTTCCTGCCCTTCGATGCCGGGATTGGCGCGGCGCGGCGCGCGATTGGTGGAGGATTTAAAATGTGCGTTGCCGAAGCCGCCCTGTCCGCCTTCCAGCAACACGACCCGCTGGCCGACTTCGGTCATGTCGGCAAGAACGGTCTCGCCGTCCTCTTCTAGGACCTCCGTGCCGACCGGGACTTTCAGAACGGCATCCGCGCCTCTGCCGCCGGCACGATTTTTACCCATGCCGTGGACACCCGTTCCCGCCTTGAAATGCTGCTGGTAGCGGTAGTCGATCAGCGTGTTGAGGCCCGAGACGCACTCGATCACGACGTCGCCGCCGCGGCCGCCGTCGCCGCCGTCAGGCCCGCCGAATTCGATGAATTTCTCGCGCCGGAACGACACGGCTCCGCCGCCGCCGTTGCCGGAGCGGACATAAACCTTGGCTTCGTCGAGAAATTTCATCTGCGATCACGTTGGATTGGCAGCGTCCCATGCATGTAGCGAACATGGGACGCTGAATGTGTTGTCTATCCCGCTTTGGTAAACGTGGGCAAAGCGGAAGCGCCCCAGGCCCGCAAGCTCTCCCAGGTCCGGCGCGTGAGCACGAAACGGTCGACCGGAACGGACGCGCCGAGCGCCTTCACTTGATTGAGCCCGGAGCCGACCCACTGGAAGCCGCACTTCTCGATTACGCGGCGCGAGGAATCGTTCTGGATCCGGCAGGACGCGGAGAGCGCATCGATCGCGGTCTCGGAGAAGGCGTGGTCGATGAGCGCACGCGACGCCTCGGTCGCATAGCCCTGCCGCCAGTGCGGTTCGCCGATCCAGTAGCCGATCTCTGGATTATGCTCCTCGCCGCGATGGCCGAAGCCCGCGACGCCGACGAGCGTGCGCTTGTCGCCCTTCGCGAACAGCACCAGCGAATAGCCGCGGCCGCTCGAGACCTTCTCGAGCCACGCCTCTGCATCCTGCATCGTATAGGGGTGCGGGATCGTTGCGGTCATCTCGGCGACCTTGATGTTGTTTGCAAGTTCCACGATCCCGCCGAGGTCGCGTTTTACCGGTGCGCGCATAACGAGGCGGGCTGTCTCGATGATGAGACCGCTTTTTTTCTCGCGGGGGGTGCTCGCTTCCATCTGCAACGTCATGACGGGCCTCGGTCGTTTCAAAACAATTCAGGGGAGACACCTGTCTCCCCTGAATTCAGACCCGTCATTTCGATTGGGGTCCCGCGGGGCGACAAGTGCCGGCGGGACCTGAGAAGATCTCGCCTATTCGGCTGCTTTCGGCATCGGTACGATGTTTACGAGGTTGCGGTCTTTGTTCTTGGCCTTGAACTGAACGATGCCGTCGGTGAGCGCAAAAAGGGTGTGGTCCTTGCCGATGCCGACATTGGCGCCTGCGTGGACCTTCGTGCCGCGCTGGCGCACGATGATGTTGCCGGCAAGCACGGCTTCGCCGCCAAAGCGCTTCACGCCAAGGCGCTTGCCAGCCGAATCGCGCCCGTTGCGCGAGGAGCCGCCTGCTTTCTTATGGGCCATCGTAGTAACTCCGAATTCTGGCGGGGCTATACCCCAAAATCCTGACTATGTCTTACTTCTTTTTCGCGGTCGTCTTGGCCTTTGCCGCGGGCTTTTTCGCGGCGGGCTTCTTGGCAGCGGCCTTCTTTGTGGGCGCTGCCTCG
>JAGXQU010000106.1 GCA_018335895.1 Hyphomicrobiales bacterium | reverse complement strand
GCGGCGATGAAGGCTGCGGTTTCCGCCGGAATGTTCTCGAATTCGTAGGTGACGGAATCGACGTTGTTCAGAAAGTCCGCGAGCCGGGCCCAGTTGTCGAACGGCGCGCAGGTCGAATTGCGCACCACGTCGAAGGCGCAGGAATCCTTCTTGTCAGAATAAATATGCACGCGAAAGCCGAGTTCGTGCGCGGCGAGCGCCAGCATGCGGCCAAGCTGGCCGCCGCCGATGATGCCGATGGTCGCGTCGGGCGCGAGCGGTTTGTGAAGCGTCGTCATTTCGGTCGCGTCATTTTGGTTTCTTGGGAATCTTCCTAGTTTGTTTGGCACGGAAAGCGTCGAGCTTCTTTGCCAGCGTCTTGTCGGAAAGGGCAAGCACCGCGGCGGCGAGCAGGCCCGCGTTCTTCGCGCCTGCTTCGCCGATGGCGAGCGTGCCGACCGGGATGCCCGCGGGCATCTGCGCGATCGAGAGAAAGCTGTCGACGCCCTTCAGCGCCTTGGACTTCACCGGCACGCCGAAAACCGGAAGCGCCGTGAGCGAGGCGGTCATGCCGGGCAGGTGCGCGGCGCCGCCGGCGCCTGCGATGATGACCTTGTAGCCGTTGTCGCGCGCCGACTTCGCGAAATCGTAAAGCCTGTCGGGTGTGCGATGCGCGGAGACCACGAGGCTCTCATGTTTGATGCCGAAATCGTCGAGCACATCTGCAGCGTGCTTCATGGTCGCCCAGTCGGACTGGCTCCCCATGATGATCGCGACGGCCGGTTTTCCCGCGCCCATTAAATTACTGCCCCGCTCAGCTTGGAAAGCGCTGGATTATAAGAGAGGGTGGGTCGCTTGCAAGAAGAGTCGCCCGTAGCACGAGAACATTCGTTAATGCCGCGAGAAAAGCCGCAGAATAAGGGGATTGAACGCGCAAGGCGCGAGCACGTTGCGCCGCCCAAAGCCAGCCGGGCGCTCGCCTCCGAACAAAACTCCGCGTCACTTGCGGCAGAAATCGAGCGGCTGCGCGAACAGCTCCGGATGTCCGAAGCGCACGTCGAGAAGCTGGAGAAGTCCGCGCACGAGGATGCGCTGACCGGCCTCCTGAACCGCCGAGGATTCGAGCGGGCCTTTCAGCAGGCGATCGCCTACCTCAAGCGCTACGGCGGCGCAGCAGCGCTGCTTTATCTGGACCTCGACCGCTTCAAGCCGGTCAACGACAGCTACGGTCATGCGGTCGGCGACGTGGTTTTGCAGGAAGTGGCGCGATTGCTTCTGGGCGGCGTGCGCGCATCCGATCTAGCGGCCCGCATCGGCGGGGACGAGTTCGCTCTGGTCTTGTGGAACCTCGACGCCGGGCAAATGGCGGCGAAGATGCAGGCGCTCGAAGAATTGGTCGATAACGCGACATTTGCAGTGCGCGGCACGAACCTCGATATCGGCGTCTCCATCGGCGCCGTCATGCTGCATGAAGCCGATACGTTCGTCTCCGCACTGGAACGCGCGGATGCTGCGATGTACGAGCGGAAGAAAATCCGCAGGGTTCGCGGGTCGCGATGACGCGAGGAGCATTCCGGCTGCTCGCACCGGTGGCTGTTGCGGCCGCGTTCTTGTTTGTGCTGAACGGCGGAGAAGTTGACCGCGCCGACTATTTTTTCTTCCAGGTTATCGGGATCGCCGCCGTGGTCTGGATAATCATGGGCATCAGCAACGGCATCATCTGTGTGATCCGCAGCCGTCAGCGCAAATAAGGTGCCATGCCTTCGCGCGCGAGTTCGTCGGCGCGCTCGTTCTCGGCGTGACCGGCATGACCCTTGAGCCAGTGCCAGTCCACCTGATGTGCGCTCGCGGCATTCTCCAGCCGCTGCCATAGCTCGATATTCTTCACCGGCTTCTTGTCGGCGGTCTTCCAGCCGTTCTTCTTCCAGTTCTTCATCCAGGCGGTGATGCCGCCCTTCACGTATTGCGAGTCGGTGTAGAGGTCGGCCTTGCAGTTCGCTGGCAGCGACTCCAGCGCCATGATTGCGGCCATTAGCTCCATGCGGTTGTTGGTGGTGAGTTGTTCTCCGCCCTTGAGTTCCGTGCGCGTGCCGTTGTGCTCGATGATCGCGCCCCAGCCTCCCGGACCCGGGTTACCGGAGCAGGCGCCGTCGGAATGAATCTTCACGCGATCGGTCATGTTCTTCTCTACGCCGCCAGCCCGTAGTCCTGCGCGCGTTCGATGCGGCGGTGGAACTGCAGCTTCTTCAGGTATTCCTTCGGGTCCTTCGGCCGCACGAGCGCGCCGGGCGGCACGTTCAGCCAGTCGAAGGTGCGGGTCAGGAGAAAGCGCAGCGCGGAGCCGCGCGCCAAGAGCGGCATCGCTTCGATTTCGCCGTTCGTAAGCGGGCGGACGTTATTGTAATTCGACAACAGCGCCTTGCCTTTGGTGACGTTGAACGAGCCATCGATCTCGAAGCACCACGCGTTCAGGCAGATCGCGATGTCGTAGGCGTAGAAATCGTTGCAGGCGAAATAGAAGTCGATCAGCCCGGAAAGCCTGTCGCCGAGAAAGAAGACGTTATCAGGGAAGAGATCGGCGTGGATCACGCCCGAGGGCAGGCTTTTCGGCCAACGCGCCGAGAGATAAGCGACCTCGTCAGTGATCAGCGAGGACAGATTGGGTGCGACCTCGTCGGCGCGTGCGGCGCACTGCGCGGCGAGTTTCTGCCAGCCTTCGGGGCCGAGCGCATTCTGGCGTCTGATCTTGAACCCTTCGCCCGCTTCGTGAAATTGCGCGAGCGCCTGCCCGAGTGCCGCGCAGTGGGCGTTGTTCGGGCGGCGGACGGAAATGCCTTCGAGAAAGGTGATGATCGCGGCAGGGCGCCCGGCGAGTTCGCCGAGCGTCTCGCCTTTGCGATTCTTCACGGGCTGCGGACAATTCAGTCCGCGCGCAGCGCAGTGCTCCATCAGGCCGACGAAGAAAGGCAGATCCTTCGGATCGACGCGCTTTTCGTAAAGCGTGAGGAAGTAATAGCCGCGCTTCGTGTGCAGCATGTAATTCGTGTTTTCGACGCCTTCAGCAATGCCCTTGAACGACATCAACTCGCCGATCTCGTAATCGGCAAGAAAAGCGTCCAGTTGTTCGTCGCTGACTTCGGTGTAAACGGCCACGCGAGCTACTCCGCTGCCGTATCGCGCAACTCCCGCGGGAGCGGAAAGAATACGTCTTCCTGCGGGCCGGCATAGGTGTCGACCTCGACGGCGTATCGTTTCGCAAAAGCGTCGATGATTTCCTCGACCAGCACCTCCGGCGCGGAAGCGCCTGCGGTGATGCCGAGGCTTTTCACGTTACCGAAAACGGTCCAGTCGATGTCGTCCGCGCGCTGCACCAGCGCCGTTGCGCGGCAGCCCGAGCGTTCCGCGACCTCGCGCAGGCGCTGCGAGTTCGAAGAGTTCGGCGCGCCGACCACGATCATGGCTTCGACCTGCGGCGCCACGTTCTTCACCGCTTCCTGGCGGTTCGTGGTCGCGTAGCAGATGTCTTCCTTGTGCGGACCGGTGATCGCGGGGAAGCGTTCTTTCAGGATTGTGACCATCTCGGCGGTGTCGTCCACCGAGAGCGTGGTCTGCGTCACATAGGCGAGCGCGTCGGGGTTCTTCGGCTGGATGTTGCGCGCGTCCTCCGCGGTTTCGATCAGCATGACCGAACCCGCTGGCAACTGGCCCATGGTGCCGATGGTTTCCGGGTGTCCGGCGTGACCGATCAGCAGAATCTCGCGGCCGCGCTTCGCGTGCACCATGGCTTCGCGGTGAACCTTGGTGACGAGCGGACAGGTCGCGTCGATTGCGAACAGCTTCCGCGAAGCGGCCTCTTCCGGAACGGATTTGGGCACGCCGTGGGCTGAGAAAATCACCGGGCGGTCGCCGTCGGGCACCTGCGTCAGTTCCTCGACGAAAATCGCACCCTTCCGGCGCAGGCTTTCGACGACATACTTGTTGTGAACGATCTCATGCCGGACATAGACCGGCGGCCCGTACTTCTGGAGTGCACGCTCGACTGCGTCGATTGCGCGCACCACGCCCGCGCAGAAACCGCGCGGCGCACACAAAAGCACGCGCAGGCGGGGCAGGTCAGCGGGGGGCGAAACAGCCATGTTTTCAAGCCTTTCCGGACCTAAATCGGCGTCCCAGGGGTCGCGAGTCAACCATTACCCCATCCTGTCGTTGATTTGGACGGGACACCCCCCTATATAGGCGCCGACCCCGGTCATCCTGAAAACGTTACCGAGGCTCCCGCTAGAGAATAGCGGCAGCGCTCGCGAAACCGTACCCGGATGACGATTGTTGACGCGGTAGAGGCGCGAAAAACATGTCGCATACGCCGTTAATGCCGAAAGCGACCGCCGTTTGGCTGGTCGACAATACTCCGCTCTCGTTCGAGCAGATCGCGGACTTCTGCAAGCTGCATCCGCTCGAGGTAAAGGGCATCGCCGACGGCGAAGTCGCGCAGGGCATCAAGGGCCTCGATCCGGTGGCTTCCGGCCAGCTCACGCGCGAGGAACTCGAGACGGCCATCGCCGATCCGAATCACAGGCTCGCCATGGCGGATACGAAAGTTCGTCTGCCGGAGCCGAAGTCGAAAAAGGGCCCGCGCTACACGCCGGTCTCCAAGCGCCAGGACCGCCCCGATGCGATCCTCTGGCTTGTGAAGAACCATCCGGAACTCAAGGACGCGCAGATCATGCGTCTCGTCGGCACCACGAAGTCGACGATCCAGTCGGTGCGCGAGCGCAAACACTGGAACTCGACGAACCTTCAGGCGCGCGATCCGGTGATGCTCGGACTGTGCTCGCAGATCGATCTCGATCACGAAGTGCGCCGCGCCTCCAAGGGCAAGCCGCAGCCGGATGCCGAACCCGTGCGCACGTTGCTCCCCGCGGAGCAGACCACCGCGCAGCCGGAGCCGGATACGAATGAAGCGCCGGTCGACGACCGCAAGGGCACGATCGACGCGGCCAACGTGTTCGCGAAACTCGGCGGCATGAAGCGCAGCGAGCAGTAGTTCGCTTCAGCAATAAAGGAAACTTCCTCATGCCCGCGCTTGTCGCGGGCATTTTCTTTTGCGGCTTTCCCATCGCCCTTATCCTTCTCCGGCAAGCGGGCGACAGTAGGGGGTGGCGCTACTTCATCGCGTCTTCGTTGACATCGACGGTGGCGTTCAGCGCGAGCCTGCCGCCGTCAGCGAAAATCGTTTCGCCAGTGATGTAGCTCGCGTCGTCGGACGCGAGGAACGAAGCGATGCTCGCGATTTCCGAAGGCTGGCCGACGCGCTGCAACGGCGTGCGCGACAAGAGCTTCCGTTTCAGCGCCGGATCTTTCGCGACAGCGGCCAGCATATCGGTTGCGATCGAGCCCGGGCCGATCGCATTCACGCGGATGCCGTGGGGTGCGAGCGAGAGCGCCATGACGCGCGTGAGTTGCGCGACGCCGCCTTTGGAAACCGCGTAGGGGGCGTGGTTCGGGAGTGCGACAACCGAGTTGATCGACGACATGTTGATGATCGCCCCGGGTTTCTTTCCGGCTTTGATCTGGGCGACCATTTGCTTCGCAGCCGCCTGACCCGCGAGAAACGAGCCTTTCACATTCACGCGCAGCACGCGGTCGAAGTCTGCTTCCTTCACGTCTAGGAAGTCGGCAGGGCTGACGATGCCTGCGTTGTTCACCAGAATATCGAGCGAGCCGAATCTCTCAACGGTGGCTTTGACGAGCGCATCGACTGCTTTTGCATCACCAACATCGCAGACAACGAAGAGAGCATTCGCGCCGAGCGCCTTCGAAGCCTCCGCGCCCGCCTTCTCGTCGATATCGGAAAGCACGACCTTCGCGCCGTCTTCGATGAAGCGCTTTGCGATGGCAAGGCCGAGGCCGCGCGCGGCGCCGGTGACGAGGGCGGTTTTATCTGAGAGTTTTTTCATATGAGTATTGAAGCAGACGTTGTTCTTTGCGTCATGTGCTTGCCCCGACTCTTAGTCCCTCCACCGGCATACTGGAAACCCAAGCCGGGTAAACCCGACTTGGGTTGGCAGGAAGGCGCGGGGTGGGGTCAGCCCGCCATTCCCTTGCTCTTCAGCGCGACCGAGATCTCGTCCAGCGTCACCGGGTCGTCGATGGTCGCAGGCATGTTCCATGGCTGCCGGTCCGCGATCTTCTTCATGGTGCCGCGCACGATCTTGCCGGAACGCGTCTTGGGGAGCCGCGCCACCACCATCGCGGTCTTGAAGGCTGCGACCGGGCCGATCTTCTCGCGCACCAGCGCGACCAGTTCCTTCTCGATCGTGTCGTGCGGCTTGTTCACGCCGGCTTTCAGCACGACGAAACCGACCGGCAATTCGCCCTTCAACTGATCCGCGACGCCGATCACCGCGCACTCGGCGATGTCGCTGTGCGAGGCGAGCACTTCCTCCATGCCGCCGGTCGAGAGGCGGTGGCCCGCGACGTTGATGATGTCGTCGGTGCGGCCCATGATGTAGAGATAGCCGTCATCGTCCTTGTATCCGGCGTCGGCGGTTTTGTAGTAGCCGGGAAACTCCGCGAGATAAGCGTCTTTGAATTTTCCGTCCTGCTGCCAGAGCGTCGGCAGACATGCCGGCGGCAGCGGAAGTTTCACGACAATGTTGCCCATGGTGCCGTTCGCGACCGGCTTGCCGCCGTCGTCGACGATCTGCACGTCGTAGCCCGGCATCGGCACGGTTGGCGAGCCGTGCTTTACCGGAAGCAGGCCGAGGCCCGCCGGATTGCCCACGATGGTCCAGCCGGTTTCCGTCTGCCACCAGTGATCGATCACCGGGACCTTCAGGATGTTCTCGGCCCATTTGATGGTGTCCGGGTCGGCGCGCTCGCCCGCGAGAAACAGTGCGCGGAATTTCGAAAGGTCGTAGTTCTTCACGAACTTGCCTTCCGGATCTTCCTTCTTGATCGCGCGGAATGCCGTTGGCGCGGTGAACAAACACACCGCGCCGTGCTCGGAGGCAACGCGCCAGAACGCGCCGGCATCCGGCGTGCCCACAGGCTTTCCTTCGAACACGACGGAAGTGCAGCCGTGAAAGAGCGGCGCATAGACGATGTAGGAATGGCCGACGACCCAGCCGATGTCGGACGAGGTCCACCAGACTTCGCCTTCTTTGATCCCGTACATGTTCTCCATCGACCACTTCAGCGCGACGGCGTGGCCGCCGTTGTCGCGCACGACACCCTTCGGGATGCCGGTGGTGCCGGAGGTATAGAGAATGTAGAGCGGGTCGGTCGCCTTCACCGGCACGCATTCGGAAGTCTTGTTCGCTTTGAGCGCTTCTTCGCGCAGCGTGGCCCAATCCCAGTCCCAGCCCTTCTTCATTTCCGCCTGCGCCTGCGGGCGCTGGAACAGGATTACGGCTTCGGGTTTCGACTCCGCCATTTCGATCGCAGCATCGATCAGGGGCTTGTACGCGATCACGCGCTGCACTTCGATGCCGCAGCTCGCGGTGAGAAGCAGCTTCGGCTTGGCGTCGTTCAGGCGTGTCGCGAGTTCTTTCGGCGCAAACCCGCCGAACACGACCGAATGCACTGCGCCGATACGCGCGCAGGCCAGCATCGCGACCAGCGCTTCGGGAATCATCGGCATGTAGATGACGACGCGGTCGCCTTTCTCGATGCCGAAGTCGCGCAGGATCGCGCCGAAGGCGGAGACTTCGCGCTGCAATTCCTTATAGGTGATGTTGCGCTTCGTCCGCGTGACCGGGCTGTCATAGGCGAAGGCGACCTGATCGCCGCGGCCGCCTTCGGCATGGCGGTCCACCGCGTTGTAGCAGGTGTTCATCACGCCATCAGGAAACCAGCGGCCATAGACGCCGGCTTTCGCGTCGAACACCGTCTTCGGCTTTTCGAACCATGTGATCGCTTCGGCGGCTTCGCGCCAGAACCCTTCCGGGTCGCGCTGCCAGTGCGCATAGGTTTTCGGATAGCGGCTTGCGATCGGGGTAACCATCGTTTCTTCCCTGGAGGCTTACGATTTTTTGGCGATTGTCGCTGCCGGGTGCCGATATGCAAGGGCGGCGTTGGTCGCAGGTACCCATGCGTATCACGCCATAGCGCGCGTGGTGAGCGCTCTCTATAAGTCGCGCCGCATGTTGCCTTCCGATCCCGTTTTCTGGCTCGCCGCCGCGCTCGCCGTCACCTGCTTCGGCTTTGCCAAAGGCGGCTTTGGCGGGGTCGGCATGGCCGCGACACCGATCCTCGCGCTTGTCGTGCCCCCGCTCGAGGCGGCCGCGATCCTGCTTCCTATTTTGCTCATGCAGGATGCGATCTCGCTCTGGGCTTTTCGCAAAGAATGGGACGGCTGGAATCTGAAAGTGCTGCTTCCCGGCGCTGTCGCCGGAATTGCGTTGGCATGGGCGCTTGCCACGGTGGTCTCCGGCGACTGGGTGAAGCTGATCGTCGGCGCGATCGCATTCGTGTTCGTGATGAACCAGTGGTTCGGCCTTGCGAAAAAAGCCGCGGCCTCGATGCGGCCGAGCGCGATCAGCGGAATTTTCTGGGGCGCCGCTTCTGGATTCACCAGTACGCTTGCGCATGCCGGCTCGCCGCCGATGAGTATTCACGTGCTGCCGCAACAGCTCCCGAAGATGGTCTTTCTCGGCACGTTCACGATTTTCTTTGCCGTCGTGAACGCGATCAAGGTGGTGCCCTTTGCCCTGCTCGGCGAGTTCACGCCCCGTGCGCTCGCGATATCGCTCGCGCTGATGCCGCTCGCAATCGTTTCGAATGTCGCCGGCATCTGGCTCGCGCGCCGCGTTCCGGAGGAACTGTTTTACCGGGTTGCTTATTTCCTGATGTTCCTGGTTTCGCTCGGGCTGATCTGGCAGGGAGCGAGCGCGGTTATCGGGCACTAGTCCAAGTTCCCGCGTGGAACTCTCATGAAACTCCGGCGTCAGGCACCAAGTTTTCGAACCATGTCGCTTCCAGGCAGTTACCGGAGGGGGAGGCTGAAGAAGTTCAGCAACCTGAGGAGCGAAACACATGAAAGTCATTACCTCTTTGGCGACGACCGTCGCCGCGGCCGCTCTCTTGACCGCCGGTGCGGTCGCGCAGACGCCGCCCAAGAACACGAAGCCCGTGATGCCGAACCAGACGCAGACGGCGCCTTCGACTGTACCGTCCACCACAACCGCAGCCACGACGCAGCAGCAGAGCAATCAGTGGCGCGGCTCGCAACTGATCGGTCTCGACGTCTACAACAACAGCGACGAGAACATCGGCGACATCAACGACGTCATTCTCGGCAAGGACGGCAAGATCGAACTGATCGTGGTAGGTGTTGGCGGCTGGCTCGGTATGGGTCAGCACGACGTCGCATTGCCGTGGGATCAGGTCCGATTTAGCGACCAGCCCCGCAAGGGTGACGCCAAGAATGCCGAAGCGGGCGAAAAGCCCGACCACGCGACGGTCAACATGACCAAGGAGCAGTTGAAGAACTTGCCGGCGTTCAAATACGCCGTCGATAAGAACCGGACCTGAGGCTTCCTCTCCGGCAACTTCAGGCCCGCCGCACGCGGCGGGCCTTTTTCTGTGCAGGCTCCCGTCTCGGGAACGATTGATCGAAACCCCAAGCCTTCGCTAGTGTCGCCCCGGAACGGGGTACCCCAATGAAAAAGACCGCCTACGACACCGATCTCGACAAGAATCCGGCGAACTACGTGCCGCTCACGCCGATCAGCTTTCTGGAGCGCGCGGCTGCAGTGTTTCCGGATCATGTCGCGATCATCCACGGGCCGATGCGACGGACCTATCGCGAATTCTACGCGCGCTCGAAGAAACTGGGGAGCGCGCTCGCCAAACGCGGCATATCGCGCGGCGACACCGTCGCCGTGTTGCTCGCGAACACGCCCGCCATGCTGGAATGCCACTACGGCGTGCCGATGACGGGTGGCGTGTTGAACACGCTGAACACGCGGCTCGATCCCGCGACCATCGGCTTTTCGCTGGATCACGGCGAAGCGAAGATCGTCATCGTCGACAAAGAATTTTCGAGGATGGCGAAGGAAGCGCTGAAACTCTGCAAGGTGAAGCCGCTGGTCATCGATTACGACGATCCCGAATATAAAGGCGACGGCGAGAAGATCGGTACGCTCGATTACGAAGCGCTCGTTGGCGAAGGCGACGAAAATTATCAGCGCGCTGCGCCGGGCGACGAATGGGATGCGATCTCGCTCAATTATACTTCCGGCACGACCGGCGATCCGAAGGGCGTCGTCTATCATCATCGCGGGGCCGCGCTGCTTGCTACCGGCAATGTGCTGACCGGCAGCATGAAGAAGCACGCGGTCTATCTCTGGACGCTGCCGATGTTTCATTGCAACGGCTGGTGCTTCCCGTGGTCGATCTCGGTGTGCTCGGGCACGCATGTCTGCCTTCGTCAGGTACGCGCGAAACTGATGTTCGATCTCATCGCCGAGCACAAGGTTACGCATCTGTGCGGTGCGCCGATCGTGATGGCGACACTCTTGAACGCGCCGGAAGAAGAAAAGAAGCCGTTGCCGCATGTGGTCGAGTTCTTCACCGCCGCAGCACCCCCGCCGGAAGCGGTGCTCGCCGGCATGAAGGGTGCGGGCTTCAACGTGACCCATCTCTACGGCCTCACGGAAACCTACGGCCCCGCAGCCGTGAACGACTGGCATGCCGAGTGGGATTTGCTCGATCCAGCAGCGCAGGCTGCGAAGAAGGCGCGTCAGGGCGTCACCATCGCGCCGCTCGAAGGCCTCGACGTGATGGACCCTGAAACCATGAAGCCGGTGCCGCGCGACGGCGAGACGATGGGCGAGGTCATGTTCCGCGGCAACGTGGTAATGAAGGGCTATCTGAAGAACAAGAAATCGACCGACGCGGCCTTCGCGGGCGGCTGGTTTCACTCCGGCGATCTCGGCGTGATGCATCCGGACGGATACATCCAGCTTAAGGACCGCTCCAAGGACATCATCATTTCGGGCGGTGAGAATATTTCCTCGATCGAGGTCGAGGACGCGCTCTACAAGCATCCCGCCGTGCAGGCCGCTGCCGTGGTCGCGAAAGCTGACGACAAATGGGGCGAAACCCCTTGCGCCTTCATCGAGTTGAAGCCGGGCAAGAACGCATCCAAGGACGAGCTGATCGCGCACTGCAAGAGCAATCTCGCGGGTTACAAGGTGCCGCGCCACATCGTCTTCGTGGAATTGCCGAAGACTTCGACCGGCAAGATCCAGAAGTTCAAGCTGCGCGAAATGACGAGGGAAGTCTGATGGCGAACAAACCGAGAAAACAAAAACTCGCGCTGCAAAAAGACATCGACTGGCGGCTAGCGCTCAAGGAGCGGCCGTTTCTCGGCTTCTTCGTGCTCCTTGCACGCGGAAGCATGCTGCTCGCGATTGTTGCGACCTTCGCGATTGCAACTGCGCTCCTCGTGCATGCCGTCTGGGAAATTGTCGAAGCCGTCATCCAGCTCTTACGCTGGAAGACGAATGCGAAGGAACTTACGCTCGCCGCCATCGAGTCGGTCGATGCGTTCCTGATCGTGACCGTGCTGCACGTGATCGCGATCGGTCTCTATCAGCTCTACATTCAGGACCGCATTCCGCTTCCAAAGTGGCTGGTGGTGGAAACCATCGACGACCTGAAGGTGACGCTCTCCGGTGTCGTCATCCTCGTTCTCGCGGTCTTCTTCCTCGGTCGCGCGATCGTCGGCGACGGCTCGCAGAACATTCTCCTGCTCGGCGGCGGTATCGGCGCGGTGATCCTGGCCCTTACGTTCTTCGTCTACGTCCAGCACAAACACAAAGACGGTCGCTGAGCTTGTTCGAAATCCGCGATGAAAGCGGTATCGCCGTCCTGACGCTGCGATACGGTAAGGCGAACGCGCTCGATGTCGCGTTCTGCAAGGCGCTTCGGAAAGAATTTCGCCGTCTCGCGAAGTCAGAAACGCGCGCTGTCATCCTCGCCGCCGAGGGCAAGATTTTCTCAGCCGGCGTCGATCTTCCGCGCGCAGCCGAAGGCGGACGGAAATATTTGCGCGATCTCGTGCTCGCACTCGACGAGATGTACGAGGAGATCTTCTATTTTCCGAAACCCGTGATCGCTGCGGTCAACGGGCACGCGATCGCGGGCGGCTGCGTGCTTGCAGCCTGCGCCGACTATCGGTTGCTTGCGAGCGGCACGGGCCGCATGGGCGTCACCGAGCTTCTCGTCGGCTTGCCGTTTCCGCCGTTTGCATTCGAGGTGTTGCGCGCAACGACGTCGCCGGTGCACTTCCCGAAATTCACCGCGAGCGGGGAGACTTTCGATACCGCAGGCGCGCTCGCTAACGGCTTCGCCGACGAGGCGGTGAGCGCGGAGCGCCTGATACCGCGGGCGCTGGAAAAAGCGCGGCAGCTCGCTGCGATCCGTGCGGAGGCCTTTGCCGCGAACAAGCTGCACATGCGGATAACGGCAAGGCAGATCCTGAAAAGCGACCGCGGCCGCATCACAAAGCGGATCATGAAGGTCTGGGAAGCGAAGGAAACGGCCGAAAATATCCGCGCCTATGTCTCGCGGACGTTCAAGAAACAGTGAGCGTTACTTCGGCTGCTGCACGAAAAATCCGGCGAGCCAGCGTGAGAACGGCAGCATGAAGAGTGCCGCCGGGAAGGCGGCCGCCCATGACGCGGCCCATGCGCGCGCCCAAAGCGGGACCGCCGACCAACTCAGACCGACCGCATTGATGGTGGCTATGGCCGCGACGATCGAGGTCATGAAGAAGGTCAGGAATAACGGTACGACGAAGTGGGTGTAGCGGGCGGGTAGTTTTTTCATTGGAGGCCGTTGCGTAAAGGGGCGCCGGTCGCGCCGGGCGGGAACTTTCGCTAGGCTATACGCAGGCAGGAAAACAGCGGCAAGCAAAGCCGCGCGTGCAAATGCGCACAGCAGGAATGTTCGGGAGGAATGAATGGACGCGGATGTCATTGTCGTCGGCGGCGGTCTTGCTGGGCTCGTCGCGGCGGCTGAGGTTGCCGATGCCGGAAAGAAAGTCATCCTGCTCGATCAGGAGCCGGAGCAGTCGCTCGGCGGACAGGCATACTGGTCGTTCGGCGGGCTGATGCTGGTTGATAGTCCCGAGCAGCGCCGTCTCGGTATCAAGGATTCGCGCGACCTCGCCTGGCAGGACTGGCAGGGCTCCGCCGCCTTCGACCGCGAGGAAGATCACTGGCCCAGGAAATGGGCCGAGGCTTACGTCGATTTCGCAAGCGGCGAGAAGCGCGCGTGGCTGCATGCGCAAGGCGTGCGCTGGTTTCCGGTGCCGGGCTGGGCAGAGCGGGGCGGCTATACCGCGAGCGGTCACGGCAACTCCGTGCCGCGTTTTCATATCACTTGGGGTACGGGGCCTGCGTTGGTCGAACCCTTCGTGCGTCGTCTGCGCGAAGCCGAAAAGAAAGGTCTCGTACGATTCTGCTTCCGTCATCGCGTGACGAAACTGACGGCCTCCGGTGGCACGGAGGACGGCGTGGAAGGCGAAGTGCTCGAAGCTTCGAATGTCGAGCGAGCGGCGAAGTCGTCGCGCAAGGTGATCGGCGATTTCAAATTGAAAGCGCAGGCGATCATCGTGACTTCGGGCGGCATTGGCGGCAATCACGATCTCGTTCGCAAGAACTGGCCTGCGAGCATGGGCCGCGCGCCCGCGCAGATGCTTTCGGGTGTGCCGGATCATGTCGATGGTCTGATGCAGGGCGTGGTCGAGGCTGCCGGCGGGCGGCTGATTAACGCCGACCGCATGTGGCATTACCCGGAAGGCATCGACAACTACGCGCCGATCTGGTCGCGTCACGGCATCCGGATTCTATCCGGCCCTACGCCGTTGTGGCTCGATGCGCGCGGGAAACGTTTTCCGGTACCGCTTTTCCCTGGTTACGACGGCTTGGGTGCGCTCGAACATATCACAAAGCATGGCGACGATCATTCGTGGTTCCTTCTGAACCAGCGCATCATCGGAAAAGAGTTCGCGCTTTCCGGGCAGGAGCAGAATCCGGATCTTACGGGCAAAAGCATTCGCGGCGTGTTGAAGCGCGGCCGCGGCACGCTGACGCCGGTGCAGAAGTTCGTGAATGCCGGAAAGGATTTTGTGACGGCGGCGACGCTTCCCGAACTCGTTTCGAAAATGAACGCGCTCACGCAGAAGAACCTCGTGAGTCTCGAGACCGTAACGCGCGAAGTCATTTCGCGCGACCGCGATCTCGACAATAAATACGGCAAAGATTTGCAGATCGCCGCGATCCGCGCGGCGCGGGTCTATATCGGCGACAAGCTGATCCGCACGGTGAAGCCGCACAAGCTGCTCGACCCCGCGGCCGGGCCGCTGATCGCGGTCCGGCTCTGGGTGCTGACGCGCAAGACGCTCGGCGGCATCGAGACCGATCTGTCCGCGCGTGTGCTGAAAGACGGCAAGAACGCGCTCGGCAATGTATTCGCGGCGGGCGAGGTCGCGGGCTTCGGCGGTGGCGGCGTGCACGGTTACCGCGCGCTGGAGGGCACGTTCTTGGGCGGCTGCATCTTCTCGGGTCGCATCGCGGGCCGCGAGGCTGCGAAGCTGGTGAGGTAGAGCGGGGGCGATTGAGTGCGACGATCAACTGATCGCGCGTCGCCTGCGTCACTTCTCGTCATTACCGGGCTACACTGGGCCGTGCGAAGCATGGCCTTGCCAGTGCGAGGCCCGGTAATCCATACGGTCTCTCAACGCGCGCTGAACTTCATCATGGATCGCCGGGTCGAACCCGGCGATGACGAGGAAAAATGACCGACACCACTTCCGCCATCAAGGCAGGCGCGACAGGCACCGCTGAACTGATCGTCGGCGAGGAGCATACCGCGCCGCGCGTGGGCTCCGGCAAGATCCGCGTGCTGGCAACACCCGTGATGATCAACGCGATCGAAGCGGCGGCGCTGAAGGCCGCCGAGCATCTGCTGCCGCCTGGCCATCAGAGCCTGGGCACGTTGCTCAACGTGAAGCACATTGCGGCGACCCCGGTCGGCATGAAGATCAGAGCAACGGCGACCGTGACCAAAGTCGAAGGCCGCAACATCTTCTTCGACGTCACCGCGGAAGACGAGAAGGAAACGATCGGCGGCGGTACGCACGAGCGCGTGGTCGTGAACGTCGAGCGCTTCGACAAGCGGGTGCAGCGGAAGATCAACAGCGAGGGCTGACAGGTAAGTCCCGGGTCCTCAGGCGGATGCCGCCTAAAAATTTGCCAGTGCCGGGACTATGCGGCCGCGCAAGGAGGAAGCCCGCCACCGATTATGCCAGCAATGCTTCCCAATCCGGCTTTCCCCTGTCCGGGTGAAGCGTCCGCAGGGCGGTTCGAAAAATTATTTTGGCAAACGGGAACGAAAAGCCGGGCCGGCGATTTGATGAAAATCCGAGAGAGTAACTCAGCGTGCCTTTGGGGGTTTCGCCGCGCCTTGACCTTGCCTCAAATTTCGAGTCACCTCGCCTCGCAACTGGGTTTGGCTGGCCTTGATACGACGCTCCTGTTTTGGGGGCTATCTGCAAGACACTTCCCAAAACTCGGATTGTTACGACGCTCGCGATGGTCGTGGGCGGCGACGACGACCGCACTAGGACGTGCGTTTCAAGGAGGCCGTGAATGGCTACTGGTACCGTGAAGTGGTTCAATACGCAGAAGGGTTTTGGTTTCATCCAGCCGGATGACGGCGGCAAGGACGTGTTCGTCCACATCTCTGCCGTGCAGCGCGCGGGTTTGCAGACCTTGAACGAAGGCCAGAAGGTTTCGTTCGATGTTGCGACCGAGCGTGGCAAGGCCGCTGCGGCGAACCTCAAGGCGATGTAACGCCTGCTTCCGAACCAAGAAAATACAAGTCCGGTGCGAGCGATCGCGCCGGGCTTTTTCTTTCGCCAGCAGGTGTTCAGGACGCGTTTTGGTTCTGGAGGTGAAGGACGATCCCGAGACCCGGCACCCAGCAGCCGAGCGTTATCAGCGCGGCTTCCTCGGATGTCGGCTCCTCGCCGCCCGACAGGTGATTGATGAAGGGCCACAGAAACGTGCAGGCCATCGCGCCGCCGAGATAACTGCCGTAAACCTTCTTATTCGTAACGGTCGTAACGAAGGTCTCTTCCTGCGAGATCCATGTGGTGGTCGCGACCGTCTTCACCGCACCGCCGCAGGTGATGATGCAGTTCCCGGCGCTGAAGATTCCGACGAGAAAGATCAGCGGGTTCTGATCGTCGTTCTGCTTCTTTTTCTGCTGCGCTTCGGCCGTTGCCGGTATCGCGAGCAGCATGATCGCAAGTGCCGCTACCACTATTCGTTTCATTTGTTCCTCGCCTGCGGCCGCGTCACGCGAAAAAGCGCGGACGCATCCCGGCCACGGGGCGAGCAGCAAATTAAACAGGATAATTGTTCTGTCTCGTGTAACTCCCGGTTAAGCCTACGCGTTAGGCTTTCGCGCTAACCTTACCGCCGTGCCGAAAAGGAAACCGCCGGCGACGGGCCGGCGGCGCACACGAATTTCCCTGATGGCTTGGAGTCAGTGCAGCGTTTCTTCCTGCAATCTGGCGATTTCATCCTTGAGCGAGAGTTTCCGGCGCTTCAATTCCGCAAGCCGGAGGCTGTCGCTTCCGGGGTTAGTGCGTTCGGCTTCGATCTCGCGCTCCAAAGCCTCATGCTTCCGTTCAAGTTCGGTCAAATGCGACTGAATCGACATGGGTTCCGATCTCTCCCTGGTTGCAGTTCGAGACGGAGAATCCTGCCACCCTTGTCCGTGGAAGTCGATCAAAACCGGCACGTGGCGGCGCAACAATCCACCGGCTTGGTGTAGAAATGGAAAAAGCGACGCAGGCTCCGGTGCTTGCCCGGGTTCCAGTGCGGCGCGATACTTCGTTTTTGGCCGGTTCGGCTGTCTGCAAATGCGGCTATGCGATGACGCGGGATGAAGAACGCGAACTCATGCTCGAACTGGAACAGTTGAAGCAGGAGCATCGCGACCTCGACTCGGCGATCGATGCGCTGCTCACGGCCAACGGCCATGACCGGATTCAGGTGCAGCGGCTGAAGAAGCGCAAGCTGCAACTCCGCGACCGCATCGGCGCGATCGAGGACCAGTTGTTCCCGGATATTATTGCGTAAGCGTCAGATCGACTTCAGCAGATTGTCGGCGCCAGAGACTTCGGCCTTCGAGGTGACTTCCTCGACATTGAGCACCTTGACGACACCGTCCACGGCATAGAGCGCGTAGCGGCGTGAGCGCACCGGACCCATCAACCGCTCCGTGCCGTCATAGTCTAGGCCGATCGACTTCACGAAGGCGCCGTTGCCGTCGGCGAGAAACTCGATCTTGCCCGGGTTGGCCTTTGCCCACGCGCCCATGACATGCACGTCGTTCACGGCGGTTACTGCGATCGCATCCACGCCTTTTGCGAAGAACTCATCCGCCTTGTCGATAAAGCCGGGCAGGTGATTGCGCGAGCATGTGGGCGTGAAGGCTCCCGGTACGCCGAACAAGACGACTTTCTTGCCGGCGAAGATTTCGGCGCCGGTTTTTGGCTTGATGCCGTCCGCCGTCATGGTCTGAAAGGTTGCGTCGGGAAGCCGCTCGCCCACTTTGATGGTCATATTCACTCTCGCCTCTTTTGTGCGCGGCGCATCCTAGTCAGCGCGCGACGTTAGTCGAGAGGGATTTCGGTCTCGAAAGCTTGCTTGCCTGCAATCAGGGTCAGGCGCAGTTTCGGCGGCACATCGGCTTTGCCGAACCGCGAATCGGCAAGCGGAATTACAAAAATCGCTTTGCCCGCCTTCGCTTCCAGAAGCTGGGGCAGCGAGAGCGTCCATTCTTCGTCCGGCCCTTCGGCAAAGAGGTCGAATTTCCCGGCTGGCGCGGTGAGCGTCTTGATGACGATGCGCCGATCGCTGCCGTCCGCGGCTTTTCCGCGCTCGACCCGCGCCTCGAATGCGGCGGGCGGCGAAGAGTCCTTCGGGCCGATCCTGATGGGCACGCGCTTCTCCGCCTCGTCGAGGGACGGCTCTTGCGTGGCGGCGGATGAGAAGGTGAGAGCGGTCTCGGCCTGCGCCGGAATGCAGAGTTTGTCGCAGGTGGCGAAATCCATTTTCAGGCGAAGCGTGACGGGCATGGCCGGGTCTTTCGCCGTGATCCGCAGGGGAAATGTGACGCGCGTTTCGTATCCGATCGAAGTCTGCCCGCTTCCGTCAGTGATCCGCTTCGGTGCGGGATAGAGCACCTCGACGTGCGCGACGTTTTCGGATCCGCTCCAGTCGAAGCGCGGCGGAATGCCGGCATCGCCCGGATATCGCCAATAGGTTTTCCAGCCGGGGGTCAGAACGACTTCAATTCCGCCCCTGAAAACTGGCGCGGAATTTGTATCGCCTGTACCCGAGGCAAGCAGCCGGACGAGCGCTTCGCCCGCCGCGACGGGCTGCGAGGAATCCGCCTGCGCATTGCCTGCAAGTGCCGCAAGCAGTGCGGCGGAAAGGAGCGTGGAACCTAGTCTGTCGAAATGCATTTTTTCACCACGAAGGCACCGTAAACATCGAATCGGGCAGGAGCCCAACCACGAATGCGTGAGTGGTATCGTCCCCATGCCGCATTTTCATTCCGTCCGCGCCCGGATAGGCTTTCCCCTATGAAGATTGCACGCGAGTCTTCGAAAACGACGAACGACGGCTATCTCGACGGTCAGGTGCTGGTCGCGATGCCGACCATCCAAGACGAGCGTTTCAACCGCTCGGTGATCTACCTCTGCGCGCATTCGTCTGAGGGCGCGATGGGAATCATCGTCAACCAGCCTGCGCCGAATATCCGCTTCTCGGACCTGCTCGTGCAACTCGATGTCGTCCCCGGTGAAGGACTGATCGAACTGCCGAAGCATGGCGAGAGTGTGCGCGTGTTGAAGGGCGGCCCGGTCGAAACGCAGCGCGGTTTCGTTCTGCATAGCGCCGACTACTTTGTGAAAGACTCGACCTTGCCGATCAACGGCGGCATCTGCCTGACCGCGACGCTCGATATCCTGAAGGCGATTGCAAACGGCAGCGGGCCGGAGAACGCCGTGCTTGCGCTCGGTTATGCCGGCTGGGCGCCGGGGCAACTCGAGAGCGAGATTCAGGCGAACGGCTGGCTCAACTGCGAAGCCGACCGCGCGCTCATCTTCGGTACGGATGCCGAGCACAAATACGAATTGGCCCTGAAGAAGATCGGCGTCGATCCCGCGATGCTGTCATCCGAGGCCGGACACGCCTGAGATCTAGCCTGCTACCACCGGTTTGACGGGCCGTACGCCCGCGCGCGGTTTGATTTCGGGTGCGATCAGCTGGCGGGCCTCTTCGGTGGTCATGGGCTCGCCGAAGGCGAAACCCTGCACGTATTCGCAGCCGATCTGGTACAGTTCGACCGCGTCGGAATCCGACTCCGCGCCTTCCGCCACGACGTCCATGCCGAGATCGTGTGCAAGCTGCACGATCGAGCGCAGGATCACCGGCCGCGCGCCGCGCTTGTTGCCGGAGCCTTTGACGAATTGCTGGTCGATCTTGATGGTGTCGAACGGAAAGCGTTGCAGGTAAGCCAGCGACGAATAGCCGGTGCCGAAGTCGTCGAGCGAAAGGCCGGCGCCGAGTTCCCGGATCTTGTGCAGCATCTGCGCGGCAAGCTCGGGGTTCTCCATCACGAGCGACTCGGTCAATTCGAGTTTCAGCGTGCCCGGAGCGAGCACATGGCGCGAAAGCACGCTCTTTACGTCCTGGATGAGATCGTGCCGCATCAGTTGCCGCGAAGAGATGTTTACGCTCAGGAAAAGCGGCGTCCCGCCGCGCATTGCACGCTGCCAGACCGCGAGCTGGCGGGCGGAGCGGTC
>JAGXQU010000105.1 GCA_018335895.1 Hyphomicrobiales bacterium | reverse complement strand
CGGCGGGCGCGGCTGCGGCGAAATCCTTCGCGCCTTGCGGATCGACCAGCCTGTCCGCTCCCGCCGCCTGCACAAGTACCGGAACACCTAGCGCGCCCGCGTCCCGGATCGCCGCCTCGCCGGCCTCCAGAATGAACATGGTCATCCGCGGTGTAATCATCGCGTGGTTCAACCGATCTGTCGCCGCATCCGCCAGAACCTCCGGGTCATGCGAAATCGTATGCAACGGCAAGCCGTGCGGCACGGCAAGATTGGGCAAAACCATTTCAAGCGCGCTCGTAACACCGCGCATGACCGGGCTGATGTAGGATCTCAATCCCGGCGAAGACAACACGAGCGCGCTCGGCGCAATCCATCCTCCTGTAACCGCCCGCGCTGCGATCGCCCCGCCCATGCTGTGCCCGAGCAGCAAAGGCGGCTTTCCCGCACCGCCGTCCCGCAGCGTCTCGAAAACCAGCTTGGTATACTCGATCAGGCTGTTGCGGCCGGGAATTCTCGCGCGGGGGCCTTCCGATTTTCCAAAGCCACGATGATCGTGCGCCCAGACGTCGTAGCCCAGATCGTTGAACACTTTCGCGACGTGCCCGTAGCGGCCGCTGTGCTCGCCAAGTCCATGAACCAGTAACGCCTGTTTTGGCGTTCCGCTGTGGGAGGGCGCACGCCATTGCCGAACGAAAAGCTTGATGCCGTCGCCAGCAATGATCTCTCTGCTACCGGTGGATTCATGAGTCCTGTAGGGCACCATTGGGCTACTCGCTGCTTGGCGGCGTCAACTGGAAGCCCCGCTTCAACCAGTACACTTCGCCGCTCCGGAATGAGCATAGTAATATGCGCGCGGGTTTGCCCGCCAGCACGATAACGGCGCTTGACCGCTTTGATAGCGCTCTTTCCGTTACGTCATGTCTTCCGCAAAGTGCCGGCATCATTGTAGGTAGAGCCGATGTACGACGCGATTGCATTCGCAGGCGGCGGCAACCGCTGCTATTGGCAGGGCGGCTTCTTCGAAGCCGTACGCGAAAAGCACGATCTCAAAGCGCCGCTGATGACCGCGGTGAGTGCGGGGTCGTTCGCACTTTCCTATTCTCTTCTCGGGGTCGGGCCGCGCGTGCGGGAGATCGTGATATCCGCCTGCGGACCACATCTGCGGAATTTCGACTTCGCTGGCTGGCGTAAGGGCAAGCCCGCCTTTCCCGTCGGTGCAATGTACCTCGAACTCCTGCGCGACGTGCTGGACGATCCCGCGCTAAAGCGGCTGCAATCGATCGCCGATATCCGGATCGGGATTGCCCGCCTTCCCCGCGGTTTACCGCCGGTGCTGGGAGCCGCGCTCGGCATCGGCGCATACCAGATCGAGAAGAAGGTCTTTCATCCCGTACATCCGAGGTTCGGACGCAAGCTCGGGATCAGGCAGGAATTCGTGAGCGTGAGCGACCTAAAAAGCGCGGCCGAACTTCACGACCTCATCATCGCGAGCGGATGCGTACCGCCGTTCATGCCGGTCACGAAAGTCGGCGACGGCCCCGCGTTCGATGGCGGGTTGGCGGATAACGTGCCGGTAGTGCCGCTCGAACCGGTCGAGCGGGCCGGCGGCAGAACGCTCGTGCTGCTGACCCGCCGCTACAAAAGGATCCCTGAAATCCCAGGCCGTACTTACGTGCAGCCGTCCGAGCCCATTCCGATCTCGCAGTTCGACATCACGAACGCGGAGGGCTTCCGCAAGGCCTACGAGCTTGGCCTGAAAGACGGAAAAGCTTTCGCGGCGACGCTTTGAGGTGTCAGGCTGCGGGCTTCACAATTTTCAGCGAAAGCTCCGGTAGTCCCTCGATCTTCGCGACCATGGTATCGCCGACGATCACCGGGCCAACATTCTCCGGCGTTCCGGACATAATCAGGTCGCCAGCTTTCAGTTCAAAAAGCTGCGAAAGCCGCGCGATCTGCTCTGCGACACTCCACATCATCTGCGAAAGGTCTGCTTTCTGCTTCGCCGTGCCGTTCACCGAAAGCGAGATTTCGCCTTTCGCAAAATGTCCGGTATTTGCGACCGGATGAATCGGCCCGACCGGCGCACTGTTCTCGAACGCCTTGCCGATTTCCCAGGGTTTCTTCTGATCCTTCATCTCCGACTGGAGATCTCGGCGCGTCATGTCGAGACCGACCGCGTAGCCGAAGACGCAGTCGAGTGCCTTCTCGATCGGAATGTTCCGGCCACCCTTGCCCAGTGCCGCGACCAGCTCGACCTCGTAGTGGTAATTTTTGGTCAGCGGCGGATAGGGATGCTCGGCAACGACGCCCGGCAGTACGGCCTGCACGGCATCTCCCGGCTTCTGGAAGAAGAAGGGCGGCTCCCGCGCCGGATCGGAGCCCATTTCGCGCGCATGCGCCGCGTAGTTGCGTCCTATGCAATAGATGCGGCGCACGGGAAACACCTGATCGGTACCGGCAACAGGTATTTCGCCGTAGGCGACTTCGAAAATTTGCTTTGTCATTTGAACCACTTCCGGGCGCGACTGCCGCCGCCTGCCTAGCGCGGCAAAGGCTGTGATACCAGCCGCAGCCGCAAAGCGGCCATGCAAAATTCGTAATTCAGTAAGGATGGCATGCAGTTATCGCATTGCAGCGATGATCGCCTCCCACTACCGCGCTGCACCATCGGGCGTATCTTGCCCATAGAAATTGGCGATTCCGCTTCAGCCGAGGGCACGACGGATCGCAGACGTGAAGGAGACCGATCATGCTGATTTGGGGATATCTGCTTCGTCAGATGCGCCGCTGGCGGACTTACCGCCGTACCTACAACGAGCTCGTGTCGCTGGACGACCGTACGCTCTCTGACATCAACATCAGCCGCAGCGAAATTCCGGGCATCGCCCGCCACGCCGCAGCGGCCGTCCGCTAAGACCTGAAGACAACCAGTCGCGTACCCGCCCCGGCGCTCCTCCCGCCGGGGCATTTTTTTAGCTCCTTTTCATCCACTTCTCGAGCGGCAACGTGTCCGGGCGCTCGCCGTTTCGCTTGGTCCAGGGATCGATCGCCCAGCGCATTCCCGTCTTCCTGTTCTCGACGACGGCCGTCGCATGCGGGTATCTCATATCCAGCAGATAGCCTCGGGACTCCGGTTCCGAAACTACGTGGTAACGAAGCAGATCGAGGCGCGACAACAACAGCAATAGGGCTGTGGTGTTGATGCTCTCATCGATGCAGTCCGCTTCACTCTTGAGTCCCGCCTCGTCGGGCCCGGCACGAGGCGTCCTGCGGCTCGTGCCCC
>JAGXQU010000104.1 GCA_018335895.1 Hyphomicrobiales bacterium | reverse complement strand
TGCGTAACGCGAGCCTTGCGGCCAACCGCATTCCCGCTCCGCGCTTCAAGCGCCCTAGAAACGCCCCTCGGAGAGGAGCGGGATGATATGAATATAATCCTAGTCTATGGCGGGAGTAGGGCGGGGCGGAAAAGTTTTTCCGTTCACTCGTGATGGCCGATGTAGGGACAATAAAAAAGGCCGGACTTCTGTCCGGCCTTTTCTTCGTCAGAGGCTAGGGGTCGTCAGTAATTCACGTTCTAGGCGGCGCCTGCGGCGATGCCCGAGGCGGGTGCCGGGATGTCGATCCCTTCCGCCGAATATTCGTTGAGCTTGTTCCGGAGCGTGCGGATCGAGATGCCGAGCACGTTCGCGGCGTGCGTGCGGTTGCCGAGGCAGTGTTTGAGCGTGGAGAGGATCAGTTCGCGCTCGACGTCGGCGACGGTGCGGCCGACCAGCGAAGCGGCAAGCTGATCGGAGACGGCTTGCGCATGGGCGACCGGGCCGCTCGGTGCGTTCGCGAGCGTGGTGCCATCCGGCAACCGGATCGCGTCGACGTCGATCTCGTCGCCCGTGGCCAACAGCACCGCGCGGTGCATCGTATTTTCCATCTCACGGACGTTGCCGGGCCAGCGGTTGCGCAGGAGTTCGCGCTTGGCTTCCTGCGAGAGCGGCTTCGGCGAGACGCCGTTCACGTCTGCGTAATGCTTGATGAAATGGTCGGCGAGTTCGAGGACATCCTGCGGACGCTCGCGCAGCGGCGGGATTTGCAGGTTCACGACGTTGAGCCGATAGAGCAGATCTTCGCGGAAGCGGCCGGCACGGACTTCTTCCGCAAGATTGCGGTTCGAAGTCGCGACGATACGGATATCGACCGGCACGGGACGCGTGCCGCCGACGCGGTCGATCACGCGCTCCTGAATGGCCCGAAGGAGCTTAGCCTGCAGGCGAACATCCATCTCCGAGATTTCGTCCAGCAGCAGCGTGCCGCCGTTCGCTTCCTCGAACTTGCCCACGCGGCGCGCGATCGCGCCGGTGAAGGAGCCCTTCTCGTGGCCGAAGAGTTCGGATTCGAGCAGGTTCTCCGGGATCGCCGCGCAATTGACCGAAACGAAGACCTTGTTCGCGCGCGGGCTTTTCACGTGCACGAAGCGCGCGAGCATTTCCTTGCCGGTGCCGCTTTCGCCCGTAATCAGGATCGAGGCTTCGGAGCTCGCGACCTGCGCGGCTAACCGCACCACACGGGCCATCGCCTCGTCGCGGAAGACGAAGTCGCGGCCGTCGTCGGCGACCGCGGCGAGCACGGCTGCGATCAGTTCCGGATCGGGCGGGAGCGGGATGTATTCTTTCGCGCCGGCGTGGATCGCATCGACCGCGGCGCGGGCATTGGTCTCGACGCCGCAGGCGACGACCGGCGCATGCATGCGCTCGTCGGAAATTTTCGTCACCAGGTCGCGGATGTCGAGCGTGACGTCGGCCATGATGAGGTCGGCGCCGCGCGAGCGCAGCACCTTGAGGCCTTGCTCGATGTCCACCGCGTGGGTGACGCTCGCGCCGCGATCGATCGCGATCTTGGTCGCCGCCGAAAGCTGGCCCTTGAGGGTGCCGATAATGAGTAGCCGCATGGTTCTCTCCCCGCCGGTCAGTTCCGGTCGGCTTTGATGATTTCCGTCATGGTCACGCCGAGCCGGTCTTCCACGAGCACGACTTCGCCGCGCGCGACCAGACGGTTATTCACGAAGATGTCGATCGCCTCACCGACCTTGCGGTCCAGTTCCAGCATGGTGCCGGGCGCGATCTTCAGCAGATCGCCGACATCCATGCGGGTCCGGCCGAGCACCGCCGAGACGTGCACCGGCACGTCGAACAGGGCCTCGAGATCGGCCGCACTTTTTACGGAGTGATCTTCGCCGGAGCTTGGGGCGGTTGGCGGCGCGCCGGCATTGACGAGATCAACGTCGGCTTCGAGATCGGGCAGCGGCGGTTTCCTGTCGTCGCTCATGGCTTGCTCTCCGGCACTTTGGGCGTGCGCGGGGGCACGCCGAGATAATTGTTGATCGCCTGCTCGATGCGGGCGCCGATGTCTTCCGAATTGCGCGAAACGCCGCCGTCAGCCCATTCGATCAGGCAGTCGCCGCTCTTGATCGCGGGGTCGGGCAGAATCACGAGGCGGCTCGCGAAGCCGCGTTCGTCGGCAATCTTTTTCAGGCGAACACCCGCGCTATCCGCCATTTCGGGCGATATGCGGACGGCGAGGTGAGGAGCCGAGCGCACATGCGAGAGCACATCGAGCACCAGCGCTTCGATCTCCGCGAGCGGCTGGCGTGCCATCAGGGCAGGCGCGAGCTGGCGCGCGATTGCGCCGGCGACGTCGATCGCTTCGCGCTCAAGCCGGGTCTCGACGGCGGCGAGCCGGCCGATGGCAAGATGCACATCGGTCGCGATGCGCTCGAGCTGGGAGGCGCACTTCTGCTCGGCTTCCTTCTTCGCCGTTTCAAACCCGTCCCGGAACGCGGTCTTTTCCGCTTCCGCGATGGCGGCGCGCGCGTTGCCGGTCAGGTCGCCGAACCGGCCTCCCGATCCGAATTCGGTGTCGAAGAGATATTTGGCGGGAGATTTTGTGCTGGCGGCTGTCATCAGTACACCAGCTCGTCTTCGGAGTTGGCGCCCTTCACGATGACGATTTCGCCCTTGTCGGCGAGATCCTTTGCGGTCGTGATCATCAATGCTTGCGCTTCGTCCACGTCGCGCAGGCGCACCGGCCCCATATTCTGCATTTCCTCGATCATCATCTTGGCCGCGCGCTGCGACATGTTCTTCAGGAAGTACTCGCGCACGGTCTCGGTCGCGCCCTTGAGCGCGATCGTGAGCTTGGCTTTATCCACCTTGCGCAGGATCGTCTGGATCGCGCCGGAATCGAGCTTCACCAGATCGTCGAAGGTGAACATCAGCGTCTTGATGCGTTCGGCCGACTCTTTTTCCGTCGATTCCATCGCGGCAAAGAAACGGGATTCGGTCTGCCGGTCGAAGAAGTTGAAGATTTCCGCGATCGGCGCATAGGGGTCGCGCTTCGAGGTCTGCGCCAGCGTCGACATGAATTCCATGCGCAAGGTCTGTTCGACACGCTCCAGAACGTCCTTCTGCACCGCCTCCATCTTGATGAGCCGGTTGATGACGTCGAGCGCGAGCGGTTCGGGCAGCACCGAAAGCACGCGGGCAGCCTGTTCGGCGCGAATCTTCGACAGCACGACCGCGATGGTTTGCGGATATTCGTTCTTGAGATAGTTCGCGAGCACGTCTTCCTGAACGTTCGAGAGTTTCTCCCACATGTTGCGGCCGGCGGGGCCGCGGATTTCTTCCATGATCGCGTTGACGCGGTCGCCCGAAAGAAACTGGGTGAGAAGACGTTCCGTCGCCGAGGTATTGCCGAGCAGGCCGCCATAGCCCGAAAGCTGGCCCACGAAATCCACGAGCAACTGATCGACCAGGTTGGAATCGATCGTGCCCAGTCTCGAAATCGCGATCGAGAGTTCGCGGATTTCATCGTCTTCGAGGATCTTCCAGACGCCTTCGCCGTGCTCCTGGCCGAGCGCAAGCATCATCACCGCTGCGCGTTCGACGCCCGTCAGCGGCCGGCCATTGTGCATGGCCGGTGCTTTCTTGGTCTTGGCTCCAGGTGCTGGTGCTGCGTTCATGATCTAGGTCACAACGTCCGCTCGTTCATCCACTGGCGGATGACCGAGACGGTTTCCTGCGGATTGCTCTGCACGAGTTCTCCGACCTTCTGCATCGATTTCTGGTGTGCCTCGCCCATGATCTGGGCGGATTCGATGAGGCGCGACGCGGGATGGTCGGCGGGCGGCAGCGGAGTCTGCTGGATCTGCACCACCTGGGGTGCGATCGGCGGCGAGACCGTCTGCACGACGACCGTCTGCGGCGGCGGTGCGAGCATTTGCGTGGTCAGCGCTGGCGCGGTGGCCGGATTCCCGGTCGCGGCCGCGGCTGCTAAAGCCGCTCTTTCGTCCGGCGTAATTACGCGGCGCACGAGCGGGCGCACGACGAACAGCAGCACCAGCAGGCCGAGAATCAGCATCACGCCGATCTCGACCGAGCGCATGATGTCGTCGGTGGTGAAACGGAACATCGAAAGGAAGCCGCCTTCACCCGCAGATTGCGGAACTACGGTCGGCTCCGCGAAGCGCAGGTTCACCACTTCGATCATGTCGCCGCGCTTTTCGTTGAAGCCGATCGCGGAGCGCACGAGCGCTGCGATGCGATCGAGGTCTTCCTTGGTGCGCGGCTGGTAAGCCACTTCGTTGTTGTTGGCCTTGGAGTAGGTGCCGTCGACGAGCACGGCGACCGAGATCCGCTTCACACGCCCGGGCTCGAGCGTTTCGGTGCGCGTGGTGCGGGTAATCTCGTAGTTCACGACCTCTTCGGTCTTGCGGGCGTTGTCGCGCGCCTGTGCGCTCTGCTGCGGCTGTTGCTGGTTGCGCTGCTGGTTATTGCCCGGAATTTCGTTCGAGACGGACACGCCGTCGCCGCCCGCGCTGCCGCCGGTCGCCGACTGCTCTTCGCGCGTCTGCGTCGAGCGCACGACCCGGCCGTCCGGGTCGAAGCTGTCGGAGGTCTGCTGGATGCGGGAATAATCGAGTTCGGCGGACACCGTCACGCGCGCGCGATTGGCGCCGACCACGCTCGTGACGATGGCGTCGATCTGCTGCTTCAGTTTGCGTTCGAACGCGGTGTTGCGCTCTTCGAGGCTGGAGATTCCGCCAGACGAATCGCCCGAGCCGTCGGCGAGCAACTGGCCGCGCTCGTCGACGATGGAGATGCGCTCTGTCTTCAATCCGCGGACGGCGCTGGCGACCAGATGCCGGATCGCGCGCACCTGCGACATTTCGAGGGACCCGCGGACCTGAAGCACGATGGATGCGGACGGCTCCTGCCGGTCGCGTGCAAACAACTGGCGTTCGGGAATGACGAGATGGACCCGCGCTGCGGCAATGCGGTCGATCGAGCGGATAGTGCGCGAAAGTTCGCCTTCCAGCGCGCGAACATGATTGACGTTCTGCACGAACGACGTCGTGCCGAGCGTGTCGGTGCGGTCGAAGATTTCATAGCCGACGCTGCCGCCGCGCGGCAGGCCGGTTTCCGCAAGACGCATGCGGGTGCGGGCGACCTTGTCCTTCGGGATCAGAATTGTCGCGCCGTCGTTCTTGATTTCGTATTGCGTGCCCTGCGTTTCCAGCTCGCGAACGATGCGTGCGGAGTCGTCGAGCGCCAGCTCGGTGAAGAGCGGCGCCATGGCCGGGGCCGAAACGCGCGCGATAATGAAGAGGAAGAAGAAGATCAGTGCCGCTGCGACCGCGCCCATCGCGGCAAGACGCGCGGCGCCGAGCGTGCGGAAGAACTCGCCAATTCCGTTCAAGAAACTCTCCCCAGCCGCCTCCCGAATGGGAGGCACTAGGCAGAAATTTCCCTGTTCATGGTTTCCAAATGGTTAACGCCTTCAGATTCCAACGGATTCCTAGGCTTTAGGAGAATATTGGTACTATGGTAGTGAAGCCCGGCGGACCTCCGCCTTAAGGTATTAAATTACCATTCGAATCAGTGTTTTGCGAAATTGATCGCCAGCAAGGCAGCTACCGCGACGTTGTGCCCCTTCCTTGATACTCTTCTAAAGATGAATGTAAGAAGCGGTCACGGAATCGCCGGAAACGGGCAACTTGAAGTCCTCTGCGTACGAGCAAATCTTTCAAAAGGCGCTGGACGGCCTTCATGCCGAACGGCGCTATCGCGTATTCACCCCGATCGAGCGCGATACCGCGCGTTTTCCGCGGGCCGCCTGGCATTCGCCGGACGGGCGCAAGGAAATCGTCGTCTGGTGCTCGAACGACTATCTCGGCATGGGCCGCCATCCGAAAGTCATCGAAGCGATGACCGCCACCGCGAAGGAATGCGGCACCGGCGCGGGCGGCACGCGCAACATCGCGGGTAACAGCCGGCATATCGTCGCGCTGGAGAACGAGCTTGCCGACCTTCATCAGAAGGAGGCCGGGCTGGTCTTCAGTTCGGGCTACGTTTCGAATCAGACCGGCATCGCGACCATCGCGAAGCTCCTGCCCAACTGCCTCATTCTTTCGGACGAACTGAATCATAATTCGATGATCGAGGGCGTGCGCCAGTCCGGCGCGCAGAAGATCGTCTTCCGCCACAACGATCTCGCGCATCTCGAGGAACTGCTCAAAGGCGCGGGCGACCGGCCGAAGCTCATCGTGTTCGAGAGCATCTATTCCATGGACGGCGATGTCGCGCCGATCGGCGCGATCTGCGATCTCGCGGAACGCTACGGCGCGATGACCTATCTCGACGAGGTGCATGCCGTCGGCATGTACGGCCCGCGCGGGGCGGGCGTCGCGGAACGGGACGGCGTCATGGCGCGCGTCGATGTGATCGAAGGCACGCTCGGCAAGGCGTTCGGCGTTGTCGGCGGCTATATCGCGGGCAGCCGCGCGGTCTGCGACGCGGTGCGCTCTTTCGCACCGGGTTTCATTTTCACGACCGCATTGCCGCCGGCGATTGCGGCAGCGGCTACCGTTTCGATCGCGCATCTCAAGACTTCGCAAAGCGAGCGCATCGGGCATCGGGCGCAGGTCGCCCGCGCGAAGTCGGAAATGTTCAAGGCGGGCCTGCCGGTCATGCCCGGCAACACGCACATCATTCCGCTGATGGTGGGCGATGCAGCGCTCTGCAAGGCGGCGAGCGACATGCTGCTTGCCGACCACGGCATTTATATTCAGCCGATCAACTATCCGACCGTGCCGCGCGGCGCGGAGCGTCTTCGCATCACGCCGTCGCCGCTGCACGACGACAAGCTGATCGCCGAACTCGTCGATGCACTGGTCGATGTCTGGCACAAGCTCGGCCTGACCTTCGCGCGCACCGCGCAGGCGGCGGAGTAATCAGGCCCGCTTCGCCTTCCCGACGCCGAGATAGCGCTCAAGGACTTCCGGCTGTCTGCGCAGTTCACTGCTTTCCGATTCGTGCACGATCGTGCCGCGCTCCAGAATGGCCGCGCGGCCGGTGACGCCTAAAATCTTCTGCGGACTCTGCTCGACGAGAATTGCCGTCAGCTTTTCCTCGGTAATGATCCGCTGCAACGCGGCCAGCAACTCGTCCACGATGATCGGCGCCAGCCCTTCGAGCGGTTCGTCTAGCAAGAGCAGCTTCGGATTCAGCACGAGCGCGCGGCCGACAGCCAACATCTGCTGCTCGCCTCCCGAAAGCTGGCTGCCGAGATTGCCGCGCCTTTCTGCAAGGCGCGGAAACATCTGAAACACACGCTCGGGCGTCCACGTGCCGGGCATCGCAACCGCGGTGAGGTTCTCGGTCACGGTAAGGGACTTGAAGATATTCCGCTCCTGCGGAACCCAGCCGATGCCGGCAGCCGCGCGCTGATCGGGACGCAGCGCTGTGATGTCCTTGCCGCCGAGAAATATCTTGCCGCTGAAACGGCGCGTGACGCCGACAATGGTGTTGACGAGCGTCGTCTTGCCCATGCCGTTCCGGCCGAGCAGCGCAAGCGAGCGGCCCTGTTCGAGAATGAGCGAAAGATCCGGCAGGACTACCGCTTCGCCGTAGCCCGCGCGCAGATGCTCGATACGGAGCGCTTCAGTCATCGCTGCGCTCGCCCAGATAGACGGCGCGGACGCGCGGATCGTTTTCGATTTCTTTCGGTTCGCCCTCGACGAACAGCTTGCCTTCGACCAGTACGGAAATGCGGTCGGCAAATCCGAACACGATGTCCATATCGTGCTCGATCAGAAGCACGGTTACGTCTTTCGGCAATGCCGCGACGGTTTCGAGGATTTCGTGACGCTCGGTTTCCGGCACGCCGGCGGCGGGCTCGTCGAGCAAAAGCACGCGCGGCTTTCCGGCGATGGCGAGCGCGATCTCGAGCTGCCGCTGCTTGCCGTAGGGCAGGGACGAGGTGCTCTCGTTGAGGACGTCGGCAAGACCGAACTGTTTTGCGAGCGCGACGGCTTCGGCGACGATCTTTTCGTCAGTCCCGAATGCGCGCCAGATTTCCGTGCCGAGTTTCTCCCGCTCGCCGATAACGAGCGCGATGGATTCGAGGGGAGAAAGGTCGCCGAACAGCTGGTTGATCTGGAACGTGCGCGAGATGCCGCGGGCGACGCGCTGGTGGGGCTTCAGGCTCGTGATGTCGGCCCCGCCGAGTTTCACCTGTCCGCGGCTCGGCTTCAGCACGCCGGTCAGGAGGTTGATTAGCGTGGTCTTGCCGGCTCCGTTCGGCCCGATCAGGGCGTGCCGCGCGCCTTCGCGGACGCGAAGGTTCACGTCGTTGGTCGGCACGATGCCGCCGAAGCGCTTTTCGAGACCGATGGTTTCCAGCGCGATCATGGCGCGGCCTTCGATCTGCGCAGCGCGCCGACGACGCGCTCGACGATGCTGAAGACGCCGCGGTCGCGCGCAAACAGCGCAATCACGACAAGCGCGAAGCCGATCCAGAACTCCCAGTACTGCGGCGTTATGTTGCCGATGAACTTCTGCGCGACCAGGAACAGCGTGCTGCCGACCACGCCGCCATAGAGATAGCCGGTGCCGCCGATGATGAGCATCAGCAGCACGTCGGCGGAGCGCTGGAAATCGATATAGGTGAGCGAAACGACGGGCGTGGTCTGCGCAAGCAGCGCGCCGGCGACGCCGGCATAGGCGGCTGCGATGGTATAGACCGCAACCAGGCGCAGATTAGCGGGAATGCCGATCGAGGATGCGCGCAAGGGGTTGCCCTTGATCGCACGCAGCGAATATCCGAACGGCGAATGCACGATCCGCTTCGCGATGAAGAAGAGGACGAAGCAGACGACCAGTACATAGGCGTAGGAATTTTTCGGAATGAAGTAGATCGGGAAAAATCCGAGCACGGCATTGATCGGCATTCCGGTGAGCCCGTCGGCGCCGCCCGTGAGCCATGACATCTGGTTTGCGATCTCGTACATCACGAGCGCGATGCCGAGCGTCACCATGAGCCGCGTGAGGTCGGTGCCGCGCAGTACGAGCAGGCTGGTTACGAGCCCGAGCAGTCCCGCTGCCGTGCCTGCAACGAGCAGTCCCGTCACCGGCTCGCCGGTGAAATTAATCGCGAAGAGCGCCGCGACATAGGCGCCGAAGCCGAAATAGGCGGCATGGCCGAGCGATACGATGCCGGCATAGCCGAGCAGGAGGTCGAGCGACATCGCAAACAGCGACCAGATCGCGATCTGCGTGAGCAGCGCGTGCTGGCTCGGCAGCAGGAATACCGAAGCGGCGGCGGCAAGCCAGAACCCGTATTCCAGCCAGTGCCATGCATGCTTTCGCCTGAGTGCTGCCGACGCCACCTGAACCGGATCGGTGCTGTTCATGTTCATGTACTTGGCGCTACTTCGCGGTACCGCGTGCGAACAGGCCCTGCGGGCGCAGCACGAGCACGACGATCATGATGGTGTAGATGACGAAGCCGCCGAAGCGCGGGGCATAATACTTTCCCGCCACGTCTCCGATGCCGAGCAGAATGGACGCGAGAAACGGCCCCGTGATGCTCGAGGTGCCGCCGACCGAAACCACGATCAGGAAGTAGATCATGTACTTCAGCGGGAAGTGCGGCTCGAGGGAAAGGATCTCCGCGCCGAGCGCGCCGCCGAGGCCGGCAAGGCCGCAGCCGGTGGCGAAGGTGATCGCGAAAACCCAGTTCACATTGATGCCGAGGCCGCTCGCGACGCGCTGGTCGTCCACGGCAGCCCTGAGGCGGCTCCCGAAGCGCGTATAATTCAGGATCAACTGCAGCGCGATCACGATCAGCGCGCAGATCAGGATGATCAGCAGGCGGTATTTGCCGATCCCGATACCGAAGAAGTCGAAGCGGCCTTGCAGGTAGGGCGGCAGATTGATGAAGCGCTGCTGCGAGCCCATCGAGTAGTCGACGAGCGCGGCCGTCATGAAGACAAGCCCGATCGTGAACAGCACCTGTTCGAGATGGCTGCGCTTGTAAAAGTGTACGTAGAGCGTGCGTTCGGCGACGAGGCCGATCATGGCGGAGAACATGAACGCGACCGGCAGGCTCGCGAAGAACGGTACGCCATAGAAGTTCACGAGCCGCCAGGCGCAGTA
>JAGXQU010000103.1 GCA_018335895.1 Hyphomicrobiales bacterium | reverse complement strand
CGAACAATCGCCTTCGCCTTGGCTCGCGCCGGTCCTCCCCACGGCGCTCGAGCCGATGCGGGCGGCAGCGAACATCGCTGCTGCCCGTACTGTTTCCGGCTTCGGAAAAAGAAGGAAGTGACGATGTCCGCTTCGGCAGTATCCTTGCGCGCAGCGATCCATGACGCCTTGAGAAATGACGGCCCGCTCGCCGCGATGCTGGGTGGCGCGAAAATCTATGACGAGCCGCCGCGTGAAGCAGCACTTCCCTACGTTACGCTCGGCGAGACGGTCGTGTCCGACCGTTCGACCTCGACCGAGAGCGGCGAAGAGCATGCACTGACGCTGCACATCTGGTCGCGGCAGGGCGGCCATCGCGAAGCACATCTGATTTCGGGCGCAGTATTGCAGGCGCTGATCGACGCGCCGCTTGCGCCTGTTGGGCATCATCTCGCGAACCTGCGTTTTGTCGTTGCCGACATCCGCCGCGAGGCGGACGGACGCACCTATCACGGCATCGTACGGCTGCGTGCCGTAACCGAGCCGGCTTAATCACGGAGAATCGAATGCCCGCCCAAAAGGGAAAAGACCTGTCTTGAAAATCGACGATGACGGGAGCTTCGTCACGGTCGCTGGCCTGCGGACCAAGACGCTCGCATTCAACGCACAGACGGTGGACGTGACGCATGCGGAGTCTTCCGGGCGCTGGCGCGAGCTGCTCGCTGGCGCAGGCGTACGGCGTGCTTCCCTTTCTGCATCGGGCATTTTCAAGGATGCAGCGTCGGATGCGCTGGTGCGCGAGGCGTTCTTCGGCGGCGAGGCACCTTCATGCCAGATCGTGATCCCGGATTTCGGTACGATCGAAGGCGCGTTCCAGATCGGCGCGCTCGAGTTTTCCGGAAATCACGACGGCGAGATGAATTTCGAAATCTCGCTCGAAAGCGCGGGCGAGCTGACGTTCGAAGCGAGCTAGGGAATCAAATAAAAGACACCGAAAGCGAGTAACCCGGTCACCGCCATTTGAGATACGACTGACCAATAACTAAAAAACTCCAGCCAGTACTTGATACCTCGATTCGGCGTCATGGCTCGATTTCTTCGCTCGCTCCTATCAATAACGAGCTCCTCTGCTTTGCTCATATAGAAGAATGCGGCTTGCGCATCGTCCGCATTCAGTTTGTAAATCTGCCTCACCCACAAGAACACGTAGACAAAGAAGCCAACGACAAGAAATGGCCAGGGGATTCTCCGATTGATGTAAATGGCTCCAGCTAGCAGAAGCAAAACTGCGAAAGAAAGCTTCCACTCCTGCTGACGCCTCCAATTCCAGCGCACTATCCGAAAATCGGCGAGCTTTTTTCGGTAGCGGACGTATCTCGGCACGGGACGCGATCCGCGTAATCGGTGCTGGCTTGCGCGGTGCGGGAGAGAGAATATCCGATGAAGATGTGGCCGCACTTGCCTCGGCGGGTGCTGCGGCAGGTTACGTGCGGATCGTCGTCGAACTGCTTTCAGCGACATTCGGTGCAGCGGAAGCGAAATCCGGTCGCGCGTGTCGCCACACCGGAGCACGGCGATCACTATTGGCTTGCATACTCCGACAAACAGATCGCGGCGAGCGCGGCGCTGCACGCGGCGCTGAAGGTAGCCTATCCGGCGATCAATACGGTGCTCGGGCACTATCACATTTGTCCGGAGCGCAAGACCGACACCAATCCGCTGTTTCCGCTGGCACGGATGCAGGGCATCGTGCGCGGCGAGGCAGGCGAGCTTTCAGTGCCGGTCGAGGTAAAGCCTGAGCCGAAGATGCCTTCTGCGACGGCGAAGCCCGGTTTCATCCCGGATGCGACTGTGGTTGCGGATGTTCTGAATCTTCGCGGCGGGCCCGGCATTCAGTTTGCAGTGAAGGGCGCGATCCCCTTCGGAACGCGCATCGACGTGCAGGAAAAGGATCAGCTTACGGGCTGGCTGCGTGTCATCACGCCCTTTGGCGCGACTGGATATGTGCACGGTGGCTTCGTGCGACTCGATTAATCCTGTCTCATCTTTCGAGACGCGCCCGCATTCGCGCGCGCTCCTCGGGATGAGGCTCCATTTCTTGAAAGGATAATATCATGGACCGCTTGTTCTCGCGCGGCCTTTGGGCCGCGTTTTTCGTTTTCGCTTCGGCCCCGGCATTCGCACAGACGGAAGTCGCAATCGAGGGCTTCTACGGCATCGTGCAGCCCTATCTCCTTGCCGTCGTTTCGGTGCTTGCGACCGCGATCGTGGGCTGGCTCGCGGAGCTGCTCCGCCGCAAGTTCAATCTCGATATTGACGCTGCGCACCGCGAAGCCTTGCAGACTGCACTCACCAACGGAGCGGGCCTCTTGGTCGGCAAGGCCGGCAATGCGGCCGCCAGCAGGAAGCTCGATATGAAAAGTGCCGCACTCGCCGAAGCCGTGAATTACGTGCTGCAAGCCGTGCCCGACGCGATCCGCCATTTCGGCATTACGCCGGAAGCGGTTGCCGAAAAGTTGCAGGCGAAGCTGCCGCAGGTTTCCGGCGGCAATGCTTGAGATGCTGATCGGCTTCGCTGTCTCGTTTCTGACGAAGCTCGTGCTCGGCTGGATCGCGGAGAACAGGAAGTCCGTGAGCGAGAGGGAAGCCGGGCGCCTTCGCTCCGAACTCGATCACGCGCTCGAAGTATTGAAGAAGCAGCAGGCGATGGCCGAAATCGCAGCAAGGCTTACGACGCGTGCCGATGTGCTCGCGCGGCTGGAAGAGGGCAGCCTATGAACCCCCTCTGTCTCGGTCTTGAAGTGATCCTGCTCGGGGCAAGGCTCTGCATGGGCGAGTCCGTGCTGCGCGCGCCGGACGCGGTCTGCCCGATCATCGCGGAGCGGAGCGTGGCCTGGCAGCGGGAGCTTCGCGCCGAGCGGCTTGCTTCCGCCGGCTCGCCGCGCACCGACGAGGCGCTGGCCGAGTGGCTGTCGCTCCGGGATCAGGCGAGGGCGTGTCGAAATCGATAATCGTCATGCCCGCGAAAGCGGGCATCCAGTAAA
>JAGXQU010000102.1 GCA_018335895.1 Hyphomicrobiales bacterium | reverse complement strand
GGGCCCGCCGTGATCGGGCGTGATCGGCTTGCCCTCGTAGAGGGTCGCGACCATTGCCTTGCCGCCGACGAGATCAGCAGTGGGAACGTTCGTCGAATAGCCATCGAACGAATGCGCGAGCGTGAACTGTGTCGGCGCCTCGATGCCGGCAGCGGCCAAGACATCGTCGATCATCACGCCCTGCCACCCTGTGTTGAACTTCGACCAGGTGGTGACGCAATGGATGTCGCGCGTGAGCTTCGACTGCGGAAGCCGGTTGAACTCTTCCCACGTCCACTTCACGACCGGACGGGGCCCATGTTTCAGTGCGAATGACCACTTCGCAAGATCGACCTGCGGCGTCGGACCGGCCGAAAGCACAGGAAAATCGGCTGTAAGCGCCTGCCCCGGAGGCAGCCGCTCGGCTTCGGTCTTTTCGCGTTGCTTGCCGGTGAACCCGCGCGTGACGGTCATATCAAACATCCCAGATACGTGCCCGACACTATCCGCATCGAATTTGCGGAACAACTCACGAGCCCGTCACTCCCCGTCATCTTTTGCATCACTGGCATGAGCCGCTAGACTTGCGCCAACAAGAATCCGGAGGAACGCGAGGATGGACGTCCGCGCCGCTGTCGCCGTCGAAAAAGGGAAGCCGCTCGAAGTCACGACGGTTCAGCTCGAAGGTCCAAAAGTGGGCGAAGTGCTGGTCGAGATCAAGGCGACCGGCATCTGCCACACCGACGAATTCACACTCTCCGGCGCGGACCCGGAAGGAATCTTCCCCGCGATCCTCGGCCATGAAGGCGCTGGCATCGTTGTCGATGTCGGGCCGGGTGTCTCGACCGTGAGAAAAGGCGATCACGTCATCCCGCTCTACACGCCGGAATGCCGCCAGTGCCCCTCCTGCCTTTCGCGCAAGACCAATCTGTGTACCGCGATCCGCGCGACGCAGGGGCAAGGCCTGATGCCGGACGGCACGTCCCGCTTCTCCATCGGCGGCAAGAAACTATTCCATTACATGGGCACTTCGACGTTCGCGAATTACACGGTGCTGCCCGAGATCGCGGTCGCGAAAATCCGCGAGGACGCACCTTTCGACAAGGTCTGCTACATCGGCTGCGGGGTTACGACCGGCATCGGCGCGGTTCTGAATACCGCAAAGGTCACGCCGGGCGCGAAGGCCGTGGTCTTCGGCCTCGGCGGCATCGGCCTCAACGTCATTCAGGGCCTAAAGCTGGCCAATGCCGACATGATCATCGGCGTCGACATCAATCCGGAGCGCAAAGCCTGGGGCGAGAAGTTTGGCATGACGCATTTCGTCAATGCAGCTGAAGCCGGCAAGGACCTCGTCGCTCATCTCGTCAACATGACGAAGACCTCAGCCGACCAGATTGGCGGCGCGGACTACACCTTCGACTGCACCGGCAACACGACCGTGATGCGTCAAGCGCTGGAAGCATGTCACCGCGGCTGGGGCGAAAGCATCATCATCGGCGTAGCACCCGCTGGCGCGGAGATTTCCACGCGGCCGTTCCAGCTTGTCACGGGTCGCGTATGGAAAGGCACAGCGTTCGGCGGCGCGAGAAGCCGCACCGACGTGCCAAAAATCGTCGACTGGTACATGGACGGGAAAATTCAGATCGATCCGATGATCACGCACACGATGCCGCTTTCCGACATCAACAAGGGCTTCGACCTGATGCATCAGGGCAAGTCGATCCGCAGCGTGGTGCTATTTTGAGCGAGGCGAAGGTGGAACAGACTTTCAAACATAAAGAGAAACACTTCGCCTCCTATATCGGGATCGAAATAACGAAATACTCGCCCGATCTCGTCGAAGCGAAGCTGACCGCCCGCGAGGAACTGTCGAACCGCGGCGGCTTCCTGCACGGCGGCGCGATCATGACGCTTGCCGACACGCTCGGCGGCGTCGGCACGACCGCGAACCTGCCAAAGGGCTACCGCACGCTGACGACTGAAAGCAAAACCAACTTTCTTTCCGCGATCCCGGTCGGCGAAACCGCACGCGCGGAGTGCACACCGGTTCACCGCGGCAAGACGCTGATGGTCTGGCAAACGAAAGTTTTCCGCGAGGACGGCAAGCTCGCAGCACTGGTTACCCAATCGCAGCTTGTGATCGCGCCGAAGGAGGCGAAGCCGGCCTAGGCCCTCATCTTCTGCACTTCCTGTGCAAAAGCATGGACCCGCTCGCGGATGCGAAGCGTCTGGTTCGTCACCGCCGTCGCCGATCCGTTCAACTGGCCTGCGGCTCGATTGGCCTTCTCCGCGACGGACTCGATCTGCCCGACCGATGCGGCGACTTCACCGACGCCGTCGGCGACGGAAGCGACATTCGCCGCGATTTCGCGTGCCGAGACGACCTGCTCCTCGACCGAATCCGCAATCCGCGAGGAGAATCGGTCCAGTTCTGCAATCACGGTTGATATCTGCTCGATGGCAGAAACCGATTTTCCGGTCGCCTGCTGCATTGCCTCGATTCTGGTAGCGATGTCCTGGGTCGCCTTCGCGGTCTGCGCCGCGAGCGCCTTCACTTCCTGCGCCACCACCGCGAAGCCGCGGCCCGCCTCGCCTGCCCTTGCGGCTTCGATGGTCGCATTCAATGCCAGCAAATTCGTCTGCCCCGCGATCGCGGAAATCAGGTTGGTGACGTTGCCGATCTCGGCCACGACCTTCGCCATCTCGTCGATCGCTTCGGTCGTTGCGACCGCGCGGCTCACGGCCTCGCCTGCAAGCCGCGAGGACTCCGAGACGTTGGCGCCGACCTCAGCGATGGTCTGCGCGAGCGATTCTCCGGCTTCCGCAACCGTATTCACCTGAATGGACGCCTCCTCGGTAACGGCGGCGACCTTCACAGATTGCGTGCTCGCGGATTCCGCGGTGGATCCCAAGTTCCGGGCGCCGTCTTCGAGCTCCTGTGCTGCGCGATGCAGGGCATCGACCGAATCCGCCATTTCCTGCTCGAAACGTACGAGAAGCGAACCGAGATCGTCTGTACGCTTCCTTGAAAGCGCATATTCCTTCTCGCGGTCGGTGGCGAGACTCCGGAGTTCGCTAGCAACCTTTTCGGCATTGCCGGTCGCCCCGTAAGCCTCCGCAAAGACCCGGCGTAACAGGACTGCAATCATTACCAGCATGACCGTTTCGATCACCACCACTACGACGTGGAAGAATGCACGGCCCAGATCGCTGCCGCCCGGATAGACCGCGCTCGGCAGGAGAAAATTTAGCCCGACGTGATGGACCGCGATGAGACCGGCAGCCACGACAATGACCGGCCACTGCGACAGGCCAGAAAGCATCGCGAGCAAAGCGAAGTAGTAGAAGTGCGCTTCGATCTGCCACGGGTGACCTTCGAGCAGGTACACAAACAGCGACGCATGCGCGACCATGGCAATCGCAAGCGAAATCGAAACCACCATCGGCGGACGTTTCAGGACGAGCAGAACCGTCGGCAGCGCTGCCAGCATCAGCGCCAGGGCCATGGGAGCGAAGACTGCCTTCTGCGTAATCATGGCAGTGACCGTCAAAACCGGAAGATGCAGCCAGATGACGCCCGTCAGCGCGACTGTGATTTTGTGCTGAAACTGTTCGAGATTGTTCATTTCCGGCCGGCTTTCAGATCTTGGTTGGCTTGAAGGGTCTCAGGCACGCGGCAAGCGCTGCCGGATCGGCAAGCAGCCAGGCGCCGCTCTCGCGGAGGACTTGCGCGTGGGTGCCGCCGTTCGGTTCGATCACGGCGATGAAGTCGAAGGCGCCGAAGCGGACGAAGCGCCCGCCCGGCTGCACGGAACGCGCCATCGTCTCCGCGGCGCTGGTCCATGGCGCGAAAATAACGGCAATGCCTTCCGCGTTCTCTTTCGGCGCAAGCGTGATCACTGCAACGGCCGCCAAGCTAAATAGCGCCGCTCCAGCGAGAAGCAGCGTATCGAACCATCGAAACCCTGAGGGCGCCTGCATTCCGGTACCGAATCTATCCGGTTAATCAGTAATAAGGTACCGGTTAAGGATTCCTGTACCGGCCGGTCACGCGCGGTTGATTCAATTTGCCGCAGGCTCGGCTTTCCAGTTCACAAGCAGCACGCCGGTCGCGCAAAGCGCCATGCCCCCGAGCGCGGCGAGGCCCAGTTGCTCGTTGAACAGAAGATAGGACATCACCGCGGTCACCGCGGGCGTCAGATAAAAGAGCGAAGCAACCCGCGTCGCCGCCGCCCTGCGGATCATTATATAGAGAAGAACGATCGCGCCGCCCGACAGGACGATCACGAGCCACGCCACCGCGAAGATGAACTCGCCGGTCCAGTCCACG
>JAGXQU010000101.1 GCA_018335895.1 Hyphomicrobiales bacterium | reverse complement strand
GAGCCGGAAGAAAACGGAACCACCTTCGAGGCCAATGCGAAGATCAAGGCGGAGGCCGCCGCAAGAGCCTCGAACCTTCCCGCATTCGCCGACGATTCCGGATTGTCCGTGGAAGCCCTGAACGGAGCGCCCGGCATCTATTCGGCGCGCTGGGCGGGGGCGTCGAAAAACTTCGCGCAGGCCATGCGGATCGTCGAAGAAAAACTGCACGAAGCGAACGCGAAAACGCCCGCACAACGCAGAGCCGCCTTCATTTCCGCGCTCTGTGTCGCATGGCCGGACGGCGAAACCCTCTCCTTCGAAGGCCGCGTGGAGGGCACGCTGGTTTGGCCCCCGCGCGGTACGGCCGGTTTCGGCTACGATCCGATGTTTCTTCCTGACGGAAAGACCAAAACCTTCGGCGAGATGACCGCCGACGAAAAGCATGGCTTGCCGCCGCATGGCGAGGGACTTTCACACCGGGCGCGGGCGTTCCTGAAACTCGCGGAGGCGTGTCTTGGCTGACGCTTTCGGCGTTTACGTGCACTGGCCGTTCTGTCTCGCGAAATGCCCCTATTGCGATTTCAATTCGCATGTCCGGCACGGGAAGCCGGATGAGGCGCGCTATGCGCGCGCGATCGCGCGGGAACTTTCGTATCTGAAGCCGCTCACCGCCTCTCGCGAAGTCACGAGCATTTTTTTCGGCGGCGGCACGCCGTCCTTGATGCAGCCTTCGACCGTGCAAAGCGTGCTCGACGAGATCACGAAGCAGTGGACCGTCTCGAAGGACGCAGAGATCACGCTCGAAGCCAACCCGACGAGCGTTGAGGCGGAACGGTTCCGCGGCTATCGCGCGGCAGGCGTCAATCGTGTCTCGCTCGGCGTGCAGGCGCTCGACGATGTTTCTTTGAAGAATCTCGGGCGTATGCATACGGCGGAAGAAGCGCTTGCAGCCGTCGAAGTCGCGCGCGAAAATTTTCCACGCATTTCCTTCGATCTGATCTACGCGCGGCCCGATCAGTCGCCGCAGGCCTGGCGCGATGAGCTCTCAAAGGCGCTCGTTTTCGCGCCCGAGCATCTTTCGCTCTATCAGCTTACGATCGAACCCGGCACGACGTTCGAGATGCTTCACCGCGCAGGAAAATTGATCACGCCGGACGAGGATACGTCGCGCGCATTGTGGGATGTGACCCAGGAACTTTGCAGTGCGCGCAATATGCCCGCTTACGAAATTTCCAACCACGCCCTGGCTGGCGCGGAATCGCGGCACAACCTCGTCTACTGGCGCTATCAGGAATATGCGGGCGCCGGTCCCGGTGCGCACGGCAGGATCGGCGCGGATGGCGCGCGGATCGCGACCTCGACCGAGAAAAATCCGGAGCGTTGGCTCGCGCTCATCGAGGAGCGGGGCCACGGCCTCGTCGAGGAAGAAAAACTTTCGCAGCTCGAGCAGGCCGACGAGATGCTGGTCATGGGCCTCCGGCTCGCGGAAGGTATCGATGTCGCGCGCTTCGAGCGGCTCACCGGGGTAACGCTCGACCCCGAGCGCGTTTCGTTTCTGGAGAGCGAGGGGCTCGTGGAGCGTGCGGAAAATTCGCGGCTGCGCGTGACGCCTTCGGGCTTTCCGGTGCTGGATGCGATCGTCGCGGATCTCGCGGCGTAAGGATCAGTTGTTCGCTGCCTGCGGCGCGTTGAAGTTGTTCGGCGCCGGCTGAATCACGCGCGAGCCGCCATTCCGGATTTCGTGGATCGCAAGCGTGCGCTCGCAAGTGCCGTCGTTCCGGAAGCGGAACACGCCGTCGACGCCCGCGAAGCCGGAGCGGTTCGTCAGCACCTCTTCCGTGAAACGGCGCGCACCCTGTGTCTTCACAAGCTGCGCGACCAGCGACACTGCGTCATAGGCAAGGCTCGCAGTACGCGCGGGCTGCGCGCCGAAACGTGTACCGTAGCGCTGCGAAAAGCCCGTAAAGCCTGCGTTGTCGGGAGCGGCGAACCACGCCCCGTCCATCTCGCGGTTCGCATAGACATTCTGGTCTTCCCATAAGCCCGTGCCTGCGAATTGCATGCGCTTCGGCGTGACGCCGACCGAATTCAGCGCTTGCAGTACGCGCGGCGTCGCGTCTGCGCCGTCGGCGATGATGATGAGATCGGTCACGCGGAACGCAGCCTGTGCGCGGCGCACCGCGGAGAGCGGATCGCTTTGCCCGGTCCCGTAGCGCTCGACCGCATTCACCTTGGCCCCGCGCGAAGACGCATATTGCTTGATCGCGGCTTCGACGACGTTGCCGTAGGCGTTGTCCGGTACGAAGCCGGTGATCGACCTTTTTCCGCGTTGCGCGGCAAAGGTAATCACGCGGTCGATGTCGTTTTCCGGCTGGAAGCTGAGCAGATAGATTCCGCGCGCGGCGACGTTGGAGTCGGTTGAGAAGGCGATCATCGGAACAGAACGCATTCGCGTCACCTGGCCTGCTGCGGCGACGGCGTGACTGAAGAGCGGGCCGAGAATGATTTCGGCACCTTCGGCGATTGCCTGTTCCACGGCAGCCCGCGCGCCCTGCGCGGTGCCGCCGTCATCTTTTACGATGAGCTGGATGTTTGGGGTGTTGAATTCGGAGAGCGCCAGTTCGGCGGCATTGCGCATCGACTGCGCGGCGATGCCCGCATTGCCGGAACCGCTCAACGACAGAACCAACCCGACGCGGACGTTCCCGGAACCGATATTGTTCAGCGGCTGCGTTTCAATCTGGTTGTTCGCGGCCGGGCCCTGCTGCGGGCCGGGCGGCTGGTCGTTCATGAAGCTCGGCAGCGAAGACGAACAGGCCGATAGCGCGAAGCCGAACGGAAGCGTCAGCGCAGCACGGCGCGTCCACAACCGCGTCTCGTCGCCGCGATTTCCGCCTCGAGAGGTTCGTTTCCGCACGCCTTACTTACCTTTACGCCCGCCCCCGATGACTTTGGAGGCGCGTAGCGCCGCTGTCAAAAACGGGCTTCGCCTTGATAATTCTACGCTTTGCGCCTTTTTTGGCCGCAAGCCCGGAGATTCTCCGCGAAGCGCATTAAGAAATCATGCACCATAGCGAGATGCACGACAGACGCGGCCCCAAAACGGCGGAAGTGAGACGCAACGCAGCGGCGGAACCCGCGCGACTCGCACCGGGTCTCTATGTCGTCGCGACGCCGATCGGAAATATGCGTGACATCACGCTGCGCGCGCTCGAAGTCCTCGGCTCCGCCGGGCTCGTGCTGTGCGAAGACACGCGCGTCACAAAGAAGCTTCTCGACCGGCACCATCTCTCGCCGAAGCTCCTCGCCTACCACGACCACAACGCGGCGAGCGTGCGGCCGCGTGTGCTCGCAGAACTGGACAAAGGTTCCGCGGTCGCGCTGGTCTCCGATGCAGGCACCCCACTCGTTTCTGATCCGGGTTTCAAGCTCGTGGAGGCTGCGATCGAGTCGGGGCATCGCGTGTTCCCGATTCCGGGCGCGTCGGCAGCACTTGCGGCGCTCGTTTCTGCTGGCTTGCCGTCGGATCGCTTTTTCTTCGAGGGATTCCTGCCGCCGAAAAGTGCCGCGCGGAAGACGAGGCTCTCGGAACTGCGCACAATCCCGGCCACGATGATCTTTTATGAAAGCGGGCCGCGCTTAAGCGAGTCGCTTGCCGACATGGCGGCGACGCTCGGCGACCGAAACGCCGCCGTCTGCCGGGAGCTCACGAAAGCCTTCGAGGAAGTGCGGCGCGGCTCGCTTGCCGGACTTGCCACGCATTACCAAGAAACCGGCGCACCGAAAGGCGAGATCGTTATCGTGGTATCGCCTCCCGGCGACGAAGCGCCGCTCGACGATGCGGATATCGATGCCAGGATCGAAGCGGCATTGAAAAAACTTTCGCTGAAAGATGCCTCGGCCGCGATCGCTTCTGAGACCGGTTTGCCGCGCAAGGAGATTTACGCCCGCGCGCTTGCGCTCGCCGAGAAAAAGAAATGACCGCCAAAACGGGTGCCAAGACTACCGCGAAGCGGAACGCGGACCCCAAACGCAAGGACGCCTTCCTGCGCGGCGTGTCCGCGGAAGGCCGCGCTTCGCTTTATCTCGCGGCGAAAGGCTACCGCACGCTCGCGAAGCGCTGGAGAAGCAGAGCCGGCGAAATCGATCTGGTGGTGAAGCGCGGCAATCTCGTCGTATTCGTCGAGGTGAAAGCGCGTGCGGATTTCGACGCGGCGGCGGAGTCGGTGCTGCCGCGCCAGAGAAGACGGATCACTGCCGCGGCGGAAGCTTGGCTTGCGGCGCATCCGGAGCATACGAGCCATGACCTGCGTTTCGACGCCGTGCTGATTGCGCCAAAACGCCTTCCGCGCCATATCGAGGCGGCGTTCGACGCCGAATATTGAGCCCGGAGACGAGCCTTGGCCCTGAATATCGCAGTCCAGATGGATCCGATCGAGCGGATCAAGATCGCGGGCGATTCTACCTTCGCGCTGCTGCTCGAAGCGCAACGCCGCAGCTATCGGCTCTCCTATTACACGCCTGACAAGCTTTCGCTTTCCGAAGGCAGGCTCTACGCAAGCGTGCAGGCGCTCGAAGTGCGCGACAAGGCCGGCGACCACTTCACGCTCGGCAAAGCGAAACGCACCGATCTCTCCTCGTTCGACGTGATCCTGCTTCGGCAGGACCCGCCGTTCGACATGCATTACATTACGACAACGCATCTTCTCGAGAAGCTCGATCCGAAGACGATCATCGTCAACAATCCGCGCTCGGTGCGAAACGCGCCGGAGAAGATGTTCGTGATGGAATTCGGCGACCTGATGCCGCCGACCTTGATCACGCGCGACCTCGACGAGATCAAGGCGTTCCGCGCGGTTCACACGGACATCGTGATGAAGCCCTTGTACGGCAAGGGCGGCGA
>JAGXQU010000100.1 GCA_018335895.1 Hyphomicrobiales bacterium | reverse complement strand
AGCTTGTGGATCGTATCGCGGCTGAAGCCGCGGCGCTTCAGCCCGATCAAGTTCAGCCCGCCGATATTGCCGGCGACGTCGGTCGCGCCAAATGGAATGAGGTCATGCCGGACCGCGGAGATTCCGGCGACAATGGCCTGCTCGCCGACGCGCGTATTCTGGTGCACCGCGCACAATCCGCCGAGAAAAGTGAAATCGCCGATATCCGCGTGCCCGCCCAGCGTGGCGTTATTCGCGAAGATCACCTTGTTTCCGACGATGCAGTCGTGGCCGACATGAGCGCCCGTCATGAAGAGGCAATCGTCTCCGACCCGCGTTTCCATGCGGCCGCCGGCGGTGCCGGTGTTCATGGTGACGCCTTCACGGATGTCGGCGTTCTTCCCGACGACCAGCCGGGATGCCTCGCCCTTGTAATGAACCGATTGCGGCGGGCTGCCGAGCGATGCGAAGGGCTGGATCTTCGCTCCTGCTCCGATCTCCGTCACACCTTGAAGTGAAACATGCGCGACGAGATGACACCCGTCGCCGAGCGTCACTTGCGGGCCGATTACGCAATAGGGGCCGACGAAAACGTCGGCGCCGAGCTTCGCGCCGTCTGCAACTCTCGCCGTCGGATCAATCTTGGCCACAGGTGCGCGCTCAGTCTTCCAGGATCATCGCGCCGACTTCGGCCTCGCACACGGTCGTACCGCGCACCTTGGCCTCGCCCTTGAACCACCACATGGTCTTGCGCTGCTGAATCTTCTTCATGTGATATTCGATGGTGTCGCCGGGGAAAACGGGCTTGCGGAACTTCGCCTTGTCCACGGTGAGGAAAAACACGTTGGGCGGATTCCCGCCATGACCCGCGTGCTTCGAGCAGATCGCGCCCGCCGTCTGCGCCATCGCCTCGATCATCAAGACGCCCGGCATCACGGGACGGTTGGGAAAGTGCCCCGGAAAAAACGGCTCGTTGAACGTCACGTTCTTGATGCCGATGCAGGAGTCGTCGGCATTCACCTCGATGATCCGGTCCACCAGCAGAAACGGGTAGCGATGCGGCAGAAGCTTAAGCAGCTCTGCCGGCTCGATGATGTTCGATTTGTTTTCGGAGTTCATTACAATAATCCGCAGACTTACTTGCCCGATTTATCGCCTTCGTCCTTACCACCTTTTCCGGAGAGGCGCTGCAACGCGACTTGCTCGCGGAAGAACTCGCGTAGAGGCCTGGCAGGCGCCCCGCCCCAGCGGGCGCCCGCGGGGACATCATGCATGACCCCGGAGAGCGCGATCAGTTGCGCGCGGTCGCCGATCTTGCGGTGATCGGCAACGCCGACCTTGCCGCCCAGCATGACACCATCGCCGAGCGTCACGCTGCCCGAGAGGCCGACATGGCCCGCGATGATGCAGTGCCGCCCGATGGAAACGTTGTGCGCGACCTGCACCAGATTGTCGATCTTGGTACCTTCGCCGATCGTCGTGTCCCGTCCGCCGCCACGGTCGACCGTCGTTCCGGCGCCAATCTCGACATCGTCCTGGATGATGACGCGCCCGAGCTGCGGCACCTTGAGATGTCCTTTGCCGGGAATGTAGCCGAAGCCGTCCTGACCGATGCGAACGCCGGCATGCACGATGACACGATCCCCGAGCAGGGCATGCGTGATGCTGGCGCCTGGACCGATGCTGCAATCGCGTCCGATCCGGACATTTGGCCCGATCACGACGTTCGCACAGACGATGGTACCCGCGCCGATCTCGGCATCGGGTCCGATCACCGCGCCCGGATCGACGATCACGCCGTCCTCGAGCCGCGCATCCTCGTGTACCGATGCCTCAGGATCGATGCCGCGCGTTCCGACAATCGAAAGCGGACGCAGATCGTCGGCAAACAGCGCGCGCGCCGTCCGCACGAATGCGGCATAGGGCTTCGCCGTGACCAGCCGCACGATATGAGCGGGAACCGATGATGCGAGTTTCTCGGTAACGAAACATGCGCCGGCGTCCGATACGGAAAGCTGTTCCGCATAGTCGGCGTCTTCGTAGAAGGTGACATCCGACGGACCCGCGATGTCGAGCGGCGCCGCGCCAACGACGGTGTTGCCGGCTTTGTCTTCCGGCACGACAGCGCCGGTAAGTTCGCCGATGGCTGCAAGCGCAAGGGGCCCGCGGGAGCGAAAGAATATCGGATCGGTCATGCGAAAGCCGTCGGAGCCGGGCCCGCGCGGGTCCGGCTCGGGAAATCAGAACTTGGCGCCGCCACCGAAGCGGAAGACCTGCGTGCGGTCGTACGGGGACTTCTGGAGCGGAGTTGCAAGATCGAAACGCAGCGGTCCGAAGGGCGACTGCCAGATCAAGCTTACGCCGGCCGAAGCGCGGATCGACGCGTCGTCGAACAGACAGACTGGAACACCGCAAGTCGAAGGCGTGGTGCCGGGCGGGTTCGCGACATTCAGATTGCCGTCATAGTTCCACAGCGAGCCGACGTCGACGAAGAACGCGGTCTTGATGCCCACTTCCTTCGGCATGAACGACAGCGGGAACTGCAACTCGGCGGTCGCCGCCCAGTACGTCGTGCCGCCCAGGCTAGCCGAGCCGTTCGTCAGTTTTCCGTTGATATCCCGCGCGCCGAAGCCCTGGGTCGCGAAACCGCGAATGAGCGAATGGCCGTTGTTGAAGTGGTCGAGGAAGCGCAGCGTATCGCCGCCCCACGCGAAGACATGACCCGCGGAGCCCTTCACCATGACCACAAAATCGCCGGTCAGCGGTTTGTACATGCGCGCTTCCGCGGCGGTCTTCACATACTTGGAATCGCCGCCGAGACCCGCGATATCCTGCGAGAACGACGCGTGCAAGCCGTTCGTCGGGTCCTTGGTGTTGTCGAGCGAGTTGTAGGACAGCGTATAGCCGACCTGCGACGTCAGAATGGTCGAGGTCAGCGACTCCAGGATCGCGTTCGAGGCGACGAAGGTGGTGCCCGAAGTGAGGCTGCGTTCGAATGCGCTGTACCGCACCTGAGCCGTGATTTCCTCGTTCAGACGCGCGCTCGCGCGGATCGTGCCGCCGACCGTGTTGACGCCGTAAGTCACGAACTCCGACGGCTCGGTCTTTTTGTAGAAAACGTCGAAACCGACCGCGAGCCGGTAGTCCATGAAATAGGGCTCGGTGAAGGAAAACTCGATGCCCTTCACGCGCTCGCCGTACTGCAACGACGTGCGCACATACTGGCCGCGGCCGAGGAAGTTGCGTTCGCCGATGGTGAATTCGCCGAGAATGCCGTCCGCTGTCGAGTAGCCCGCCGCGACCGAGAATTCGCCGGTGAGCTGCTCCTCGACGTTGACGTTCAGGATGATGCGGTCTGGCGCCGAGCCGGGCTCGTTCGTGATCTTCACGTTCTTGAAGTAGCCGAGGTTCTTCAAGCGGCGCTCGGCGCGATCGACCATGACGCGGTTGTACGGGTCGCCTTCAACGATATCGAATTCGCGGCGCACCACGTACTCACGCGTACGGGTGTTGGAGCGGATATTGATCCGCTCGACATACACGCGGGCGCCTTCGTCGATCACATAGATGACGTTGATGAGCCGGCCCTGGAAGTCGCGGTCGCCGCGCGGACGCACCTGCGCGAAAGCATAGCCGCGGTTTGCAAGCTCGATGGTGATCAGTTCGACCGTCTTCTCGACCAGTTCGGCGTTGTAGACTTCGCCGGAGCGGCCGCGGATCAGGTCGCGGACGCGGGTAATGTCGAGATCGCGTACGTTCGAGAGCACATCGACGTTGCCGTAACGGTACTGCTGGCCTTCGTCGACGACGAAGTTCAGCACGAAGCCCTTGTTTTCGCGATCGAGATCGACCGTCGCGGAAAGAATGCGGAAATCCGCATACCCGTTCTTCAGGTAGAAACGGCGCAGCAATTCCTGGTCGGCGTTGACGCGATCCGGATCGTAGACGTCGGTGCTGCGCAGCCAGCTCAGCCAGTTCGACTGCGTCGTGTTGATCACGTCGCGAAGCCGCGCGCTGGAATAGACCTTGTTGCCGGTGAAGTTGATCGTGCGGATCGTCGTCTTGTCGCCTTCGTCGACCTTGTAGATCAGATCGACGCGGTTGTTCGGGCGATCGATGATCTGCGGTTCGACGCTGACGTTGTAGCGGCCGCTGCGGCGATAGACCTCGATGATGCGCTGAACGTCTGCCTGCACGGTCGAGCGCGAGAGCGCGCCGCGCGACTTCGACTGGATTTCAGCGCCGAGAACCTCGTCCTTGATCTTCCGGTTACCCTCGAAGACGACGCGGTTGATGACCTGCGCTTCGCGCACGGTGACGACGAGACGCGAACCCGACATGCGGATGTTCACGTCCTCGAACAGACCGATCGCGTAGAGCGTGCGGAGCGCTTCGTCGATGCGCTGCGCATCGGCGCGCTCACCCGGACGAATTCTCACATAGCTGCGGATGGTATCGGCATCGACGCGCTGGTTGCCGACGACGTCGACCGCGGTGACGGTCTGCGCCGACGCCGAAGTCGACGCGGCAACCGAGACTGCTGCAACGCCACAAAAGAGGGCCATGGCGAGCGCGAATGCTACGCCCAACTTACGAATGACCCGTACCCCACCGAATTCCATCAACCGCAATTCCAAAAAAGCGGTCGGACAGACCGCTCCCCCATCCGCCTAGGTTCCCAAGCGGAATCGACCTTCACTCGCGACCGGTTTTACAGACTTTCCAGAGGCTTGCAAACGAAGTGGGCAGTTTTTGCCGGGCTTTTCCGGCCCGCGTTGCCGAACAGACACGCGACCCATTGACCCGCAACGCCCCATACTCAGGTACCACTGACTCACCTCTGCACGAGACTGCAAGAGGACCCCACCACCGGAGCTCAAATATGGCAGCGTGGGCGTTACCGGGCCATTACCGGGGCTCGCCCGAACGGTATCAGGATGCCTGAGCGCGCAAGAACAGCGAGAATATATCGTTCCAGGTCGCCACGATCATCAGCAGCATCACGAAAGCGAGCCCGATCCGGAAGCCGTATTCCTGCGCCCGGTCGCTAAGGGGCCGGCCCCGCACCGCCTCGATGGCGTAGAACAGAAGGTGACCGCCGTCGAGCAGCGGGATCGGAAACAGGTTCAGGAGCCCGATGCTGACCGAGAGCACCGCGGTCAGGCGCAGGAGGTCGTAGAAGCTCTGCGCAGCGACTTCGCCCGCCACCTGCCCGATCCGGATCGGCCCGCCGAGCTGGTCGATGGACTCCT
>JAGXQU010000099.1 GCA_018335895.1 Hyphomicrobiales bacterium | reverse complement strand
GAGCCGCTCGCGCGCCTTGGTGCCAGCGTGGTCGGCATCGATCCCGCGCCCGAAAACGTCGAAGTCGCAGTACTTCATGCGGAACAGTCGGGACTTGCCATCGACTATCGCGCGACGACCGCGGAAGCGCTTGCCGATGCCGGCGAGAAATTCGACGTCGTAATCGCATCCGAGGTCGTCGAGCACGTTGCCGATCTCTCGCTGTTCGTAAAGCGCGCAAGCGAGATGGTGAAACCCGGCGGCTTCATGGCCGTCACCACCATCAACCGCACGATGAAGAGCTTCGCACTCGCCATCGTCGGCGCGGAATACATCCTGCGCTGGCTTCCGGTCGGAACTCATACCTGGGACAAATTCGTGACGCCTGGGGAAATGCACGCCGCATTCGCTGCAAACGGGATGACCGAGCTCGACCGCGGCGGCATCATCTTCAATCCGCTCACCGGCGAATGGCGGCGCGGCACGGACACCGACGTGAACTACATGATCGCGGCGAAGAAGCCGGATTAGTTCTCAATGCCCGACTACAGCTGGCTCTGGATCGCCTTCACGATCGCCGCCGCACTTTCGCAGACCGCAAGGAACGCGCTCCAACGCGGCCTGACCGCATCGGCGGGCACCGCCGGCGCAACACATGTCCGCTTTCTCTTCGGTCTGCCGTTTTCGATCCTGTTTCTCGCCGGGATCGCGCTGGCGACGAATTCCTCGCTGCCCGCGACCGGGCAGAACTTCTTTCTCTGGTGCACGATGGGCGCGGTCTCGCAGATATTTGCGACCGCCTTGATGCTGATGGCGATGCAGAACCGTTCTTTCGTCGTCGCCATCGCCTATATCAAGACCGAGCCGGTACTGGTCGCGATCTGCGGTCTCGCCTTTCTCGGCGACGCTCTCAGCTGGCCAATTGCGGCCGCAATCGTGATTGCGACGGCAGGCGTGGTCGCAATGTCGTGGACGCCGGGCATTGCTGCCGCAAACTCTGCAAAGCCCGCGGCACTCGGCATCGTCGCGGGCGCTTTCTTCGCACTAGCCGCGGTCGGCTTTCGCGGCGCGGTTACTTCGCTACCCAATGCTTCGAATGTGATTCTGCATGCGGCCTACACGCTCGTCTGGGCACTCGCAATTCAGACCCTGCTGCTTACACTCTGGCTCGTCTTCTTCGACCGCAAGGTATTCGGCGCGATTCTAAAAGCGTGGCAGCCTTCGATCGCCGCGGGCTTCGTCGGCGCGCTCGCCTCGCAATTCTGGTTCATGGCCTTTGCATTGGCGACCGCCGCGAGCGTGCGCACCCTTGCGCTTGTCGAAGTCCTGTTCGCGCAGATCGTTTCGCAGGGGTTGTTTTCGCAGAAGACGACGAGACGCGAGGCGTCAGGAATCCTGCTACTGATCGCAGGGATCGTGCTGCTGCTCTGGACGCATCCTAATTAGAATTTTCTAGTTCCGGTCGTCCGGCAAAATCGGCAGCGGGTGGATGTCCACCTCGTCGTCGAGGAGCGCCCTCACTTCATCGGGCGATGCTTCGCCATAGATCGAACGGCGCTCGATCTCTTCGTTGTGCATCCTGCGCGCCATCTCCGGAAACTTCTCGCCGACGTGCTCCGCGTTCTTCGTGACATGATCGCGAAGTTCGCGCAGCTTCTGGCGGAATTCCGCCTCCTGCGGCGACATCATCGCGACCGGCGCCTTGTCTTCGCTCGGCTTCGCGCGGGCGCCCTTGTCCGTGCGGTTCAGCCGCGGCGCCATGATCTTCTTTTCGACCTCCAGGGAGCCGCAGACCGGGCACTCGACGAGCTTCTTCTTCCGTTGGAGGTCGTAGTCTCCCGACGAGCGGAACCAGCTCTCAAAGCCGTGCCCGGCTTCGCAATGCAGATCGTATCGGATCACGACGCTTTTCCGACCAGATGAAGGTGGCTGTGCTCCTGCGCCGTGCCCGCGACTTCGAAGCGGCGGCCGTGTTCGAGCGAGGGAATGCGTGCGCGGGCGCGTCCGACCTCCTCGACGTCGATCTCTGCAATCACGACGGAAGGATCGACACCGCCTTCCGCAAGCACGCGGCCCCACGGATCGACGATCAGGCTGTGGCCGAAAGTATCACGGCCGTTCTCGTGGCGTCCGCCTTGGGCGGCGGCAAACACGAACGATCCGGTTTCGATCGCGCGCGCACGCTGAAGCACATGCCAGTGCGCTTCGCCGGTCTGCTTCGTGAACGCGGCTGGCACGGCGAGGAAATGCGACCCCGCACTCGCAAGCGCGCGATAGAGCGCCGGGAAGCGCAGGTCGTAGCAGATGGTGAGCCCAAGCCGGCCCCATGGCAGGTCGGCGCTCACGGCGATCTCGCCGGGCTTATAGGTATTCGACTCGCGATAGCTCTCACCGCCGGCAAGCTGGACGTCGAAGAGATGGATCTTATCGTAGCGCGTGACGATCTCGCCCGCGCGGTCGATCAGGAAGCTGCGGTTCGCTGCCTTGTCGTGCGACGCCTTGATCGCGAGCGATCCGATATGGAGATAGGTCTTGAGGTCGCGCGCAAGCTGGCGGAAAGCGGCAAGCGAATCGTCGCGCTCTTCTTCCTTCAGACTCGCGAACAGTCCGTCGCGCCCCTGCTCCATGATGTTCGTCATCTCGGGCGTCTGGATATATTCGGCACCGAGTTCTTTTGCCTCGCGGATCAGCTTCGAAGCGCTCGCGATATTCGCCTCGACAGACTTGCCGGTGCGAAGCTGTACCAGGGCCGCCTTGAATTTTGTCTGTGTTCCGGTCACCGGAACCTCCTCGATCATGAAACTCAATGATACCGGGTTTCAGACCGGATCGACAACCCGCGTCAAAGTCAGCACATCGATGCGCGCAGCGCCTGCCCGCCGCAGCACCCGCGCGCAGGAGTTCGCGGTCGCGCCTGTGGTCAATACGTCGTCGATCAGAACGATCCGTTTGCCTTTCACTTTGGAGCGGGCGGATTTCCCGATCGAGAACGCGCCATGCACGTTCTTCGCGCGCTCATCGCGCGCGAGCCCGACCTGCGGCGGTGTCGCGCGCACGCGCTCCAGCGCATCATCGATCACGGAAATACTTTTTCTGCGCGAGATCGCCCGCGCAAGCTCGGCGGATTGATTGAAGCGGCGCTGAAAGAGCCGCGTCCAGTGCAGCGGCACCGGGACGAGCGCGTCGGCTTCGTGCAGCAGTTCATCACCGGCGCGGGCCATCCAGTTGGCGAAGGGTTTCACAAGATCGAGCCGGTCGCCGTATTTCAGGAGATGTACGAGGTCGCGTGCGACGTCCGAGAAACGCATGACCGCCCGCGCGCGATCGAAAGCCGGCGGATCGGCGAAGGCCGCGGGCGAGATCAGCGGCATGCCGCTGTCATAGGCGAACGGCGTCCCCAGCCGCTCGCAATAGGGCCGCTCGATAAAGCCCGCGCCCTGCCAGCATTTCGGACAAAGTCCTCCGCCCGCGCCGGCGGGCTTTCGGCAGGCGAGGCAGACCGGCGGGAGCACGGTTTGAACGAACGCGCGTCCACTCGACGCGAAAAATTGCGCGGCGGCAGCAATTGGCTGAAAAGCCCTCACGGCGAGCGGCATGACAAAAGGCTAGCGCTGATTTTCCTGCGATGCCACCTTGCGCGCGAATGAAGGTAATCCGCTCTTGACCGCACCGCATATTCTGTTCGATCGCGAACTGCTGCGCGAGCGCCAGCGCCGTGCTTCGCGCAGCGGCGCGGAGAAATTCCTTCTTCAACGCACGACAGAAGAACTGTTCGAGCGTCTCGACACGATCGCACGAAATTTCGAGCGGGCAGCCTTGATCGAAACGCCGGATGCCGAAGCCCTGACGCAGCATCTCTTGGCCGAAGGAAAGGTTCGCGCCGTCGACATTCTCGACATCCAGGGTGCGGCGGAAAGCGTTTCCGGAGGAGCCGCGCGCTACGACCTCGCGGTCTCGCTCCTGTCGATGCAGTGGCTGAACGATCTTCCCGGCGTGCTTGCGCAGATCAAGCGGCTCTTGAAGCCGGACGGCGTGCTGCTTGCCGCCATGATGGGGGGCGACACGCTAATCGAACTGCGCGACGCGCTGGCTTCCGCGGAGAGCGAGATCGAGGGCGGAATTTCCCCGCGCGTCTCGCCCTTCGTCGAAGTGCGGACACTTGGCGGCCTTCTCCAGCGCGCGGGTCTCACGCTGCCGGTGACCGACATCGACCGCTTCACGGTGCGATATACGAACGCGCTCGCACTCATGCGCGATCTCCGCCGCATGGGCGCGGCGAATGCGTTGACCGAACGCAGCCGGAAGCCGCTCCGGCGCGCGACGCTCCTGCGCGCGGCCGAAATCTATCGCGAGCGCTACGCGGACGAAGACGGCCGCGTGCGCGCGACGTTCGAGATATTATGGCTGTCGGGTTGGGCGCCGCATGAAAGCCAGCAGCAACCGCTGAAGCCGGGAAGCGCAAAGGCGCGGCTCGCCGATGCGCTCCGCGCCATCGAGGTTCCTGCCGGCGAGAAAGCCGGCCCGAAAAAGAACTAGCTGCCGAGCGCGGTCGCGACCTTGCCGAACAGGTCGTCGCGCACCGTATCGCCGACTGCGATCACCGCGGTCAGGATCACGATGGAAATGCCACCGGCGATCAAAGCATACTCGATCGCGGTCGCGCCGTTCTCGTTGCGGAAAAACGCACGAATGGTTTTGGTCAATTCTTTGGTCATTGCAGGCTCCTGCTTTTTCAGCCGGGTATCGCGAGCAATTCGATCAGGTGCGGGATCAGGGGTTCGTCCGCGGGCGGCATCGGATAATCGCGAAGCCGGTTCGGTCTGACCCAGGCGAGTTCCTGCCGCTCGAGCGCCTTCACTTCGCCTTCCCATCTCCGGCAGACCCACAGCGGCATTAGCAGCTGGAATTGCGGATAGGTGTGGCTTGCGAAAGTCAGCGGCGCGAGACACGCCTCCTGCACGACGATGCCCAGTTCCTCCTTCAACTCTCGAATGAGAGTCACCTCCGGCCGCTCGCCCGGATCGACCTTCCCGCCGGGAAACTCCCAAAGCCCCGCCATATCTTTTCCGGCAGGACGTTGTGCGAGCAGCACCCGGCCGTCCGCGTCGATCAATGCGCAAGCGGCTACCAGTAACAGTCTCACCTGATTTCCCGCAAAATGCCGTTAAGAACCACGGTCAACGATTACTTAAAATAAAGACTAGCTGCGGTAATCGCCGTTGATTGCGACGTATTCTTTCGTGAGGTCGCAGGTCAGCACGCGGTCGATGCCCTTGCCCAATCCGAGCGCAACTTTCAGCGAAATCTCCGGCTTCTTCATCGTCTCGGAGACGGCCGCCTCGTCATAGGACGGGTCGCGCGCGCCCTTGTGCGCAACACGAATGCCGTTGAACCAGATCGCGAGCCTGTCGCGATCGGCCGGCTCGCCGGCCTTGCCGACCGCCATCACCACGCGGCCCCAGTTCGCGTCCTCGCCGGCAATTGCGGTCTTTACGAGCGGCGAATTCGCGATCGACATCGCGATCCTGCGCGCGGACTGCTTCGACTTCGCGCCCTCGACCGTGATCTCGACGAGCTTGCGTGCGCCTTCGCCGTCGCGGGCGACCTGCTCGGAAAGATCTGCGAATACCTTCATCAGCGCCTTCCGAAACTCCTTCAGCTTCGGATCCTGCGCCTTCTTGATCCTCGGCGCGCCGCGCTTCGCAGCGGCTCCCGTCGCGAACAGCAAAAGCGTGTCCGAGGTCGAAGTGTCGCCGTCGATGGTAACGGCGTTGAACGTATCTTCGACGCCGTCGCTCAAGAGCTTCTGCAACGCTTTCGGCGCGATCGGCGCATCCGTGAAGACGAACGAGAGCATCGTCGCCATATCCGGCGCGATCATGCCTGCACCCTTGGCGATTCCGCAGATCGTAACCGTCGCCTTGCCGAGCTTCGCGGATGCGGTAGCGGTCTTCGGGAAGGTGTCGGTCGTCATGATCGCGCGAGCGGCCTCGAGGAAGTGCCCCGGCTGCGCTTTGGCTACGATCCCTTCGAGTACGCCGTCGAACTTTTTCGCATCGAGCGGTTCGCCGATGACGCCGGTCGATGCGATGAAAACGCCGGACGCCTTGCAGCCGATGGCTTTCGCCGCGAGTTCGGTCGTGAAGCGAACCTGATCCTTGCCGTTCTTGCCGGTGAAGGCATTCGCGTTTCCGGAATTCACGACCAGACCAGAAGCCTCCCCGCGCTTGACCTGTTTCCTGCACCATTCGACCGGCGCGGACGGGCACTTCGAGCGCGTGAACACGCCGGCAACTGCGGTGCCCTTGTCGAATGCCGCAAGCAGAACGTCGGTGCGGCCCTTGTACTTGATACCGGCCGAGCCGGCGGCGAGACGCACGCCTTCGATCGCAGGCGGGTCGATGAATTCC
>JAGXQU010000098.1 GCA_018335895.1 Hyphomicrobiales bacterium | reverse complement strand
CCGCCACTACAAGATGCGCGTGCTCGGGCATGACGTCGACAATACGCATCTGCGGATCGCGAACGACATTCTGATCTTCATGCAGAAGACGCACGACATCGGCTACAACCTGCTCGGCAGCTTCATCGCCCTTATATCGTTCTCCTATATCCTTTGGGGGCTTTCCGCCATCGCGCCGCTCGTCGTCTTCGGCGTCAACCTCTCCTTCCCGGGCTACCTGTTCTGGATCGCGTTCGTCTACGCGGGGACAGCCACGCTGATCGCGCATCTCATCGGCAAGCCGTTGATCGCGCTCAACTTCAACCAGCAGCGTTTCGAATCCGACTACCGTTTCGCGATCACGCGCGCATGGGATCATTCCGAGCCGATCGCATTGATGCGCGGGGAAAAGATCGAGCGCGAGGCGCTCGGCACGCGCTTCGGCAACCTCGTATGGAACTGGACGCGGCTGATTCACCGTCAGTCCGGTCTTACGTTCTTCACTTCCGGCGTTTCGCAATTCTCGGCGGTGTTTCCGACCATCGTGATGAGCCCCGCGTTCTTCATGGGCGCGATCCCGCTCGGCTCGCTGATGCAGGGGGCGCTCGCGTTTCAGCGGGTCGATTTCGCCTTCGGCTTTCTCATGCACTTCTATGCGAAGATCGCGGAGTGGAAGGCGAGCATGGACCGCATCGTGCAGCTCGACGCGGCACTCGCCAAAACCGACGGCGCGCAGGAGACCGCGCAGATTTCCATCGACGATCATCACGAAGGCGCTATCGATGTCGAGAAGCTCGTTGTCACCTTGCCTTCCGGTGCCGCGATTGCGGCACTCGACAGGCTATCGCTGCGGCCAGGCGATACGACGCTAATAGCCGGCCCTTCGGGATCGGGGAAATCGGCGATCCAGCGCGCGCTTTCCGGCGTGTGGCCGCTCGGAAGCGGCAAAGTCGCGCTGCCGCATGACGACGTCCTCGCCATGCCTCAGCGCTTTTATTTTCCGCTCGGCTCGCTCAAGGCCGTCATCACCTATCCGACGCCCGCGAACGAAGTCGACGACGAGCGGCTGGGCAACATCCTGCATCAAGTGGGGCTCGACCATCTCACCGGCCGTATCAACGAGGAGGCGGAATGGGGCTCGATGCTGTCCGGCGGCGAGCAGCAGCGCGTGGCCTTCGCCCGCGCGATCCTGCGCGATCCTGCGATCCTGATGCTCGACGACTCGACGTCGAACCTGGACGGCGATGCCACCAAGCAGATGTATCAGGCTCTCGGCAGGAACCTGCCTGAAACCATTATCATTTCGCTCGCGCGTACGGACGCGCTCCGCACGCTGCACAAGGATCTCGTCGTCTTGCAGCCCGCTGCGGCCCGTGCGACGTAACCGGCAAATGGAGAAAGCGCCTATGGCCAAGATGAGCTATTACACGGACGCGTGGGGCATGTTTTACGATGTCTGCCCCTGCGACGTTCATGTCACCGACTATCTCGAAGCGCACGGCGTGAAAGACGCGAATGTCTTTCACTTCGGCACCGGCACGCACCACCATGTCGGCATTCGCTCGCAGGAGAACGGTCTCGGGAACCGGGTGCTCGGCATTACGGCTTCGATCGAAGAAGCCGAAGCCTATACCAAGCTTGCGATCGAGCGGCCTGAAGTCTCCCGCATTTACAAGGCATTTTTCGGCGACATCTATGTGCTGGAGCCGAAGCTCTTGCCGAACTTCGATGTCGTGGCGCTCGTGCACCTGTGCGAGTTCCGCACGCCCGCCATGGACGCCTACGGCGCGCTGACCGACCGTCAGCTCGTCGATCTGTTCACGGCCAAGCTCAATCCCGGCGGGCACATGATCTTCTATACGGGATCGATGGCCTGGGACCGCGCGCAGCCGATCGTCGAGCAATGGGCGAAGGACGCAGGCTTCGACAAGACCGAGCAATTCAAGACGCTCGCGGTCTACCGGAAAAAATCCTGAAGCAAACCCGCTCGATGCAAGCGTGGATTTGCACGGCCTACGGGCCGCCGGAAGTTCTTGCCCTGCGAGAGGTGGAAAAGCCCAACCCGCAGGCCGGCGAGATTCTCGTCAGGATTGTCGCAACGACGGTGAACTCCGGCGACGTTCGCGTACGCGCGGCAAGCGTGCCCAGAGGCATGCGTCTGCTTGTTCGGCTTGCGCTCGGATGGTCACGGCCACGGCAACCCGTTCTCGGCACCGAGCTTTCCGGCATCGTGGAAGCGGCCGGCGAGACAGTGACGAAATTCCGCCCCGGCGACGAAGTGTTCGCTTTTCCCGGCGTGAAGATGGGCTGCCACGCCGAATATCGCATCCTGAAGGAGAACGAACGGGTTTTCCTGAAGCCAAAGACGCTTTCGTTCGCAGAAGCCGCCTCGCTCTCTTTCGGCGGCAGTACTGCGCTTCATTTCATGCGCAAGGCAAATCTTGCGCGCGGAGAAAAACTACTGGTGATCGGCGCGTCCGGCGCCGTCGGGTCCGCAATCGTGCAAATCGCGAAGCACATCGGCGCGGAAGTAACCTGCGTCACCAGCGGACCGAATGGCGATCTTGTACGGTCGCTCGGCGCTTCGCGCGTTATCGACTACCGGAATGAAGACTTCAAATCTGAGCGCGAAAGCTATCACGTGATCGCCGAGTGCACAGGCGTGCATACTTTTTCCGATTGCAGACACGTACTGAAGCCGGGTGGACGCTTTCTCGGAATCGCGGCGGGCCTGCCGGACATGGTTGCCATGCTCTGGTCGAAGGCCGTCTATGGCAAACGCATCGTCGCCGGACCCGCCGAAGAATCCTCTCCCCTCGTGCAGCAGATCGGCGAGTGGGCCGAAGCCGGCATCTTCAAACCTGTCATCGACCGCAGTTTTCCGTTCCAGGCGATGCGCGAGGCGCATGACTATGTCGATCGCGGACGGAAGCGCGGCAGCGTCGTTATCGAGGTTACGCCCCGGTCCTGACGTAGCCGCAGCGGCATTGCGCGCACTGAGCTTTCGTTGACCTATCGCAATCGGCGCGCTCTTTTTTTGCGTTACAAGAGCACGGAAAGGATCGCCGTTTTGAGCATTCCAGTACGCGGCACCGAGCCCTCGCCGCTCGACGGCGCGGAGCTCGTTTCCGTCAACGAAGACAGCATCCGCGCGCTGGTGCACGCCTTTTATGACGCCGTGCTGAAAGACGAAGTCATCGGGCCGATCTTCGCGCGCGAGGTCGTGCCGGAGCGCTGGCCCGCACATCTCGACAAGATGTGCGCATTCTGGTCGTCGCTGCTCCTGAAGACGCGGCGCTATGAAGGCCGTCCGCTCCGTCCTCATCTGCAGATTCCGGGGCTTTCCGAAGACCACTTCCGGCGCTGGCTGGCGTTGTTCCGTCAGACTGCAGAACAGGTTTTCAACGGCGAGGACGCGGCGGCGGTTACTGCGCTCGCGGTGAAGATCGCGCATAGTTTCCGGCTTTCCATTGCGTTTCACCGGGGTGACGATACGGCTAATCTCCTGCCGCTGACCGCCGGACACTGAACGGAGACCATCGTGACATTGACAATCGGACGGCCCGTGCTCGCGCTTTATTGTGCGTGCTGGGCCGGTATCGTGATCGGCGTCTCCTTCATCGCAACGATCGCGAAGTTTTCGGCCCCTTCGCTGACACGGCCCGTGGCGCTCGATGTAGGTGCGCACACTTTCGCGATGCTCTCCCGCATCGAATGGGGGCTCGCGGCGGCGCTCGCGCTGTTCATTCTTGCCGCCGGGCTCACGCGGCTTCGCTTGCTCCTGCTGATCGCAATCGTGGCGATCCTCGCCGGGGAAGCACTATGGATTTATCCGCAACTCAGCGCGCGGACGGCGCTCGTAATCGCGGGCCAGCCGCTACCGCCCTCGCCGCTTCATGCGTTCTCGGTGGTGGCGGAGTCCTCGAAAGTGCTCCTGCTCGCGCTGTTCGCTGTGCTGGAATCGCGGAAACCCTGACGGCTGGTGAGCGGAGCGCGGATCGCGGATCGCGGATCGCGGAATGGTACAGCTGGGTGGGCTCGAACCACCGACCTCCGGTTCCACAGACCGGCGCTCTAACCAACTGAGCTACAGCTGCACAGACTGCCACGCGAGGGATCAACAGACCCCGGGGCCGCAGCGCGGGCGGAATGTCTTAGAAACCGCCGTGCAATGCAAGAGTTAGTGAAAAAGGCTCAAAAAAACAACGAGGCCCGGGCTTTACGGCCCGGGCCTCGGTATTCGCGTCAGTTCCGGCTTCAGGCCGAGAACTTGAAGGTCTTCGACACGCCGGTCTTGATCGGCTCCGACGTTTCGGCGGCGATCTTTTGGGCGAGCGAGGAGAGATCCTTGGTCTGCTCGGTCAGCGCTTCGAACTGCTTGCGGAAATGCGCGGTCGAAATCTCGGCGGCTTCGGCGAGCGTTTTCGTGCCGAAGATTGCGGCCGTGAAGTCGAACGAGGCGTTCACGTTGGCGCGCAGCGCGTCGAGCGCCTTCATGTTGAATTCGGTCGCGCCCTTCGAGGCTGCGGTATAGGTGTTCTCGAGCAGGTCGGTCGTCTCTTCGGCGGCCGCCTTGATCTTGTCGTAGCCTTCCTTGGCCTGTTTCACGCCCTTCTCGGCGAACTCGCGGACGATCTCGGGCACTTCAACTTTCGGCATTTCGAATTTGGGCATCTCGGTCATGGCTGGGTTTCCCTGTCTGGGCGATGTGCCGCGGACCCTCTGCCCGCGGCTCAATCTGACTTGGATAACCCCGTACCACAGATATTGTTGCACCGCAACATAAATATTGCGATGCACTAAATGATGGTTAATGAAATCAGGCCTTCGGCTTGGTCGCCTCGCGGGCTGCCGCCTGCACCTGCTCGCCCATGGCCTTCGACTGCTCGGAGAGCTTCTGCATGGTCTCTTTCGCGAACTCGGTCTGGAGCTGCATGATTTCCTGCGGATCGCGGGCCCGGACTAGCTTCTCGGCGAAGGCGAACGCCGCAGCCACATTTTCCTCAGCGAATCCAATCGCCTGCCGGCCGACATCGCGGACGCCAGAGGTCGCCGCATCGGACTGGCTTTCCACTGCGCCCATCGCCTTGGTCGCCTGGTCCATGTAATTGTCGAAGGCGGTCTTCGCCTGCTCCACGCTCTTCTCGGCGAAGGCACGCATCTCCGGTGGAATTTCCAAACCCGGAACTTTTCCGAACATTGTTCTTCTCCCTGACTTCGCACCCGTTCCGCAACGCTACGCGGGCTGCAGTCCGCGCTCAACCGTTTTGGCCCCGCCTGAGACAGATTAACCTTGCAGGACAAAGGTTTCCTGGTGCGGCAGGCGAGTAATAGCTTTCCGGAGGCGCCCAAATTATGAAGAAAGCGTAAATCCGGTCGCTAAACTTGGTCAAACCGCCGCCCGGACCCGCGTTGGATGATTGGGATGCGTTCGTTTCCGGCCTTTGCCGAACTCCTCGCCGAGCCGAAGCTCGCTGCGCTGATCCTCGATTCCGCGCCCGTGCTGGTGTTCGACGGCAGCGGCACGCTCCGTTTCGCGAACCGAGCCGCAGTCGCGGCCTATGGCGCGGCCTCGCTTGCCGAATTGATCGAGAAAGCGCCGTCGATCTTCGGCGAAATGCCAGACACTGCAAGAGAGTTTTCCGAAACGCTCCCGCTCAACGGACACTACCGCCGCGAAGCGATCGCGCTTGCGAAGGACACCGAGACTTTCCGCTGCGAGCGGATCGGACTTTCGAACGGACAAAGCGTCATTCTGTTCACCGGACTTGCGCGCGAGCGCTCCGACGGCAACCTCGGCAAGGCCCTGGCGGCCTTGATCGACGGCGAACGGGCTCCGTTCGCGCTGTTCGATGTTTCCGGCAATCCGCTTGCCGCGAACCGCATGGCAACCGCGATCATGGGCCCGGCCGGAACGCTCCTGCATCTGCACACCACCGCCGCTTCCGCACTCTCCGACGCCAATCTGAAAGGCTTCGGAGAAATTCCGTTCGGCGTGCTGAAAATCTTGCTTAAGAAACTCGCGATCGGATCGAACACGCTGTTGTTCGCATCCTTCATGCAGCCTGAGCGTCCGGCCGCAGCACCCGTATCCGAGCCGGAAGCGGTGACCGCGAAACCCTTCGATCCGCGCCCGGAAGAAAAGCCGGAAAGCAAACTGCCGAAGGTCATCCCGCTCGGCCCGCCCAAGAACGACAATGCAGGCCGGGAAGCTCCTGCCCGCACGCAAGCTGGTGAGGCCGATCCCGAAGCGGTCTCGGAGGAAGAGGTCAAGGAATTCTGGGCGGAGCTTGGCGGCGAGGAAGAAACTCAACCGGAGCCCGGCAGCGAGGAAATTCTGGCCGTCGTATCGGGCAACGAAGAAATCAGCGCAGAGGAAGTGAAGAAGTTCTGGAGCGAGGCTGAAGACAAGACGGTGAAGACGAGGCCCGCAGAACCGCCTGTGCAGTTCCCGGTCCAATCCAAGCGTTCGCCTTCCCGGTTCGTCTGGCAACTCGACGCGGACGGAAAATTCACAAGCGTTTCGCCGGACCTCGCGGAAGCCGTCGGCGCGGCACACACGGCAAAGACCGGAGAAGACTGGTCCGCACTGGTCGCCCGCGCGGGGATTGCCAATACCGATGCGCTGTTTGCATCCGTAAAGCGGCGCGATACCTGGTCCGGCGTATCGGTGCTCTGGCCTGTGGCAGGAACAGAAACGGCGCGCCCGGTGGATCTCGCAGCACTGCCTGTGTTCGACCGCGAGCGCAATTTCCTCGGCTATCGCGGCTTCGGTGTATTCCGCGACGCGATTCCATTCATCGCAAAAGCGAAGCCTGCCGCCGCCGAAGCAACCGAAGAAACTTCGGCGAACGACGAATTTCCGGTCGCGATCGAACGCGTACAGGCGCCGGAGCAGACCGCGAAAGAAACGCTCCAGCCGGGTTCTTCTGAGTCCGTAAAGCCTGAGGCCGCCGCAAACGTCCGTGCCCCGGAAACCGAAAGCCGCTACAGGCTGTCTCCCAAGGAGCAGACCAACTTCCGCGAAATCGGCCGCGTGCTGACGCGCGAAGCGCTGGAGCGCGAACGCGAGCGCGTTGCGCGCGAACTCGACCGCACCGCCGGTGTTCGCGCCGAGACCGCTCGCGAAAGCGCGCCCGCCGCCAGGAAGGAGGACATTACCGCGCCGCGCGCACGCGGCACCGAGGAAGCAGCACCGATCCTCGCAGCCGCGCCCGATCTTTCCGGCGCTTCGGAACGCGCGCTCATGGACCGTCTGCCGCTCGGCATCGCGGTCCATCGCGACGAAAAGCTTCTCTACGCCAACCGCGCGCTGTTCGAGTGGATCGGCCTCGACAATATCGATGCGCTGGAAAAGAACGGCGGGCTGGCGCGCATCTTCTCCGGCGCGACCGCGCCAGCCGAAGACGCTGACCCCACCATGCCACGGACGCTCGCGGTGCAGGGCCCGAACGGCGAGCCGATTCCGGTCGAGACGCGGCTTTTCTCCGCGCCGTGGTACGGCAAGTCCGCGCTCGTTTATGTGTTGCGCCGTGCGAATGCCGGCTTCGACGAGCGGCGCGAGAGCGTCGAGCGTGCATTGCGCGCGGCAGAGGCCGCGACCCGCGAGCAGCAGGCGATCCTGGATACCGCGACCGACGGCGTGCTGACCATCGACCGCGACGGCAAAATCGTGGGCATGAACAAATCGGCCGAAGCGCTGTTCGGCTTCGACTTCGCGGAAGTCCAGAACTCATCGTTCACGATGCTGTTCGCACCGGAGAGCCATCGCGCGGCGGTCGATTATCTCGACAAACTCGCCTCGAATGGCGTCGCGAGCATCCTGAACGACGGCCGCGAAGTGGTCGGCCGCGAAAGGAACGGTGGGCTCATTCCGCTGTTCATGAACCTCGGCAAGGTGGGCGAGGACGGCCAGAAGTTCTGCGCGGTCCTGCGCGACATCACGCAGTGGAAGCGCGCGGAGGAAGAACTGACCGGCGCGCGGCGGCAGGCCGAGCTTGCGAGTTCACACAAGTCCGACTTCCTCGCGAAAATCAGCCACGAGATGCGCACACCGCTGAACGCGATCATCGGCTTTGCGGAAGTGATGATGGAAGAGCGTTTCGGCCCGATCGGCTCGGATCGCTACCGCGAGTATCTGAAGGATATCCACCAGTCCGGCGGGCATCTGATTTCACTGATCAACGATCTCCTCGATCTGTCGAAAATCGAAGCGGGCAAGCTGGAACTGAACTTCGCGAGCGTCGATCTCAACGAAGTCGCGAAGCAATCCATGTCGATCATGCAGCCGCAGGCGAACCGCGAACGCATCATCATCCGCAGCGCGCTTGCCGAAAACCTGCCGCCGGTGGTCGCCGACGAGCGTTCCATCCGCCAGATCGTGCTGAACCTGCTTTCGAACTCGGTGAAATTCACAAAGCCGGGCGGCCAGGTCATCCTTTCGACTTCGCTCACGGAAAAGGGCGAAGTCGTGCTGCGCGTACGCGACACCGGGATCGGTATGAGCGAGGATGAAGTCTCGGCCGCGCTCGAGCCGTTCCGTCAGCTCTCGACCTCCGGCCGCGACCACAAGGAGGGCACCGGTCTCGGCCTGCCGCTCACGAAGGCGCTCGCCGAAGCGAACCGCGCGAGCTTCCAGATCAAGAGCGCAGTGAACGCCGGCACGCTGGTGGAAGTCGCATTTCCCTCGACGCGGGTACTGGCGGGCTGAGCTATCGCGCGAGTCGTGATAGGTT
>JAGXQU010000097.1 GCA_018335895.1 Hyphomicrobiales bacterium | reverse complement strand
GTGTCGATGAGCTGGCAGGTGCAGATCGTGATCTTCGCGATCCTCTCCGTGATTTCGGTCCTGCTCGGCCGCCGCTTCTATCCCACTGTGGTAACGGAAACCGACAAGCCGTTCCTCAATCGCCGCGCGGACGCCTTCGTCGGCCGCGTGTTCACGCTGGACGAGCCGATCGTGCAAGGCAGCGGGCGGGTGCGGATCGACGACACCACATGGCGCGTTTCCGGGCCGGATTGCCCGGCGGGCTCAAGGGTGCGTGTGGAGAAAGCGGATGGCGCGACGCTGATCGTTGCGCCTGCTGGTTAAGCCACGCCGATCCTGAGCAGATCGTGCAGGTGCACGAGGCCGACCGGCTTTTTGTTCTCGACCACAAAAAGCGCGGTGATGTTCGAGGCGTTCAATTGTTGCAACACCTCGGATGCGAGCTGATCGGGCGCCGCCGACTTCGGGTCCTTTGTCATCACGTCATCGACCTTCGAGCTCAGAAGATCCGGCCGCATGTGACGGCGCAGGTCGCCGTCGGTGACGATGCCGATAAGGTTGCCTGCGTTGTCGAGTACGCCGACACAACCGAAGCCTTTGGTCGACATCTCCACGATCGCGTTCGACATCGGCGTGCCGCTGCGGACGAGCGGAAGCTTAGCGCCCGCGTGCATGATGTCGCGGATGAAGGTGAGGCTCGCGCCGAGCTTGCCGCCGGGATGCAGCGCCTTGAAATCGAGCGCGGTGAAGCCGCGGCTTTCCAGCAGCGCGACGGCGAGCGCGTCGCCGAGTGCGAGCTGCATAAGGGCCGAGGTCGTCGGCGCAAGTCCATGCGGGCAGGCTTCCTGCACGGCCGGAAGGATCAGTGAAATGCTCGCGGCTTTCGCGAGCGCGGAATTCGGCTGCGAGGTGATCGCTATCAGTGCGACGCGGAAGCGCTTTGCGTAATCGATCAGGTCACGCAGCTCTGCGGTCTCTCCCGACCAGGACAGCGCGAGAATGATGTCGGTCTTGTCGGAGATGACGCCGAGGTCGCCATGGCTCGCCTCGCCCGGGTGCACGAAATAGGCGGGCGTTCCGGTCGAGGATAGCGTGGATGCGATCTTGCGGCCGACGTGTCCGCTCTTGCCCATGCCGGTCACGATCACGCGGCCGGTTTCTCCGCGCGGGCCGGATACGGCGCGGATTTTTTCCACAGCATCCGAGAAGCTCTGGCCCAGTTCCCCGGCAAAGGCCGCGGCCAGCGCCGTGAGGCCGTTCGCCTCGGTCGAGAACGTCCGGAGCGCGGAGGCGGCATGCGGAGAAGCGGACGTCTGAGCCGTGGTTTTGCTGGGCTTTTGCATCGGATCCTTGGGCGGCTCTTTGGGCCACTTTCGGCCTGGAACCGAGCGATTCCCTAGCACGGGGCGAGGCCGGGAGGCCAACCGCGGCCAGCCCCACAACGAAGCTTTAACCATGCCCGTTTTACCTTCGTTAACCATCCAAGCCATTCTCGGGCCAAGCCTTTGCCGGATTGTACCTCGTCACGGATGCCGGTTTTTGGATGCTGGCGGGCTTTGTCTGCCGGCCTATGTGCGCTTGCGTTCGCGGGCGCCGCTCTAGCGCAGAGCGACGATACGCTTCTCCAGAAGAAGAATGGGCCGCCGCAGACGGTCGTCGATAACCTGATCGACTCGCCGCGCATCACCGGCAGCGTGCCCTCGAACGGCGCGGGCGACACCGGCTTCGTTTCCCAGAAAAAGAAAACGCCGCCGAAGAAGGGCCAGGCGCAGAAGCAGACAAAGAAGAAGAGCGTAAGCGCACCGCAAGTACCGGATGCGAACCTTGCGGCGCGTAACCCTTCGCTCCTGCGCGTGCAGAGGGTAGAGCCGGAAATCACCGGTTCGGTCTCCCCGCTGCGCAAGCGCCGCCTGCCGCCCGAAGAAGAACCCTTCGGACCTGTCGGCTTCCATTCCGGAGCGTTTCTCGTGAAGCCGAGTATCGAATTGCAGAGCGGCTACGATTCGAACGCGGAACGGGTGACCAACGGCAGAGGCTCCTGGTTCAATACGCTGCTCGGGGCGCTGAACGCGCAGTCGCAATGGCAGCGACACGAACTTGTACTCGACCTGCGCGGCACCCACACGAAATACTATGACGTAGACGGCGCCGACCGGCCAGAAGTGCGCGCGAACCTGCGCGGGCGCGTGGATGTTTCCTCGCAGACCAAGATCGAACTCGAGAGCAAGTTCGCTCTCGCGACGGAAAATCCCGGCAGCCCCGATGCCGTCGCCGCCGTGCGTCGCCAGCCGAATGTCTATGGTTTCGGCCAGACCGCGGCGCTGGTGCAGCGTTTCAACCGCTTCGAGATTACGACCGGCGTCGGCATCGAGCGCAATGTTTACGAGAACGCCGAGCTTACGAATGGCGCGGTGACGAGCCTCGCGGATCGCGACTACAACGCCTACTCGGCGCGGTTGCGGGGTGCCTATGAGCTTTCGCCCGACGTGAAGCCGTTCGTCGAAGCAAATCTCGACCGGCGCGAGCGCGACCTGCCGGTCGATTTCAGCGGTCTCCGGCGCGACTCCGACGGCTATGCGCTGAAGACCGGCATCACCTTCGGCCGCAAGGAATGGCTGTTCGGCGAAGTCTCCGCAGGTGTCGCGCACCGGACCTATGCCGACGTAACGCTTCACGACATTACCGGCCTTATCTTCGACGCGCAGCTGACCTGGCTCGCGACCGGGCTCACCACGTTCAAGTTCAATGCGGCCTCCGGCATCGACGAAACGTCGGTCGCGGGCGCTTCCGGCGTCCTGCGTCACGAGGTGAGGCTCACGGTCGATCACGCCCTGCGCCGTTGGCTGACAGGCACGTTGGGGGTCGGCTGGCTGCGGGAAGATTACGAAGGAACTACGCTGGTTAACGATTATTTACGAATTTCCGCTGCATTGACGTATTCGCTGAACCGCTCGCTCGCGCTGAAAGCCGAGTATCGCAACGAACACTTTTTCTCGAGCGTGCCGGGGCAGGACTACACGGCGAATATCGGGCTCATCGGAATCCGCTTGCAGCGATAAGTCCGCCGCCGTTCTCGCGAGGTTTGTGCTGCGTATCGGCGAGGACGAGATGAAAGCTTTCGCATTTTTTGTGCGCGTATCCGCGGTCGCGGCCTGTGCCGCTGTTTCCGCATGCGCAAGCGATCCGGCGACCACGCAAAGCGCGGTCGAGCCGATCCGCGCGCCGCAACTCCCCGGCAAGCAGGCGAACGAACCCGCGCGGCATCCGGCGATGACGCCGCAGGCAATCAGCGCCGACGCCGCGAACTTCCGCCAGTGCATTTCCTCCCTCGGCGCGCAGGCAACGCAACGCGGCATTCCGCAGGCGGTCTATAACCGCGAGACGCACGACCTCGATCCCGACATGAAGATCCTGGAGCTGATGGATCGCCAGCCGGAATTCGCCAAGGCGGTGTGGGATTACATCGATCAGCTCGTTGCGGAGCGGCGCATCACTCAGGGCCGCGAATTGTTCGCGCAGAACCGCGCGATCTTTCAGCGGATCGAGCGGACCTACGGCATCGATCCCTATGTGGTTGCGGCGATCTGGGGGATCGAATCGAATTTCGGCGCCAACCGCGGCGACCGCGACGTGATCCGTTCCACCGGCACGCTCGCCTGCATTGGCCGCAGGCAGGAATTTTTCCGCGCCGAGTTTCTGGCTGCGGTCGAGATTGTCGCGCGCGGCGACATTCAGCGCGAACGCTTCAAGGGCTCGTGGGCCGGCGCATTCGGCCAGACCCAGTTCATGCCGACGACGTTCAAGCGGCTCGCGGTCGACTTCAACGGCGACGGGCGGCGCGATCTCGTGGATACGGTTCCCGACGCGCTCGCTTCGACGGCGAACAATCTTTCGAAGAACGGCTGGCAGCGCGGCATCAGCTGGGGCTACGAGGTGAAGCTGCCGCGCAATTTCAATTACGCGCAGGCGAGCCGGAACGTGAAGAAGTCGGCACAGGAATGGACGTCGCTCGGCGTCCGCCGCGTGCGCAACGAGGCGCTGCCGAATGTGCACGGCTATATTCTCGCGCCCGCGGGCGCGCGCGGTCCCGCGTTCCTGATGACGCGGAACTTCGAAGTGATCCTTCGCTACAATCCGGCGGATGCCTATGCGCTTGCGATCGGCCATCTCGCGGATCGCATTCGTGGCGGCGGGCCGTTCGAAGGCGACTGGCCGCGCGGCGAGCAGGTGCTGTCGCGGGCCGAACGTGTGGAGTTGCAGGAACGGCTGTCGGCGCTGGGGCTCTATAACGGCGCGATCGATGGCAAACTCGATGAGCAGACGCGCGCGGCACTCGCCGCATATCAGCGGCGGAATGGCTTTACGCCCGACTCCTTTGCGACGGCTTCGGTGCTGGAGCGCATGCGGCAGGAACGCTGAGCTGCGGGTCCTCGCGTTCCGGCCTGTGCGGGCCAGAACTAGCGCGGGAGTGTGGTTTCGCCCATCAGGAACTTATCGACCGAATGCGCAGCCTGGCGGCCTTCGCGGATCGCCCAGACGACGAGCGATTGACCGCGGCGCAGGTCGCCACAGGCGAAGATTTTTTCCTTCGACGATTTGTAGTCGCTGACGTTCGCCTTGACGTTGCCGCGCTGGTCGAGCTCGACGCCGAGGTCTTTCACCATGCCTTCATGCACGGGGCTGACGAAGCCCATCGCGAGCAACACGAGATCCGCGTCGAGATCGAACTCGCTGCCCGCAATCGGCTGCATCTTCGCGTCGACCCGGACGCAGCGCAGCTTCTTCACCTTGCCGCCTTCGCCGGTGAACGACTGCGTCATCACCGAGAACTCGCGCTCGGCGCCTTCTTCCTGCGACGAGGAAGTGCGCAGCTTCAGCGGCCAGTCCGGCCACACCATCAATTTGTTCTCTTTTTCCGGCGGCATCGGCAGGATTTCGAGCTGGGTCACCGACTTCGCGCCCTGACGGATCGAGGTGCCGATGCAGTCGGAGCCGGTGTCACCGCCGCCGATCACGATGACATGCTTTCCGCCGGCGAGTATGTCCTTCGCGCCGCCGAGCGGCTCGCTCGATACGCGGCGGTTCTGTTGCGGCAGAAAATCCATCGCGAAATGAATGCCGTCGAGTTCGCGGCCTGGGATCGGAAGATCGCGCGCCTTCTCGGCGCCGCCTGCGAGCACGACCGCGTCGTGAGATTTCACGATATCGTCGATCGGCGCATTCACGCCGACATGCTTGCCGTAATGGAAGGTGACGCCTTCGGCCTGCATCTGACCGACGCGGCGGTCGATGTAATGCTTTTCCATCTTGAAGTCGGGAATGCCGTAGCGGAGCAAACCGCCGGCCTTCTGGTACTTTTCGAAGACGTGCACGTCGTGTCCGGCGCGCGCGAGCTGCTGCGCGGCAGCCAAGCCCGCAGGACCTGAGCCGATCACAGCAACTTTCTTGCCGGTCTTTTGCGTGGGAAGCTGCGGCGTCAGCCAGCCTTCTTCGTAAGCGCGATCGGCGATGGCGGCTTCGATCGTCTTGATACTGACCGGCACGTCTTCGAGGTTGAGCGTGCAGGACGCTTCGCAGGGCGCCGGGCAGACGCGGCCCGTCACTTCAGGAAAATTATTGGTCGAGTGCAGGTTGCGCGCGGCTTCTTCCCAGTCGCCGCGATAGACCAGATCGTTCCAGTCGGGGATCTGGTTATTCACCGGACAACCGTTGTGGCAGTAGGGAATGCCGCAATCCATGCAGCGCGCCGCCTGGTCGCGCGTCTCTTTCTCGGAGAGCGGCTCGACGAACTCGCGATAGTGCTTGATGCGCTCTTCAACCGGCCGATAGGGCCGGTCCTCGCGCTCGATTTCGAGGAACCCCGTGATCTTACCCATACTACTTAAGCCCCCGCAGCGAGACGCGGCTGTTCTTGCGCGATTTTCTGCATTTCGCCAAGCGCGCGGCGGAATTCATGCGGCATGACCTTGCGGAACTTGCCGACATAGTTGTTCCAGTCCGCGAGAATCTCGGCGGCCCGCCTGGAGCCGGCATACTTCGCGTGGTTTTCGATGAGATGCTTCAGACGCTCGGCGTCGTAGGCACCCAGATGTTCCTTGACGAGAATGCGATCCATCGCTTCCGGATCGCCGGACTCGACCACCTTCTCAAGGCCGACCATCGCCATGTTGCAGAGGCTCTCGAAAGTGCCGTCCTCGTCAAGCACGTAAGCGATGCCGCCCGACATGCCGGCCGCGAAGTTGCGGCCTGTCTTGCCGAGCACGACCACGATACCGCCGGTCATGTATTCGCAGCAGTGATCGCCGGCGCCCTCGACGACTGCAATCGCACCCGAGTTGCGAACCGCAAAACGCTCGCCCGCGACGCCGCGGAAATAGCATTCGCCTTCGATCGCGCCGTAAAGCACGGTATTGCCGACGATAATGGATTCCTCCGGCACGAAAGCGCCTTCTTCCGGCGGTCGGACGACAATCCTGCCGCCCGACAGGCCCTTGCCGACGTAGTCGTTCGCTTCGCCTTCAAGATCGAAGGTCACGCCGCGCGCGAGCCATGCACCGAATGCCTGACCCGCGGTGCCCTTGAGCCGCACCTGAATTGTGTCGGCGGGTAGACCGGCGTGGCCATAACGCTTGGCGACTTCGCCCGAGAGCATCGCGCCAGCCGAGCGGTCGACGCTCTTGATCGGCATCTGGATGCGCACCTGCGCGCCGCGGTCGAGTGCGGGCTTCGCTTCCGCGATCAGCTTGCGGTCGAGCACGTTCTCAAGGTGATGGTTCTGCCGTTCGGAATTGTAGATCGCGACACCCTTCGGCGCGTTCGGCTTCGCAAACAGCTTCGAGAAATCGAGACCATTGGCTTTCGCGTGCGCGATCACCTTCGTGCGGTCCAGCATCTGCATCTGGCCGACCATCTCGTTGAAGGTCTTGTAGCCGAGCGCGGCCATGATCTCGCGGACCTCTTCGGCCACGAAGAAGAAGAAGTTGATGACGTGTTCGGGCGCGCCCTTGAAGCGCTTGCGAAGCACAGGGTCCTGCGTCGCGACGCCGACCGGGCAGGTATTCAGGTGACACTTGCGCATCATGATGCAGCCCGCCGCGATCAGCGGCGCGGTGGCAAAGCCGAATTCATCCGCGCCGAGCAGCGCGCCAACCACGACGTCGCGTCCGGTGCGGAAGCCGCCGTCCACCTGCACTGCAATGCGTCCGCGCAGGCGGTTGTGCACGAGCGTCTGGTGCGTCTCGGCAAGACCGATTTCCCAAGGCGAACCCGCATGCTTCAGCGAAGTGAGCGGAGAGGCGCCGGTGCCGCCTTCATAGCCGGAGATCGTGACGTGATCCGCGCGCGCCTTTGAAACACCCGCCGCAACCGTGCCGACGCCAACCTCGGAAACGAGCTTCACCGAAACATCGCCCGAAGGATTCACGTTCTTCAGGTCGTAAATCAGCTGCGCGAGATCCTCGATCGAATAGATGTCGTGATGCGGCGGCGGCGAAATCAGGCCGACGCCCGGCGTCGAGTGACGGACCTTCGCGATCACGTCGTCGACCTTGTGGCCCGGAAGCTGGCCGCCTTCGCCAGGCTTTGCGCCCTGCGCCATCTTGATCTGCATCATGTCCGAGTTCACGAGATACTCGGTGGTGACGCCGAAGCGGCCGGAAGCGACCTGCTTGATCGCGGAGCGCATGCTGTCGCCATTCGGCAGCGGCTTGAAGCGGTCGGCTTCCTCGCCGCCTTCGCCGGTGTTCGACTTGCCGCCGATGCGGTTCATCGCGATTGCGAGCGTGGTGTGCGCCTCGCGCGAGATCGAGCCGAAGCTCATCGCGCCGGTCGCGAAACGCTTCACGATTTCCTTGGCGGGCTCCACCTCGGAAAGCTCGACCGGCGAGCGGCCGTCTTCCTTCGCATCCTTGATGCGGAACAGGCCGCGGATGGTCAGCAATTTCTCCGACTGCTCGTTCAGGATGCGCGCATATTCGCGGTATTGATCCTGCGAATTGCCGCGGACGGCGTGCTGGAGCAGCGAGACCGTCGGTGCGGTCCAGGCATGCGCTTCGCCGCGCGTACGCACGGCATATTCGCCGCCGACGTCGAGCATCTCGCGCAGGATTTGCGCGTCGCCAAATGCTTCCGCATGACGCCGCGCGGTTTCGCGCGCGATGTCTTCGGTGCCGGCGCCTTCGATCTTGGTCGCGGTGCCGGTGAAATACTTCGCGACGAATTCGGCCTTGAGGCCGACCGCGTCAAAAATCTGCGCTCCGCAATAGGACTGATAGGTGGAGATGCCCATCTTCGACATCACCTTCATCAGGCCCTTGCCGATGGCCTTGATGTAGCGCTTGACGATCTCCTTCTCGTCCGGCTTGCCCGGAATATCGTCGCGCAAGGCGATCAGCGTTTCGAACGCGAGATAAGGATTGATCGCTTCCGCGCCGTAGCCTGCGAGGCAGGCGAAGTGGTGCACTTCGCGCGGCTCGCCGGATTCGACCACGAGACCGACCGACGTGCGAAGCCCTTTTCGGATCAGATGATGATGCACGGCCGCACAGGCGAGCAGCATCGGCAGCGGAATACGCTCGGCGGAGACGTTGCGATCCGAGAGAATAATGATGTTGCAGCCCGCCTTCACCGCGCTTTCCGCGCGGTCGCAGAGCCGGTCGAGCGCGGGCTCGAGGCCGTTTGCGCCCTGATCCGCAGGATAAGTGACGTCCAGCGTCTTCGAATTGAAGTGCGAATCCACGCCTTCGTTGATCTCGCGGATCTTCTCGAGGTCCTCGTTCGTCAGAATCGGCTGGTGCGCCTCGAGCCGCTTGTTCTTCGAAGCCCCCTCCATGTCGAGGATATTCGGGCGCGGGCCGATGAACGAGACGAGGCTCATCACGATCTCTTCGCGGATCGGATCGATCGGCGGGTTCGTGACCTGCGCGAAGTTCTGCTTGAAATAAGTGTAGAGCGCCTTCGGCTTCTCGGAGAGCGCGGAGATCGGCGTGTCGTTGCCCATCGAGCCGACCGCTTCTTCGCCGTTCGCCGCCATCGGCGTCATCAGCATCTTCAGGTCTTCTTCGGTGTAGCCGAAGGCCTGCTGACGGTCGAGCAGCGGCAGGTTCGACTGCGGCACCGCGTGCTTCGCCGCCGGAAGCTTCTCGACCACGAGCTGCGTGTCGTCGAGCCACTGCTGATAGGGATGGCTTGCCGCGATCTCGGCCTTCAACTCGTCGTCGGGAATAAGGCGTCCCTTCTCGAGATCGACCAGCAGCATCTTGCCGGGCTGCAGACGCCACTTGCGGACGATCTGGTCTTCCGGAACGGTCAGCACGCCCATTTCGGACGCCATGATGATGCGGTCGTCCTTGGTGATGAAGTAGCGCGCGGGGCGCAGGCCGTTGCGGTCCAGCGTCGCGCCGATCTGGCGGCCGTCGGTGAAGGCGACGGCGGCGGGACCGTCCCACGGCTCCATGAGTGCTGCGTGATACTCGTAGAAAGCGCGGCGGCTTTCATCCATCAGCGGATTGCCGGCCCAGGCTTCCGGGATCAGCATCATCATTGCGTGCGAGAGCGAGTAGCCGCCCTGGGTGAGGAACTCGAGTGCGTTGTCGAAACACGCCGTGTCCGACTGGCCCTCGTAAGAAATCGGCCATAGCTTCGTGATGTCGGAGCCGAACAGCGGCGACGACACCGATGCCTGACGCGCCGCCATCCAGTTTACGTTGCCGCGCAGCGTGTTGATTTCGCCGTTGTGCGCGACCATGCGGTAGGGGTGTGCAAGCGACCAGGTCGGGAAGGTGTTCGTGGAAAAGCGCTGGTGCACGAGCGCGAGCGCGCTTTCGAAATCCTTGTCGTTCAGATCGGGATAATAGGTGCCGAGCTGATCGGCGAGGAACATGCCCTTATAGACCACCGTCCGGCACGAGATCGAAACTGCATAGTAGTCGGCGAGACGCCGCTCGCGCTTGTTGTAGATCTTGTTCGAGATCACCTTGCGCAGGATGTAGAGGCGGCGCTCGAATTCGGTCTCGTCGCGGATGGTGGAGCCGCGGCCAATGAAGACCTGCACGTGCACCGGCTCGGTCGGCTTCACCGACTCGCCGAGCGTCGAATTATCGGTCGGCACGTCGCGCCAGCCGAGCAGCTTCATGCCTTCTTCGGCGATCGCCTCGGCATAGACATCGATGATGACCTGACGCCATTGCGGCTCGCGCGGCAGGAACAGGTAGCCGATCGCGTACTCGCCGGGCTTGGGTAGCTCGAAGCCGAGCTGCTTCGTTTTCTTCGCAAAGAACTTGTGCGGGATCTGCACGAGAATGCCGGCACCGTCACCCGCGCGCGGGTCGGCGCCGACCGCGCCGCGATGCTCGAGGTTGAGCAATATCGTCAGCGCGTCCTCGACGATCTGATGCGACTTGCGGCCCTTGATGTCGGCAATGAAGCCGACGCCGCAGGAATCCTTCTCGTCTCTGGGATCGAACAGGCCCTGGGGTTCCGGCGTGCTCCAGTCAGCACGCGAAGGTTTCGTGCTCGCGGACTTCAAGCCGCGTGCCGATCCCGTTCCTGCGTACTGACTCTTCTTCATCATCATGCCCCTTTAGCCTTTGAATTTTTCGCGGAAACCCGCACTCCGCGCCGCCTTCGGCTCGTGTCCGGCTCCCGCGATGTTTTTGATCGCGGCGGTTGGTCCAAGTTTCAACGCCTCGGCCCGTCCGCCGTGCAAAGTCCGCGCCGCCCCGGCCAGCCCCGCCGGTTTAAGCACTTCCGGCTTGTGTTGTGGGCGTGCCGGTCGCCCGATCTGTCCGGAAACTAGGACAGCAATACTGTCTAATACCCTGACAGATTTCTGCCTCCTCGACAAGCAATCCTGGTGCTTTTCTTGCCGGTTATTGCGAGCCTGCCTGTCCGGGCGAAAGAAACGTACGAACAGAGCGCCAACTACGCAACGCCATTGCGTGGCCAAGGCGTCGCATGGCGTGAGCCGAGGCCTCGGCACTAGATTGCACCCAAGGGGCCAGGCGTGAATTTTCTTCGAGTTGGCAGTTTCTCCGGGTGGCGTCGGTCTTTGGGCTGGCTTTCGGCCTATGCGCTCGTCTTTCAGCTACTGCTCGGCGCTATGGTCGGCGGACAGTTTTCCGCCAAGGCCGCAGGCCAGAACGGGTCCTTCTTCGAAATCTGCTACCGCAAGGGATCGCCCGGCGGCGAACTGCCCTCCGGCAAGCCCGACAAGCACTCGAGTAAGTCGTTCAACTGTACCGTATGTGCGAATGCGGCCACCGCGGTCGCGCCAGAACTTCCCCTCATCGCCCCATTCGAGTTTTCCGAACACCGCATCGACTGGATCGTTCGCGGTGAGACTTTAGCGCTACGCGAATTTTCATTCTCGCAACGGCAACGCGCACCGCCTTCGAAAGCCTGACGGTCATCCGGCTTTTGCCGGTTCTCTTCTCATTTCCGTTTTCGCTTCGAAGGTGTCCTCATGGTTTCGTTTCGCGCAGTCCCCTGCGCGGTGGCCGCGCTGATCGTCAGCGCATCCGCCGCGATCGCCCACGTCACGCTCTCGCAACGTAGCGCCCCCGCGGAGAGTTCCTTCCGCGCTTCCTTCACCGTACCGCATGGCTGTCAGGGGGCCGCGACGACGAGAGTTTCGTTCTGGCTTCCGGAAAGCATCGTGCAAGCCAAGCCGATGGTGAAGCCCGGCTGGAAGATCGAAATCCTGCGCGTGAAGCTCGAAACGCCGATCAACGGCCCGCACGGGACAAAAATCACCGAGCGGGTTGCAAAGATCGTCTTCAGCGGTGGCAACATTCCGGACGATCAGATCGACGAATTCGTCCTGCAATTGCGGCTGCCGAAGGAAGCCGGAACGCTTTACTTCCCTGTCGAGCAGGCGTGCGGGGAGAAACGGATGGGCTGGACCGAGATTCCGGCGTCGCATCAAACGACGCGCGATCTCGAGAATCCTGCGGCGATGCTGATGGTCACGCCGAAACCCTGAACCTTTCTCCTCCACCGAATGAGCGGTTGAACATGCGGCGGCACAAGCCGCGGCGGCCAAGGGATGACGTCAAATGCGCTTTCTATCCAACCGTGCCACGCGTGGCGCGATCATCTGTCTTGTCAGTGGGGCCGCGCTGACGGCACTTTCCGCACGTGCACAGGAAAACCTGCCGACAATCAACGTCGAAGCCGAGCGGCTTGGCGGTGCGCTGACCGCGCCAACGACCGCGCAAGCAGAGCAGGAACTTCGCCAGATCCCCGGCTCCGTCATGGTGGTGCCCGACACGCAGTTCAGTCTGCAACGCTCCACCACGATCAAGGACGTGCTCGACTACGTCCCCGGCGTTTTCGCGCAGCCAAAATGGGGCGAGGACACGCGCTTCTCGATCCGCGGCTCGGGCCTTTCGCGCAATTTCCATCTGCGTGGCGTCCAGCTCTTCATGGACGGGATTCCGATTAATACCGCGGACGGCTACGGCGACTTCCAGGAGATCGATCCTTCCGCCTATCGCCTTGTCGAAGTCTATAAAGGCGCGAACGCGCTTCGTTACGGTGCAAATGCCTTGGGCGGTGCGATCAATTTCGTGACGCCGACGGGCCGCGATGCGCCGCGCTTCTTCGGCGGCGTGGATTTCGGAAGCTTCGGATTCCAGCGCTATCAGGCAGGAACCGCAGGCGTCGTGGGTCCGGCGGATTACTTCATCACCGGATCGTTCCAAAAGATGGACGGCTTCCGGGACCATAGCTGGGGGCACTCGACACGCGGGGCCGCGAACTTCGGCTATCAGTTCTCGCAGAATGCCGAGACGCGTTTCTACCTGAATGCGAACGATATTGTGCAGCGCATTCCCGGTGCAGTCACGCGGGCGACGGCGCTGACTTCGCCGAAAACCGCCGCCGCCGGCAATATCACTAACGATCAGCAGCGCAACGTCCAGTCGCTTCGTGTCGCGAACAAAACCACGCTGCGCTTCGACGAAACCACAGTCGAGCTCGGCGTGTTCGGCCTCAATCGTCACCTCGAACATCCGATCTTCCAGTGGCTCGACTACCGCTACGAGGACTACGGTGGTTTTGCGCGGGCGACCGACGAGCGTCTGATCGGCGGCTACAGAAACCGCTTTCTTGCCGGGGTGAACGTTCACAACGGCCTGCTCAGGAACGTGCAGTACAGCAATCTCGCAGGTGCGCAGAAGGGGCCGCTTCAATCCGCGGCCAATGATCGTGCACAGAACTATTCGTTCTACGCAGAGAACTCGTTCTACTTCCTGCAGAATGTCGCGCTGGTCACGGCGGCGCAATTTCTGCAGGCGGTTCGCGGGCGTGAGGTGCTGGCCGGAACGCTTGCGGGCGGACGCAGGGATCATGATCTGTTTAGCCCGAAGCTCGGACTGTTGTGGAACCTCGATCCGGCCGCGCAGATCTTTGCGAACATCTCGCGTAGCGCGGAAGCGCCGAGCTTCGGCGAAGGATCCGGCGTCGCCGCGCCGTGGACGTCAATTCAACCCCAGCGCGCCACCACCTTCGAACTCGGTACGCGCGGCCGCCGTCCGGACTACACCTGGGACATTGCAGCCTACCGCGCCAACATTCAGAACGAGTTTTTCTGTCTGTTTACGGGCGCTGCCGGAAGCTGCACGGTCACGAACCTCGACAAGACCGTGCATCAAGGTCTCGAACTCGGCTTCGGCGCGGCTCTCGTGAAGTCCATGTTCGCTACGAGCACGGACCCGGACAAGCTCTGGCTGAACATGGCCTATACGTTCAGCGACTTCCGTTTCCATAACGATGCGCAGTTTGGCGACAACCAGATTCCCGGCGCGCCGCGGCACTTTATCCGTGCCGAACTGCTCTACAAGAATCCGAGCGGCTTCTTCTTCGGGCCGAATATCGAATTGTCGCCGACCACTTACTTTGTCGACAGCGCGAACACGGTTTCGACCTCGGCTTACGGAATCTGGGGCCTGCGCGCCGGCTACGATCCCGGCGGCCCGTACTCGTTCTATCTCGAAGGCCGCAACCTCTCGGACAAGGCGTACATCTCAAGCGTGAGCGTGACCAACACTGCAAACTCCGCGTCGGCACTGTATGAGCCGGGCGCCGGCCGGGCGATCTATGGCGGTCTGCGCATGAAATACTGAGAGGAATGGCAGGAATCGTACACCGGAAATCCCTCGAAAGCGCACGAATCCTGTCGTATCCGCGCCGCAATCGCACGGCGAAATCTTCATCCGGGTGGGGGCGGCTCGTTTCAGGGGAGAGCTGCTGTGAAATGTCATAAGAGCCTTCTGCAAATTTTGATGCTGCCGGCCGCGCTTTTTGCGCTCGCGGCAGCGACGCCTGCTTCGGCACAGTATTGGGGTCCGGGCATTCCGGCGCAGGGCTATGACGGACGAATTCCGCCGCAGCAGATCGAGGCCATGGTCCGCGGGATGGGCTTTCATCCCGTGGCCGATCCCCGGATGCGCGGGCCGCTTTGGGTCACGCATGCGGTCGATCGCGACGGGCAGCAGGTCCGCGTGCTCATCGACAGTTACTCCGGCCGCATGATTGACGTGCTGCGCCGTCCGCTGCCGCCGCAGCGCGTGGCGCTTGTGCCGCCGCAGGACTTTCCGCCGCCGTTCAACGGCACGATCGGCGATTACGACGGGCCCGATTACGATTATCGCCACCTGCCGCAGCAGAGACCGGCCGACTGGCCGCCGTCCTCTCCCGGCGCACTGCAACAAGGGCCGCGGGTAGAGACGTTCAATCAGCAGAACGAGAACAGCCGCGTTCCTGCGCCGGCGAAGGCAAAGACCGCGAAGAAGAAAGAAACCAAGAAAAAGGATGAGAAGGTCGCGGCCCTGAAACCGGCGCCAGCGAAAGACGTCCCGTCCCCGGAGGCGCGGCCGAAAGATGCGCCGAAAGTGGAGACGCCGAAACAGGAGGCACCGAAGTCGGCAGAAGTTCCGACCTTCGTGCCGAACGCTGACCAGAAACCTGCAAGTTCCGGCATCCCGCCGGTGCAGCCGCTCGAGTTGATAAAGGGCGAACCCTCCGCGGTCTTGCCTCAGGTGCAGGCACCGTTCTGAACGCATAAGGGCGTCAGCCGATCGTGGGATCACCCCGTCTGCTGACGCCCTTCGTCATTTATTTCGGACGATCGTTACGCAGCCTTCGCGTCGATCACCTGCGCGCCGCCGGTCTTGCCGATCGGAATCTGGCGCGGCTTCTTGGCTTCCGGAATGCGGCGAACGAGATCGACATGCAGCAGGCCGTTCTCGACGCTGGCGCCGGTCACCTCGACATGGTCGGCGAGCTGGAAGCGGCGCTCGAAGGTGCGGGCCGCAATGCCCTGATAAAGCACCTCGGGCTTGTCTTCCGACTCCGTGATGGTTTTCTCGCCGCGAATGGAGAGAGCGTTCTCCTTCACTTCGATCTGGAGTTCCTTATCGGTAAAGCCGGCGACGGCAACCGTGATGCGGTAGGCGTCTTCGCCGGTACGCTCGATGTTGTAGGGCGGGTAGGACTGCGCCGGACCATCGAAGGTGCCGTCGAGCAGGGAGAACAGCCGGTCGAAACCGACCGTGGAGCGGTAGAGGGGGGTGAGGTCGAAACCACGCATGACATATCCTCCTTCAGAAGCGACATGTAAGTTGTTGCGCGCCCGCAAAACTCCGTTTGCCGTAGCCAAACGGGCGGACGGTGCAGCCGAAATGGCCTGCACAGCGGGGATATAGGCGGGGCTTTTCGGGCTTCAAGCCCCGGAATGGGCCGCCGGAACTCTCCGCCTTCCGCCCGGCCGTTCTGATTACGTTCATATGCTTTGGGCGATGAAGGACGCGAAAGGCAAACCACCGCCATGCTTTTCCCGTTTCGCGCCGTAGTTCTCTTGCTGCTCGTGCTCGCCGCCTCGCCGCTGGCGGGCTCCGTTTCGTTCGCCCAGAAGCGCGGCTCCCAGGAGCGGATCATCCATGACATCGAAACCAGAGGTTTCCGGAACGTCACGGGCCTGCAACGGCGGGGCGTGAACTACGTCTTTCAGGCGGAAGACCTGTTTGGCGAGAAGGTCCGCGTGGTCATGAACGTGCAGACCGGTGAGATCGTGGGCTTGAGCAAGATACCGGTGAAGCAGAACTGACCGCTTACGGCGTTGCCGCGCGTGAGCCGCCATTGTAGGCATCCCGCGACAACAGCGATTCATAGCTCTCCTTTCATGGCTCTCGTTTCCATTCCCACCAATCCGGTGCCCGTTGGCGCTATCGACGGCTTCATCGAAGCCGCGGATGGCGTGAGGCTTCGCTTTGCGCGCTGGCCCGCAAGCGAAGGCGCGGGCAAAGGTACGGTCTGCATTTTTCCAGGCCGCGCGGAGATGATCGAGAAATATTTCGAGGTCGTGTCCGAGTTGCGCGCGCGCGGTTTCGCGGTGGCGATACTCGACTGGCGCGGGCAGGGCGGCTCGGCGCGTGCGCTTTCCGATCCGCGCAAGGGGCATGTCGGCGACTACGCCGAGTATCAGCTCGATCTCGAAGCCTTCATGAGCCGTATCGTGCTGACGGATTGTCCGCCGCCCTATTTCGCGCTCGCGCATTCGATGGGTGCGGCGAACATCCTGCGCGCGTTACATGAGGAGCGGGCCTGGTTCGAGCGCGTGGTGCTCTGCGCGCCGATGATCGATCTCAGGATCAAGCGCTACCGAAGGCTGTCGCGCTTCTTCACACGCTTTATGTCGGCGGTCGGTCTCGGCGGCCGCTACATTCCCGGCGGCAGCGCGGTCGCGGTCACCAACCGCCCGTTTGCAGGCAATCCGGTGTCCTCGGATCAAACGCGCTACGAGCGGATTGCGTCGATCATCGAGGCCGATCCTTCGCTGGGCCTCGGGTCGCCGACACTCTCATGGATCGCGGCTTCCTTCCGTCAGATCGACGAATTTGGAGAGCCGGAGTACGCGGCGAAGCTCATGCAACCCATCCTGATCCTCGGCGCGGGGGAAGATCGTCTGGTTTCCACGGTGGCTGCGAAGAAGTTCGCGAGCGGATTGCGCGCCGGCAAGATCGTCGTGATCCCGGGTAGCCGTCATGAAATCCTGATCGAGCGCGATGCCATCCGCGCGCAATTCCTCTCGGCGTTCGACGCTTTTGTGCCGGAGCGGCGCTAGCCTACTTGTTCAGCAGTTCGATTGCGGCTGCGTGCACGCGCTTGTCGCCGGCGGCCACGATCCGCCCGCCCTTTACGGCACTCTCGCCCTGCCAGTTCGTGACGATACCGCCCGCACCTTCGATGATCGGAATCAGCGGCACGATGTCGTAGGCGTCGAGCCCCGCCTCGACTACGAGATCCACGTAGCCCGCCGCGATCATGCAATAGGCATAGCAGTCGCCGCCGAAGCGCGGCAGACGCACGCGCTTTTCGACGCGGTCGTAGCAGGCCTTCTCTTCGGCGGTGAAAAGATGCGGGCTCGTCGTGAATAGCAGCGCTTCATCGAGCGACGCGCATTTGCGCGCGATCAGCTTCCGCTCGCCCGCGGGGCCGCGATATTTTGCGCTTGCGCGGTCGCCGGTAAAACGTTCGCCGACGAACGGCTGCGCCATCATGCCGTAGACGGGCACATCATCCTTACAAAGACCGATCAGCGTGCCCCAGACCGGCATTCCGGCAATGAAGGATTTCGTGCCGTCGATCGGATCGAGCATCCAGGTGTAGGGCGCATCGCTTTTGATGTCGTCGAATTCTTCGCCGACCACACCGTGTGCCGGAAAGTGCTCGCGGATCAGCGCACGCATGGCGGTCTCGGCGGCGCGGTCGGCTGCGGTCACCGGATCGAAGCTGCCTTTGAGCTTCTTGTTCTCGACCGCAAGCGCGGTACGGAAAAACGGCAGGATCGCTTCGCCCGCCACATCCGCAAGCTTGTCGACGAAGGCCGCGAAATCGACCGCTCCCATGCGCTCTGTAATTCCCCTGAGACCGCCGCAGCAGAGCGGTGGTCAAATCTAGCGGTCGGCATGTGATTCCGGCAACGCCTCACTGCGCTTTGGCAGGTTGAAGTCGTGAGGCTGCCGTGGCACTCGCATGAAGGCAATCGCAGGGCAAATGCCCGCAGAGTCTCAAGGGGAGAGAAGCGTGAAGGGCGGGCAAGAAGCCGCCGGTGGCGGTGCGCCGTCCGGCATGCGGCTCGATCTGAAGGCCGGCATCTGGCTCGTCGCCGTGCTTTCGACTGCGCAGCTCGTAAGCCAGTTCCTCCGCAGCGCGGTCAGCGTCATCGGTCCCAATCTCGTTACCGAACTAAACCTCAGCGCAGCGGGTCTCGCGCTGCTTTCAAGTTCGTTCTTCCTCGCCTTCGCGATCGCGCAAATTCCGGTCGGCATGCTGATCGACCGCTTCGGTCCGCGGATCACGATGCTGTGGTCCACGGTGCTTGCGGTCGTTGGCTGCTTCGTATTTGCGCTAGGCCCCGACCTGAACTGGCTGGTGCTCGGGCGCGTGCTGATGGCGCTCGGGTGTTCGAGCTTCTACGTCGCGCCGCTCGCGATCTATTCGCGCTGGTTCCAGCCGAAGTATTTCTCGACCGTTACGGGAATCCAGCTTGGCCTTTCCGGCCTCGGCCTGCTGGCCGCGACGTCGCCGCTCGCCTTCGCGACGGCCACGATCGGCTGGCGGCCGAGTTTCGTCATCGTCGCCGTTC
>JAGXQU010000096.1 GCA_018335895.1 Hyphomicrobiales bacterium | reverse complement strand
TCGGCGAGCCGCTGGTTCGATACCGAAGCGCTCACCGCCGACGGCGAAACGCTCTATGTCGGCATTGAGCGCGAAAATCAGCTACTGCGCTACAGCCGCTTCGGCGAGATCGGCATTCCGATTCCCGTTCCGGCCGAGATTTCCGATCTCCCGAACAATCAGGGTATCGAAGCGCTCGCCTTCGTGCCGCGTAACATGCCGCTCGGCGGCAGCCTGATCGCCATTGCCGAACGCGCGCTGGAGCCGAACGGCAATATCAGAGCCTTCATCCTGAGCGGTGGAAAATGGTCGAACTTCACGATCAAGCGCATCGGCGAATTTGACGTCAGCGACGCAGCGATTTCACCGAGCGGGCATCTGGTGCTGGTCGAGCGCTATTTCCGCTTCTACTCCGGCGTCCACCTGCGGATCCGTGCGATCCCGCTCGCCGGCATCAAGCCGGACACGCTCGCCGACGGAGAAATACTGCTCGAAGCGGACAACGGTTTCGAGATCGACAACATGGAGGCGCTTGCGATCACGACAAACGCCGCCGGCCGGATCGTGCTGACGCTTCTCTCCGACAACAACTTCAATTTCCTCCAGCGTACGATCCTGTTGCGCTTCTACTGGCCGCAATAAAAAAGCCCGCTGAAAGAGCGGGCTTTTTTGAAATCAGGCGGGAGTGCTTAGCTCGCCTCGGCGAGCTTCTTCTTGATCTTCTTCTTCAGCAGAAGCACACGCGAGGACAGGTTGCCGTCGCGGGCCTTGACCAGAAAAGCGTCGAGGCCGCCGTTGTGGTCGACCGACTTCAGCGCGTTGGTGCTGACACGCAGGCGCACGTTCTGTTTCAGCGCTTCGCTCTGCATCGTGACGTTCACGAGGTTCGGCAGGAAGCGGCGCTTGGTCTTAATGTTGGAGTGGCTGACCTTGTGGCCCACGAGAACGCCTTTGCCGGTCAGTTCGCAGCGACGAGACATCGTCTAAATCCTTGCAGTCATAAGGCGATCCGGCCGGGTCCAAGCCCGCCGCCGCCACAGGGGGTAAAAAGCGAGGCATCTCCATAGTGAGGGGGGCCATGGGCGTCAAGCCAAGCCAGGTTTACCCGGCTTGGCCATCTAAGGGCGGCTGAGCCGGGTGCTCAGGGCCACAGTTAAGACTCAAACCTCACACACGGGAGCTTTCCTCCCGGGACCACGCAAATCCGCCTCCGTTCGCCGGATTTGCTATGATTCCCGCAACTGAATCGGCCCCTCGGGTCCATCAATGGAAAGAACGAGCCTGATGCGCCGTCTTGCTGTCGCAGCCGCCGTCCTATCTCTCGTGGCGCACACCTCGGGCGCCGCCGGCCAGACTACCCGGCTCGATGCCGTCTATTCGGTTCACCTGACGGGCATTCCGATCGGCCAGGGCGCCGTGATCCTCGATATCAACCAGACCGGCTTTGCAGCGGCGGGCACTGCGAAATTCACCGGCCTCGTGCGGATGATCTCCACGGGCGAAGGCACTTCGACCGTACGCGGCTCCTTTCAGGCGAACCGCGTGGTCTCAAGCATCTTTTCAACGCAGTCGAATACGAGCGACCGGAACGAGAAGGTCGAAATCGTGGTCGAAAACGGCTTCGCCAAGGAATTCTCGGTGATGCCGCCGCCGCGCGACCTCGACAAGAACCGCGTACCGCTGACGCAAGCCGCCCGCACCAATGTCGTCGATCCTTTGAGTGCAGGACTGATGCTCGTATCCGCGCCGGGTGACGCCCTGAACCCGCAGTCGTGCAATCGCACGATCCCGATCTTCGACGCGCGTTTCCGCTACGACGTCGTACTCTCTTATCTGCGCACCGAGATGGCGCCGAAAAAAATCGACGGTTATGACGGCGCGGTCCTGGTCTGCCAGGCGCGCTATGTACCGGTTGCAGGACATCGCACCGACAGACCGCAGGTCGAGCAGCTAGCTAAGAACAAGGAATTGTTCGTGTGGCTTGCACCGGTTGCGGGCACCCGGGCGCTGGTCCCGATCAAGGTTTCGATCGCGACCGGAGTCGGCACCATGGTGGTCGAAGCCACGCGCTTTCGCACGACACAGCGCTAAGCCTCAATTCGGCCCGGTCTTACCGGAGAATGACGACTTGGCTGCGCCGGCCCGCGAGGGTCCGGAATGGAGTCGATCATGCGTCGCGCCGCGATCCCCGCCCTGCTGCTTTTTGCCGCCAGCGCTTCCGCAACCGCCGCCCAGACCACGCGGCTGGACGCGACTTACTCCGTGTATCTCACCGGCATTCCGGTCGGACGGGCATCCGTCACCATCGACCTGAGCGATAGCGGCTTTTCCGTTTCGGGCAGTGCGAGGACCGCAAAGTTCATCCGGATCCTGTCGAAGGGCGAAGGTTCGGCGACCGTGCGCGGGACGCTCCAGGCCAACCGCATACTCTCCAGCGTTTTCTCAGGCCGCTACACGTCAAGCCGGCGCGAGCAGAAGATCGAGATCAGTACGGAAAACGGAACGGTCAAAAACATTTCGATCGAGCCGCCGCTGCCCGCCATCGACGAACGCCGCGTTGCGATCACGAAAGAGTCCCGGAAGAATGTCGTCGATCCGCTGAGCGCCGCACTCGCACTCGTCTCTTCGAACGCCGACAAGCTCAGCCCGGAGTTCTGTAACCGGACGCTGCCGGTCTTCGACGGACGCTATCGTTTCGACGTCGTACTCTCCTTTCTCCGCACCGAGACTGTATCCGGATCGAGCGATGGCTATCGGGGTCCCGCACTTGTCTGCCGGGCGCGTTACGTTCCGATTGCGGGCCATCGCAAGGATGCGGAGGCGGTCGGGCAGATGGCGAAGAACCGCGACATGCTGGTCTGGCTGGCGCCGGTCCAGGGCACGCGCGTGCTGGTGCCGATCAAGGCTTCGCTCTCAAGCCCGATCGGCAACTTCACGGTGGAAGCGACGCGCTTCAGGACAAGCGCTCACTGAGCGGCTGGCGGAATTAATAGATTTTCGGCGCGCGAGCTATCGGCTGCGTTGTGTGGCTGCCTATTTCGTATCTTCCGGATTGCAGGACACGAGATGTGGTGAGAACGAAGCTCGAAACCGTTCCGAGTCAGCGATTCGGACGCGATTCGTTCCAGACTCGTTCCGAATCTTACCGGAATCCAAAAAATGGAGTTGAAGCTGTCACGAAACGGGACGGTGCAACCGCATGAGACTCAATGCTGAATCGCAATCACCGGCGCCGCCGGATTAACTTTCGGCGGCCTCGCAAAACGCCGATAATGACAAGGAAGGCCGGATCCTAGTGATAATCCGCAGCGGAAGAACTACATGCGGCGTGAACGCAGCAAGAAACCCGCCGGAGTCGGTGATTCGGACGCGATTCGTTCCGAGCTCGTTCCATCCGTTAAGAGAATCCGGAGAATCCGATTCAAATTGTAGCGAAACGGTACAGTTCGCGCAGAAATCCGGCTTAGAGCGTTGCTGAAAACTTCTCCCACATCCTTCGCCGACCCCTCGCGCCGCGGGCGCGGCGTCACCGCCGTGCTCGGGCCTACCAATACCGGCAAGACGCATCTCGCGATCGACCGCATGCTCGCGCATTCGAGCGGACTGATCGGACTTCCGCTGCGGTTGCTCGCACGCGAGGTCTATCAGCGTTGTGTCGCGCGGGTGGGCGCGGACAACGTCGCGCTCATTACCGGCGAAGAAAAAATCCGCCCGAAGAACCCGCGCTACTGGGTCTCGACCGTCGAGGCGATGCCGAAAGACATCAACGTCGCCTTTGTCGCGGTGGACGAGGTGCAACTCGCCTCGGACTTCGAGCGCGGCCATCTCTTCACGGATCGGGTGCTCAATCTGCGCGGCCGCGAAGAGACCTGGCTCTTGGGTGCCGCGACCGTGCGCGGGATACTCACCAAGCTCCTGCCGGGCATGGATGTGATCCAGCGCCCTCGCCTCTCGATGCTGACCTTCGCGGGCGAGAAGAAACTCACGCGCCTGCCGCGCCGCTCCGCTATCGTCGCGTTCTCCGCGGATGAAGTTTACGCAATCGCCGAATTGATCCGCCGGCAATCGGGCGGTGCTGCGGTCGTACTCGGTGCGCTAAGTCCACGTACCAGAAACGCGCAGGTCGAGATTTTCCAGTCGGGCGACGTCGATTATCTGGTCGCGACCGATGCGATCGGTATGGGACTGAATCTCGATGTCGATCATGTCGCGTTTGCATCCGACCGGAAGTTCGATGGCTATCAGTTCAGGCAGCTATCGGCTGCCGAGATGGCGCAGATCGCGGGCCGCGCCGGACGCGCGCAGCGCGACGGTACTTTCGGAACGACGGGCCGCTGCCGGCCATTCGAGCCGGAACTCGTCGAGCGGCTGGAGACGCACACCTTTGAGCCGGTGAAAGTGTTGCAGTGGCGCAACCACGAGCTCGATTTTTCGTCCTTGCGAGCGCTGGAAGCGAGCCTCTCCGTCATTCCACGCCAAGAGGGGCTCACGCGCGCCCCGATTGCCGACGACATGCTGGTACTCGAGCGCGCAGCCCGCGACCCCGAAATCGCCGATCTCGCGCGGAATCCGGATGCCATCCGCAAGTTGTGGGCTGTGTGTCAGATTCCTGACTACCGGAAAGTCGCACCCGCGGCGCATTCCGAACTCGTACTCACCCTCTATGGATTTTTGATGCGGGAGGGTAGCATCCCCGCCGACTGGATCGCCGAACAGGTGGCCCTTGCCGACCGGCCTGAAGGCGACATCGACACGCTTTCGAACCGCATCGCACAAGTGCGAACCTGGACCTTCGCGGCAAACCGCCCCGACTGGTTACGCGATCCGGAACACTGGCAAGGCATCACGCGCGCCGTCGAAGACCGTCTCTCCGACGCTTTGCATGAACGCCTTACCCAACGCTTCGTTGACCGCCGCACCAGCGTGCTGATGCGGCGCCTGAGAGAGAACACGCGCTTGGAGACTGAAATAAAGGAAAGCGGTGAGGTGGTCGTAGAGGGCCACGTCATCGGACGCTTGCAGGGCTTCGAATTCGCAGCCGACGCTTCCGGCGGCGGACCCGACGCAAAAGCGCTAAGAGCGGCGGCGCAGAAAGCGCTCGCGGGCGAAATCGAAAAGCGCGCGGATGAGATCGACAAGGCCGGCGACGACAGGATCGTGCTGGCGAACGACGGTCTTTTGCGCTGGAACGGCGAACCGGTGGCAAAGCTTGCCGCAGGCGACGTCGCCCTGAAGCCGCAGACGCAGCTGATCGCGGACGAACAGCTCACGGGGCCGTCGCGCGACAAGGTGGCAAGCCGGATCGAACGCTGGCTGGAAGCGCATATCGAAAAACTGCTCGGGCCGCTGAATGCACTCGCGAAGGCCGAGGACGTGACCGGCATGGCGCGCGGCGTCGCGTTTCAGCTTGTGGAATCGCTCGGCGTGCTGGATCGCGAGAATGTCGCCGATGAAGTGAAGGGGCTCGATCAGGAAGCGCGCGCGCAGCTACGCAAATACGGCGTGCGATTCGGCGCCTATCACGTCTATGTGCCCGCGCTGTTGAAGCCCGCGCCGCGCCAGCTTGCGCTGACCTTGTGGGCCTTGAAGCACGGCGGGCTCGCGCAAAAGGGCATGAGCGAATTGCCCGCGCTTGCTTCCTCGGGACGCACGTCGATCCCGAACGATCGCGAAATACCGAAGTCGCTCTATCGTGCGGCGGGCTATCGCGTCGCCGGCACGCGGGCCGTGCGCGTGGATATTCTCGAGCGGCTGGCCGATCTCATCCGTCCCGCGATTGCCTGGAAGCCGGGCGCGCCGGGCGAAAAGCCCGGAGGCGCGATCGAGGGCTTCGGCTTTACGGTTTCGGTCGGTATGACCTCGCTCGTCGGCTGCGCCGGCGACGACTTTGCATCGATCCTGAAGGCACTCGGCTATCGCATGGATCGCCGCCCGGAGCCTGCCGAGAAGCCAACTGAGCAGGCGACGGCCGAAGTCGCGCCGGAAGCGGCTACCGCCGATGCCCCCGAGGCTGAAGCGACGGAAGCGCAGGCCGACGCCGCTCCGGTCCAGGAAGATGCGGAAACGACCGCCGAGGCCGAAGCGCCAGCGACGGCAGAAGCTGAGACCGCGCCTGCTTCGGAAGCAGAAACGTCCGCAGCCGAAGTGCCGATGATCGAAGTCTGGCGTCCGGGCCGTCCGCGCGAGCAGCGCAAGCCGGATCGCAAGCGTCCGCCCCGCAAGGAAGCCAAAGGCAACGCACCGAAAGAAGATGCAGCCAGCGCGGGTACGGAACAGCGGCATCCCGAGCGGCGCGGAAAACACGGCAATGAGCGCGACAAGGACCGCAACAAGGACCGCAACAAGGATCGCGGCAAGCGCGACGGCGGCACCTTCAAGCCCCGTCCCGAGCGCAGGGAAAAGCCGCTCGATCCGAACTCGCCGTTCGCATCGCTCATGGCGCTCAAGGAAAAACTCGAGGCCGACAAGAAGGGCAAGGGTTGAGCGAAGGGTTGCGCGGGACCACCGTCTCCACCCAGCGCCTCGACCGCTGGATCTGGCATGCGCGGATCGTCAGGACGCGCACGATTGCGGCAAGTCTCGTCAGTGAAGGTCATGTCCGCGTGAACGGCGAACGGGCCGAAGCCCCCGCGCGCCCAATAAGGCCCGGCGACGTACTCACGATTGCGCTGCCCTTGCGTGTACGCGTACTGAAAGTGACCGGCATATTGTCGCGCCGGGCTGATGCAGGATCGGCGCGCGATCTATATGAGAGCGTGAGCGCGCTTGGCAAAGATGAAGCCATGGGCTAGTTCGCACCCCGCCACCAGATCGAGCCGGCTATGACCTACATCGTCAATGACAAGTGTATTCGCTGCAAATACATGGATTGCGTCGAAGTCTGCCCGGTGGACTGCTTCTACGAAGGCGAGAACATGCTCGTCATTCATCCCGACGAGTGCATCGATTGCGGCGTCTGCGAGCCCGAATGCCCGGCCGACGCGATCAAGCCCGATACCGTGCCGGGCATGGAGAAATGGATCGCGTTGAACGCCGAATACGCGAAGGTCTGGCCGAACATCACGATCAAGCGCGACGCTCCCGCGGACGCCAAGGACTGGGAGGGCGTCGAGGGCAAAGAGCAATATTTCTCCGACAAGCCGGGAGAAGGCGACTAAGGCCGCTGGAGCCCGCTACCGCCGCGCGGTAACCATACTCAGCCTGCGTTTTTGCTCGCAGCGCGGCAAACCATTGATTTTTTGGGAAATTGTGCTATATTTCCCACAGTCGCCCGTTTTGATCGCAAGATGTAGGGCGCTCCGAGGAGCCGCCCGACCGAAACCCTGTACCAGACGCCGTTTTCACACGCCCCGCAGCATGCGGAGCGCGAGGGATGGGCATCGTTGCGGGGTCTCAGCTGGCGCCTGACGGAACTTTAGTCGCGTAAGGCCGGTATGCCCGGTGCAGGAGCAGAAGCCAGAATGACCACCCCGAAGAAGACCCAGACCCGCCACGGTTTCAAGACCAACGAGCACATCGTTTATCCGGCTCACGGCGTCGGTCAGATCGTTCGCATCGAGGAGCAGGAAGTCGCGGGCTACAAGCTCGAGCTTTTCGTCATCTCGTTTGCCAAGGACAAGATGACGCTTCGCGTCCCGACTTCGAAGGCGGCTTCGGTCGGCATGCGCAAGCTCGCGGGTCCGGATGTCGTCAAGAGGGCACTCGAAACGCTCAAGGGCCGCGCCCGCATCAAGCGCACCATGTGGTCGCGCCGTGCGCAGGAATACGAAGCGAAGATCAACTCCGGCGACCTGATTCAGATCGCGGAAGTGGTGCGCGATCTGTTCCGCTCGGAAACGCAGCCGGAACAGTCCTATTCCGAACGCCAGCTTTACGAAGCCGCGCTCGACCGCATGGTCCGCGAGCTTTCGGCGGTCGAAGACGTGACCGAAACCGAAGCGGCGAAGATGATCGAAGCCCAGCTCATGAAGGCGCCGACGCGCAACAAGGCGAAGGCCGAAGGCGACGAGCAGGAAGCCGCCGCCTGAGAGAATTCGGAAGAATGAATATTAGAAAAGGCCCGGATCGCTCCGGGCCTTTTTCTTTGTCCGCTAATCGGTAACGATCTTCACATGTTCGCCGGGCGTGAGCTTCGCTCCGCGTTGCAATCCGTTGAGCACGAGAAAGCGATCCAGATTCCGGTCAGGAAAGGCCGAGCGGCGTGCAAGCCGCTCGATCGTGTCACCCGCTAGGACCCGATAGTACCTGATCTTCAGCGGCTTGATGGTCTGCGCCTCTTCCCGCCCGACGCCGCGGAA
>JAGXQU010000095.1 GCA_018335895.1 Hyphomicrobiales bacterium | reverse complement strand
GAAGCCGCCGATATCGAACTCGACATCGGGCCTGCCTCGAAAGACGCGCCGCTCTGGCTCGCGGAAATCGCAAGAGAGCGCGGGGTCGATCCGGCAAACACGAATTTCCGCTTCGGCATGGACCCGCTCGGCGCCATCGCGCATCACGGCGGCGCAGCAAAGTCCTGGAAGGAAAAAGCGCCGCATTTTTCTTCCCTCATCAAGGTTCTGACGCAGCGCGGCTTCAAGCGCCACCTCGCCGCCGCCGACGGGCGCATCGTGCATGCGAGCGGCGGCTCGGAAGCGCAGGAACTCGCTTTTGGGCTGGCCTGCGGGATCGAATATATGCGTGCGCTGGAAGCTTCCGGCATATCGCTGGACGATGCGCGGCGCGCACTATTTTTCCGGCTTGCGGCGGACGCGGACCAATTTCTCACGATTGCGAAATTCCGGGCATTACGGAAGCTCTGGGCGCGCGTCGAAGAAGCGTCATCGCTGCAACCGAAGCCGATCTTCGTCTCCGCCGAAACCGCGTGGCGGATGATGACCAAGCGCGACCCGAACGTGAACATGCTGCGAATGACCATGGCGGTGGCGGCGGCGGGCTTGGGCGGCGCGGATGCGATTGCTGTTCTTCCTCACACCGTCGCGCTCGGCCTGCCCGACGGGTTTGCGCGCCGGGTTGCGCGCAACACGCAGACCGTTCTCTTAGAAGAGTCCAATCTGTTTCGCGTCGGCGACCCCGCCGCTGGCTCCGGCGGCATCGAAGCCCTCACCGCAGAACTGTGCGAGAAAGCATGGGCGCTCTTTCAGGCGATCGAAGCGGCAGGCGGCATCGCGGAAGCGCTGAATTCCGGAACTCTGCAAAGGAAAGTCGCAGGGACCCGCGCGGCCAGGGTTGGCAACATCTCCGTACGCAAGGATCCCCTCACCGGCGTCAGCGAATTTCCGCATATCGATGAGCGGAGAGAACCGGTACTCGACGAAAAGCCGGAATTCGACCAGTTGCACCCCTCCGATCCAAATCTTGCACTGCCGCGTATGCGCTTCGCCGAGCCGTTCGAGGCGCTGCGCGATGCCGCAGATGCAAGGAAGGAGCGTCCGAAAGTATTTCTCGTCAATCTCGGCACGGCGGCCGACTTCACCGCACGCACGACCTTCGCGCGCAATTTCTTCGAAGCAGGCGGTATCGCGGCCGTACCGAGTGAGGGGCTCTCTTCGACGGAAGAAGCCGTGAAGGCATTCAAAGCTTCCGGCGCAAAGCTCGCCTGCATCTGCTCGTCGGATGAAGTGTACGCCTCGCAGGCGGAAGCCGTTGCAAAGGCGCTAAGAGATAACGGCGCAACCATTTATCTGGCGGGCCGCGGCGGAGACAAGGAAGCCGCATACGACGCAGCCGGCATCGGCGGCTTCGTGTTCGCGGGCTGCGATGTGATCGCGACGCTGAAAGAAGCGCACTCAAAATTGTAATGCGTCATGCCCGTGGTCGCGACAACCAGTGAAACCATCGGCCCGCCGAACAGACAGGCCCATGCCTGCTTGATGCCGATGCGCGCGAATTCATAAATCCAGGCGCGCAGGCGGCCTCCGCGCATCGCCCAGCGACCGATCTCAGCCTCGACTTCGATGAAGCGGGCGAGCGCCCTCCAGGCCGACGCCGCGCTTCTTTTGTTACTGTCAGGTACCGGGTTGTGCACCTAAACCACTGAAATATATAACATTATTGCAGTGCGTGATTATCTCGCCCGCCGGGGTATAAATAAGGCCATGAGCAAGTTGCCGGACTTCACAGCGGTTCAATTTCGCGAGAGCGATGTCAGTGCGCCTTCCGGCGCTGCCGAACCGTGGCTTACGCCGGAAGGAATCCTGGTGAAGCCGGAATATTCCGAGCGCGATCTCGCCGGCATCGACTTCCTCGACACCTGGCCGGGCATTGCACCTTATCTGCGCGGCCCCTACCCCACGATGTACGTCACGCAGCCGTGGACCATCCGGCAATATGCCGGCTTCTCGACGGCGGAAGACTCCAACGCCTTCTACCGCCGCAATCTCGCGGCTGGACAGAAGGGCCTCTCCATCGCCTTCGATCTCGCGACGCATCGCGGATACGACAGCGACCACCCGCGCGTCTCCGGCGATGTCGGCATGGCCGGTGTCGCAATCGACTCGATTCTCGACATGCGCACGCTGTTCGCGGGTATCCCGCTCGAGCAGATGAGCGTGTCGATGACGATGAACGGCGCGGTGCTGCCCGTGCTTTCGCTCTTCATCGTCGCGGGCGAGGAACAGGGCGTTTCGCCGCAAAAGCTTTCCGGAACCATTCAGAACGACATTCTGAAGGAGTTCATGGTCCGGAATACCTATATCTATCCGCCGACACCTTCGATGCGGATCATCTCGGACATCTTCGCGTACACTTCGCAGAACATGCCGAAGTTCAATTCGATTTCGATCTCCGGCTATCACATGCAGGAAGCGGGTGCCACGCAGGATCTCGAACTCGCCTATACGCTGGCCGACGGCGTCGAGTATGTCCGCGCGGGGATCGCCGCCGGTCTCGACATCGATAAGTTCGCGCCTCGCCTCTCCTTCTTCTGGGCGATCGGCATGAACTTCTTCATGGAAATCGCGAAGATGCGCGCGGCCCGCCTGCTATGGGCGAAGCTGATGAAGGAGTTCAATCCGAAGGACGCGCGCTCGCTTTCGCTGCGCACGCATTGCCAGACCTCAGGCTGGTCCCTCACCGCGCAGGACGTCTACAACAACGTGACCCGCACCGCGATCGAAGCGATGGCAGCAACGCAAGGACACACACAGTCGCTGCACACCAACGCGCTCGACGAAGCCCTGGCACTTCCCTCGGACTACTCCGCGCGCATCGCCCGCAACACCCAACTTTTCCTGCAACAGGAAAGCGGCACCACGCGGATCGCAGACCCGTGGGGCGGCTCCTATTACGTCGAAAAGCTCACCTATGAGCTTGCGAAGAAGGCATGGGATCACATCCAGGAAGTCGAAAATCTCGGCGGCATGGCGAATGCCATCGAAGCCGGCATTCCGAAGCTCAGGATCGAGGAAGCCGCGGCGAAGACCCAGGCGCGGATCGATGCCGGTATGCAGGCGGTGATCGGCGTCAATAAATACAAGCCCGAAAGCGAAGCCGAAATCGAAGTCCTGAAAGTCGACAACTCGGCGGTGCGCAAGCGCCAGATCGAGAAGCTCACGCAGCTTCGCGGAGAGCGCGACGAAAAATTGCTCGCGCAGAAACTTCAGGCGCTTACAAAGGCTGCCGAAACAGGCGAAGGCAATCTGCTTGCCCTCGGTGTCGACGCTGCGCGCGCGAAAGCGACCGTCGGAGAAATTTCGATGGCGCTCGAGAAAGTCTGGGGCCGGCACCGTGCGGAAATCCGCGCGATCACCGGCGTTTACAAGCGGGAGGTCGGGAATATGTCCGACGCAGTCGTCCGCGTGCAGAAGCTCGTCGAAAAGTTCGAGGCAGACGAAGGCCGTCGCCCGCGCATCCTAGTCGCAAAAGTCGGACAGGACGGTCATGACCGCGGTCAGAAGGTGATCGCATCCGCGTTCGCCGATCTCGGCTTCGACGTCGATATCGGCCCGCTGTTTGCGACCCCCTCGGAAGCCGCACGTCAGGCGGTTGAGAACGACGTGCACATCATCGGCATATCTTCTCTCGCCGCCGGACATCTTACGCTGGTGCCCGAACTGAAAGCCGCGCTGAAGAAGGAAGGCCGCGACGACATCATGATCGTGGTCGGCGGCGTCATCCCTCCGCAGGATTATGCCGAAGTGAAGGCCGCAGGCGCCGAAGCAATCTTCCCGCCCGGCACAGTGATCGCAGAGGCCGCAGAAGATCTCCTGCGTTCGCTCTCGAAAAAGCTCGGGCACGACCGGGCAGCAGCGGAATAATTATTTGAATGCTCCCCTGAAATCCGGCATCGCGGCGGCCGACGAATACATCGAACGCCACTACTTCTCGGTGCACGGGATGTCGTCGCGTTTCGCTGCGGCCGTCGGTGCTGCGACGATGCGTATCCAATCGGAGCACGGTATCGCGGGGCACTTTGCCGAGATCGGCGCTTTCGCGGGACGCTATTTCATCGCGCTCTCGCATGCGCTGACAGGCGACGAGAAGGCGATCGGCTTCGACACGTTTCACTGGCCGAGCCCGAAGGTGAAAACCAAACTGGAAGAGAATATCGCCAAGTATGGCGCTCCCGGCCGCTCGATCGTTGTCGCCGCCGACAGCCTGAAGCTCAGCGCGAAGGACCTTGTGGCGCTGGCGCCCGGTAAAAAAGTCCGTTTCTTCCATGTCGACGGCGAGCACACGCCCGAGCATCTGTCGAACGATCTGGCGCTTGCAACCCATACGCTTCACGAACGCGGCGTGATCTGCCTCGACGACATGCTGCACGCGGGCTACCCGACGCTCCCGGTTACCGTGCATGAGTTTCTGAAATGCGAGCCGTCGCTCCGTGTCTTCTGCGTGATCGACCGCGAAGATATTGCTGCGCAGACGAAATACATGATCTGCCGCGAGCCCATGTTCGACTTCTACATCGAACAGCTGATCGGTGCGTTCCCCGACAATGTCTGGCCTTTGGGCGCGGACTTCCGCTACGACAAAAAGGCGCTGGTGCTATCGCCGGACCCGAAACTCCCCAACTTCGACGATCTGCTGTAAACAGCAGCCATGCCGAAAGCCGCCCGCGTTTCTCCGGATATCGCAGAGCTCGCCCGCAGGGTTCTCGCCCATGACCGTGCGGCGCTCGCGCGCGCAATCACGCTCGTCGAGTCGAAGAAGGCGGAGCATCGCGGCAAGGCGCAGGAGCTCCTGCGCGAACTCCTGCCCGAAACCGGGCGGGCCGTGCGGGTCGGCATTTCGGGTGTCCCGGGGGTCGGCAAATCGACCTCCATCGATACGCTCGGCGCGCACCTGACCGCCGCCGGCCACCGGGTCGCCGTGCTTGCGGTCGATCCGTCTTCCACGAAGACCGGCGGCTCGATCCTCGGCGACAAGACGCGCATGCAGCGCCTCTCGACGGACGACAGCGCGTTCATCCGGCCCTCGCCGTCCGCAGGCACGCTTGGAGGCGTGGCCGCGCGCACACGCGAGTCGATGTTGCTGTGCGAGGCGGCTGGGTACGACGTCATCCTCGTCGAAACAGTCGGCATCGGCCAGTCAGAGATCGCGGTTTCCGGGATGACCGACGTATTTCTTGTGCTGATGCTGCCCGGCGCCGGCGACGAGTTGCAAGGCATCAAGAAAGGGATTCTCGAAGTCGCGGACATCATCGCGGTGAACAAGGCCGACGGCGATAACCTGCCTCGTGCACGCGCGGCGGCGAGTGCGCTGAAAGCCGCGATCCATATTTTCTCGTCGGATCAGAACGAAGCCGCGCCCGTACTCACCTATTCCGCACTGACCGGCGACGGCGTTGGAGCGCTGTGGGAAGCCGTCATCGCCCACCGCGAGCGGCAACTGAAAACCGGGCGTCTCGCTACAAGACGCCGCGCGCAGGAAATCAAGTGGATGTGGACACTGGTGGAGGAACACTTCCAGCAGCGCATCCGCTCGGACGCAAAAATTCGCGCGCGCGTGCCTGTGCTCGAGAAGGCGGTCGCAGACGGTAAACTGCCTCCTGCTCTCGCCGCCGACGAACTCGCCAAGCTGATCGGCCTTTCGGATTGATGGTCGCCGCGCCGCCTGTCCGTGTCGCTGTCGCGGGCTTTGGCCCGTTCCCGGGCGTGCCAAAAAATCCTTCTGCCGAAATCGTCCGTGAGATCGAAAAAATGCGGCGCTTTCCTGCGGCGAATATTGCGCTCGATACGGCGATCTTCGAAACCGCTTACGGCACGGCAGGATCGGCGCTGGAGAAGCTGATCGCAAAAGCACCCGATGCAATCGTGCTGTTCGGTGTTGCAGGACTCACAAAACATATTCGCGTGGAAACGATTGCGCGAAACCGCGCCTCACTCCTGCATCCGGATCGGGCCCGCTTCACGCCCAATACGGCAAAGCTTTTGCCCGGCGGTGCTCCGCTTCTGCGCGTGCGCGGCCCGGCGATACGGATGCGTGCCGCGATCCGCGCGACCGGCGTGCGGGCAGAACTGTCCATTAGCGCGGGAAGCTATCTCTGCAACGCGGTCTTTTACCGTGCGCTGGCGGCAGCTGCTGAACGAACCCCTGCGCCGTTAACCTTCTTCATTCACGTTCCGCAGGTGAGCCCTCGCGGCTTTTCTCTCGCCATGCTCGTTCGCGCCGGCGAAGCGGCGGTGTGGACGGCAGCGAGCGAGGCGGCTAAGTCCCGCCTTGTCCCGGGCCGGGACGGTTAATCCGGCCCGCTTCTTGAAACGGTTCTCCGTGGATTCCCATGCGGAGACGCATCATGACCCTCGACCGCCGCACGTTACTTGCCGCACTGACCGCAACCGGCGTCTCGGCTCCCGTGAGCGCGACGTATGCCGCAGCGACGCCCGGCGGCGGCTTCGGCATGGATGTCACGAAATTCGGTGTCCGCGCGAACGGCATCGACGATCAGAGCCGCGCGTTGCAGGAGGCGATCAACGCGGCCGCCGGATCCCGCGTGCCGCTGTTCTTTCCGCCCGGCGTCTATCGCGCCGGCGACCTCGTGCTGCCTTCGGGCGCAAACCTCGTCGGCATTGCCGGCGCGTCGCGCATCGCGCTTGGTTATGGCGCTTCGCTGGCCGCAAGTTCGCGGGCCGAGCAGATTACGCTTTCCGGGCTCACGTTCGACGGAAATTCGCGGCTATTGCCGGAGCACCGCGGACTTCTCACGATCCGCAACACACGCGATTTCGTCATGCGCGACTGCGCCGTTCTCTCCACGGCCGGTACGGGCCTTCTCCTCGAAAGCTGCGATGGCGAAGTCTCGAACAACGTCTTCACCGGCGCGCTGAAGGCCGCGATCTTTTCGCTCAATGCCACGGGTCTTGCGATCCGCAACAACACGATCCGCAACGCCGGGAACAACGGCATTCTCGTCTGGCGCTCCGAGAAGGGCGACGACGGCACTATCGTTTCGGGCAACCGGATCGAGGACATTGCCGCGCGCGACGGCGGTTCAGGGCAGAACGGCAACGGCATCAACGTCTTCCGGGCGGCAAATGTGATCGTTTCGGACAACCGCATCAGGAACTGCGCTTTCAGCGCGGTGCGCGGCAACGCAGCGTCGAACTTGCAGGTACGGGGAAATTCCGCCTCGTCGCTCGGCGAGGTCGCGATCTATTCCGAGTTCGACTTCGAAGGCGCGGTGATTGCGAACAACACCATCGACGGCGCCGCGCTCGGCATCTCGGTCACGAATTTCAACCACGGCGGACGCCTCGCGGTCGTGCAGGGCAATCTGATCCGCAACCTCGTGACGAGAGGCAAAGCTTTCGTCGATCAGGAGGCGCGCGGCATCGGGATCGGTGTCGAGGCCGACACCATCGTCTCCGGGAATGTGATCGAAAAGGCGCCGGTCGCCGGCATCTGGCTGGGCTGGAAGGAGTATCTCCGCGACGTAGCCGTCACCGGAAATATCGTGCGGCAGTCGCGTATCGGCATCGCCGTACAGGTCTCGAAAGGCGCGGGTTCGGCGCTGGTCGCGGACAACCTGATCTCAGGGACCACGATGGGCGCGATCCTCGGCATGGACGGACTGAAGCGCGTGACCAACGATATGTCCGCCGAGAAACCCGCTCAATATGCGCAACTCACGATCTCGGGAAACCGCGTGCAGTAGTCAGCTATTGCGCTTTTCGGTCTCTTGACGAAGGGCGAGCAGGAGATCCCATACGAGCAGGGCCATCACGCCCACGCAAATGATGATGAGAGGAAGCGCGGGCACCCGGAACAGCATGATGCCGAGGAACAGGCCAAGGCCTCCGATACCGATGATGCCGCCGATGATATTGTTCAACATCGCAAATACCCTCTTGTGATCCCAGCGTCAGCGCTTCCGGCTTTTCTGCGGCTTGCCGCCGAGAGTTTGAACCAGCCAGTTGGCCGAGCGCAATAGTCTTGCATCGTTTCCGTATTTTCCGACGAGTTGTACGCCAATCGGCAGGCCTTGCTCGTCGCTCATCAAAGGCACGGTGATCGCAGGCAGGCCCAGATAGGTCCAAAGCGTACAGAAGATCGGGTTGCCGGTACTCTCAAGTCCCAGCGGCGCTACGCCTGCCGCGGAGGGCGTAATGATCGCGTCAAACTCGCCGAATACCTCATCGAGCGTGCCGCGCAACAGCCCGATCGATTCGAGCGCTGTCATGTAATCCACTGCCTTGTAGGTCCTGCCGCGCTCGATCAATTCACGCAGCACGGGGCTCATGGCCGACGAGCTTTGCTCATAGTCGCGGTGCAGATTGCGGGCCATTTCGACATCCATGATCGTGCGATGGAAACCGAATGCGGCCTCGTGGCTCTGGCCGAGCTCCACTTCAGCGCCGTTCTCGCCAAGCGCCTCGATCAGTTCGCCGAAGGCGTCGCGGGTCACCTGCTCCGTGTCTTTCCAGGCCGCGGTCTTCACCAAGGCAAAACGCGGCGGCAGCGGAGGTTTGGACTTCGCAACATCGAGCAGCGAATGTCTTGCGACCGGCTGCGTGTCCAGATCTTCGCGGTCGAAACCGAACATGACCTGCGCAAGCAAGGCCGCATCGGGAACAGACCGGGCGAATACTCCTACATGATCCAGCGCGCGGGACAGAAGCAGCGCACCGGTCCGCGGAATCATGCCATGGCTGGGCTTGAAGCCGACGACGCCGCAATAAGACGCCGGACGAATAACAGAACCGTTGGTTTGCGAGCCGATCGCCCCCGGCACCGCCCCTGCTGCGACCGCAGCGGCCGATCCGCTGGATGAGCCTCCCGGCGTGCGCGCCGGGTCGAAAGGATTCTTGGTCTTTCCGGGACTGTAGAACGCGTACTCGGTCGAGACGGTCTTGCCCATGATGACCGCACCGGCCGCGCGCAGCATCGCGACTGCGGCGGCGTCCTTCCGGGGTGTGCGGCCGGCCCAAATCGGCGAGCCCAACTCCGTCGGATAGTCGGAGGTGTCGAACACATCCTTGATACCGATCGGCACGCCATGAAGCGGCCCCACAGCATTGCCGTGTGCACGCAAATCGTCGAGCCGTTTCGCTTGCGAGAGCGCGTGCTCACGGTCGAGATGAACCCAGGCCTGAACCTTGGGCTCCACTTCATCGATGCGGGCAAGACAATCCGCGACAAGCTCGGCCGAGGTAATCCTGCCTTCGCGGATTTCCTCGGCCGCCTGTGCGAGACCTAGTCCATACAGACTCATCTTCACTCGCTACACGTGCTTGGTTAGCGCGGCGTGTAGAGGTAATTCGGCAGCCACAATGCCAGTCCCGGAAAGATGTAGACCAGCACCATGGTGGCAAAGACCATGAACACGAATGGCAGCGAGCCGCTGAAGATGTCTGCAAGTTTGACGTGCGGCGGCGAGACGCCCTTCAGATAGAAGGCGGCCATCGCAACCGGCGGGGTATTGAACGCTGTCTGCGTGTTCAGCGCGACCAGGATTCCGAAGAAGATTGGATCCACACCGAAATCGTCCAGGAGCGGCAGGAAGATTGGAACGAAGATGATGATGATCTCGGTCCATTCAAGCGGCCAGCCCAGGAGGAAAATCAGCGCCTGCGTAAGGATCAGGAAGCCGGTCTGCGAGAGGTTCAGGGAGAGGAAGAACTGCTCGACGACCTGCTGTCCGCCGAGCACCGCGAACACCGCCGAGAAGGTCCAGGAACCGATGAACAGGTAGCAAACCATCGCGGTCGCGCGGGCCGTCAGATAGACGGAATCCCGCAACATCGTGAAGTTCAGCGCCCGGTACGCGAAAGCGAGAACCAAGCTTGCAAGCGCACCGGCACCCGCCGCCTCTGAAGGCGTTGCCAGCCCGAACAGGATTGCGCCGAGGACCGAAACGATCAGCAGCGCCAGCGGCAGGAACGAAGTTGCCAGCGCCCATAAAACGTCCTTTGTCGGCACATTCGTCTGTTCAGGAGGAAGTTTCGGCGCCAGCGAAGGATTAATCATGGCGCGGGCGATGATGTAGACGACGTAAAGCCCGGCAAGCAAGAACCCCGGGATGAATGCTGCAGCATAGAGCTTGACAGCGGACACGCCGGCGGTCGCCGCGTAAACGATCAGGAGAATGCTCGGCGGGATCAGAATGCCGAGACATCCGCCCGCGCAAATGACGCCGGCGGACAACTTCACGTCGTAGCCCGCGCGCAACATTGCCGGAAACGCCAACAGGCCCATCAAGGTCACGACCGCGCCGACGATTCCGGTCGCGGTAGCAAACATCGCGCAGGTGATCATGGTCGCGACAGCAAGCGACCCCGGCACGTTCTTCATCGAGAGCTGGAGCGCATGAAAGAGACGATCGAGAATGTTCGCGCGCTCGACCACGTATCCCATAAAGAGAAATAACGGGACCGCCGTCAGAACGTCACTCGATGTGACCTCGAAAGCTTTTTGTACGAGTAGCGTGAATACCCGGTTTTGAACGATCTCCTGGCCGGGCACGTAATAGGCGTAGAAACCAAAGGCCACGCCCATCGCGATCAGCGTGAACGCGATCGGGAAACCAAGCATGATGATGAAAATAAACAGTCCCAGCATCAGCATGCCGACTTGCGGATCAGTCATGGCTCAAGCCCCCTTCGAACCCGACTGCGCGGCAGCTTCCTGCTCGGCGGCGTGGATGCGTTTTTCTTGAAGAATTATACTCTCGGTCTCTTCGACGTCATGCAGCCGCTGCGGCCATTCGTTCGATTCGATTGTCCTGATGCAGCGGATCATTTCGGCAATGCCTTGCAGTAACAACAGCACGCCGGCGGCCGGGATCAGCGCCTTCAGCGGGTAGATCGGAATTCCGGCTGGACTGAAAATGCTGACTTCGCGAAAGCGAACCGACATCGCGGCATAGTTCCAGCCCGAGTAGATGAAAGCGGCGACGCCCGGAAGGAAAAAGAGGACGTAGAGAAGAAGATCCATCCTCGCCTGCGTTCTGGGCTGCCAGAAGCGGTAGAAGACGTCCGCGCGCACGTGACCATTCCGCGAGAGTGCGTAAGGCCCCGCCATCAGAAACAGCGCGCCGTAGGTGATGTAGGAAAAGTCGAACGCCCATGTCGTAGGCGCGCGAAGGACGTAGCGGACAAAGACTTCGTAACTGACGCCAAGCGTCAGAATCAGAATCAGCCAGCCGAAAGACTTTCCGACCCACGTGCTGATCCCGTCGATAAAGAGTAATAGCCGATTCATGCCGACGCCCCTCGCTATCCCTATTTTTTTACGCGCAGGATACGCGTTTAGTCTCCAGAATGTGGGTCGGGCGGCGCATGTCGGCGCCGCCCTCCCCACTTCTACAGGGTATGTTCCCCAGGTTTCTTCGGCTTACGCCTTTTTCAGGACGCCTGGGAAGTGATGGTTGAAGGCGCCGACGTAGTCCGTCGCATTCAGCGTGTTGTAGTACACGACGCGGCGTACCCACTCCTTCTGCGAGTCCATGACCTTCTTCATGAACGGATCACTGCCGAGTTGGGCGATGAGCCCGTCCCACGCCTTGATCTGCGTGTCGAAGACGTCCTGCGGCGTGCGAACCACGTTCACCTTTTCCTTCGAGATCAGTTCCTGAAGGTCCTTCGAGTACTGATCCATGGCCTTCCATTCGTTGGCCGAAGAAGCAGCTTCCGCGGAGTACTGAATGATCGCCTGCTGCTCTTTCGCGAGCCCTTCGAACTTCGTGCGGTTGATCATGATTTCGAAGTATTCGGTTGCCTGGTGGTGACTACCAAGCATGTAGTTCTTCGCAACGTTCTGAGCGCCGAAGCGGCGATCCGAGGTCGGGTTGTTGAACTCGAACGCGTCGATCACGCCGCGCTCCATCGCCGGAACGATTTCGCCGCCCGGAAGCTGCGCAACCGCAAGACCCATTGCCTGGAACAGGTCCGCCGCCAGACCGACGGTGCGGTACTTCAGACCCTTCATGTCGGCAGCCGACTTCACTTCCTTCTTGAACCAGCCGAGCGGCTGGGTCGGCATCGGCATCGCGAAGAAGGACTTGATGTTGACCTTCATGATCTTGGTCTGGAGTTCGTCGAACAGTTCCTTACCGCCGCCGTTATAAATCCAGCCGAGACCTTCGTTCGCGTTGAAGCCGAACACCGGACCGGTGCCGAACAGTGACGCGGCCTTATGCTTACCATACCAGTACACGGTCACCGTGTGGGCCATGTCGATCTGGCCGCCGCTGACGCCGTCGAACACCTGGAACGGGTGAACGACCGCACCACCGTGCAGAAGATCGATCTTGAGACGGCCGCCCGCCATCGAGTTTACTCGCTCGATGTACTGCTGGGCCATTTCCGTAAAGATGTCGGTCGCAGGCCACGAGGTCTGCAAACGCAGCGTGGTCGTCTGAGCACGCGAAATCTGCGGCATCGCAACCGTTGCGACCGCTGCAGCGCCGGTCAAGCCGGCGGTTTTCAAGAATTTCCGGCGGCCAGCTACAGGCGCGCCCGAACCATTTTTGTTCGGCATAGAAAAAGTCCTCCCTAAGAACGGCCTCCCAATACAGAAAGCCGAGCCGCGGTCTTCGCCGCGTTCCGTGACAGCGCATGTTGGCGCTCAAACAATCTTGCAAAACCCGCAATGCGGTCGCAAGCGCTGATTTATCTTGCGTTGCAGCATCTCAACTCGTGCGTGCCGAGAAATGGGCCGATGCCCCATTGTGAATCGGAAAAAGCAGCGTGAACGGGACAAATCCGATTTGATTTCCCTATCACTCGCACGATTCAGGACCGATCCGCGCCAAAAGCGCGAATCGGTGTCGCCGGTTTGCAAAAGCGATTCTCTGAAGTTGCAGCGGCGGGAAGCCGCAGCACGCGATCTCAGTAGTCGAAGAAGACCGTCTCGCCGTTGCCCTGCAATACAATGTCCAGCTTGTAGGTCGCAGGCCCGGTTTTTCCCGCGATCAGCGTCGAACGGCGCGCGTTCGGCACCAGCCCAAGCACGGGATCGTTCACGTTGTGCGCTTCATCCTCGAAGTAGATGCGCGTGAGCAGCTGCTTCAGCATGCCGCGACCGAACACGAACGTCACAAGATGCGGCGCCTGCAACGTATTGCCCGGCCCCGGAACGGCGCCCGGCTTCACGGTGTGGAAGCGGAAGATGCCGTCCTTGTCGGTCGAGCAGCGCCCAAATCCGTGGAAGCCCCGATCCACCGACTTGTCCTGCGTATCTTCAGGATGGTCGTATTTCCCGGCGGCGTTCGCCTGCCAGATTTCGAGCATGCAATCCGGAACTGGCTCGCCCTGCCCGTCTATTACGCGGCCTTCGACGACGATCCGCTGTCCCTGCGCGTCACCGACAATCAGGTTGTTGTCGTTCTCGTAGGGCAATCCGAAATGAAAGAACGGACCGACCGTCTGCGATGGGGTCTGACCAAAACGCTGTTTACTCACGATCAGTCCTCCATCGGCGTCGCGTTGCGTCCGCGCAATACGATATCGAATTTGTAGCCGAGCGCCCATTCGGGCACCGTTGTGTCCATATCGAAGCGGCTCACCATGCGCTCGCGCGCCTTCACGTCCGGAATGCCCTGATAGATCGGATCGAACGCGAACAGCGGATCGCCCGGAAAATACATCTGAGTCACCAGACGATTGATGAAGCTCGGCCCGAACAGCGAGAAATGAATGTGCGCTGGGCGCCACGCGTTCGGATGATTGCGCCAGGGATAGGCGCCGGGCTTGATGGTCGTGAATTTGTAGTTGCCTTCGGCGTCGGTCACAACGCGCCCTGCTCCCGAAAAGTTCGGGTCGAGCGGCGCGGGATGCTGGTCGCGCGCATGAATGTAGCGGCCTGCGGCGTTGCACTGCCACACTTCGACGAGCGTGTTCGAAACGGGGCGGCCGTTCTCGTCGAGCACCTTGCCGCTGACGACGATGCGCTCGCCCAAGGGCTCGCCAGCATGCTGCTTCGTCAGGTCGGCGTCGATCGGAAGCACGCGGCCGTGGCCATAGACCGGGCCGGTGACTTCCGAGAGCGTGTGCGGGAGAATGACGAGCGGCTGCTTCGGCGCGCGGAACTCGGTCGATTTATAGGGCATATAAAGCGACGGCGGCTGTGCGCTTTTTTCTTCGCGGTTATAGGGAATGACGTCGGCCATGTTTCCTCCGGGCCGCATGGGCGGCCATCGTCGTCTGGTTAGCCTATAAATAGGCCGGGGTTTGCGGTCACCCCATGCATATTTACGGGATCAGCTTGAAGGATTGGCCGAGAGCGCTGCGCTATCGAGCGCAGCATAAATGTCACCGGAGTTCGCTTCCATCGGAAGCTCCGAAATCCAGCGGCACATCTCTTCCGCGGAGAGCGGCCGAGGGTGGGCGAACACCTGACTTTCTCCCAAAGCCGCGTTGAAGCGGTACGGCGCTGTCCCGGCGAGACGCTTGATTGCGGTCAGCGCCACGTTGCGCTGGATCGTCGTGAACTCGATCGAGAGCGCGGGGAGCGGCGCAGATAGACCGGAAAGTACCTCATCCTCGAAACCCTCGACGTCGATCTTCACGAAGGCCGGCTTGCCGTGGCGCGCGATCAACGCGTCGAGCGTGGTCAAGGGCACCTTGATCCTGTCGTCCCACGATTGGCCCTCCCACCCAGGAGCGGCGTCCGCCGACTTGATGAAGTCTTCGGACGCGGTCGCCACCGTCGGATTGCGCGTGTTCAGCCTCAGCTCGATCTCGCCTTCGTGCCCGCCGATCGCGGCGCGCACCAGCGTGAAGTTCGGGTTGCGGCCGTAAAAGAGCTTCAACACCGAGCCAAGCGCGGGCTGCGGCTCCACCGCGACGACCTTCGCGCCCAGCCGAAGGAACGATCCGGCACGGTCGCCGACATGCGAACCGACGTCGAACGCGAGATCGCCCGCCTTCAGAAAGCGGGCGTACATCGCATCCATCTTCCGGTTGCGGCCGCGGTCGCCATAATAAATACGGAGCGAGCGAAGAATCGCCCGCCCCGTTGTAAGCCATGCCAGCATCGCTAGGCTGCCGTTGCCTGCACCGCGCGGATCTCCTCGGGCATGTCGAACTCCTCCGGCATCGCGCAGAACCTGTTGCGTTCAGCCCAGGCACCGAGCCGCGTGTCCGAAGTATAGACCGCGAACGGGATGACGACGATCAGGCCGAACACGAACGGCACGAACCAGATCGCGGACTGCGGCGAGACCAGCAGCACGAACAGAAGCAACCCGAGCCCGAGTATCGTGTGCGGCATGAAGGTTTTCGCCGCGGCCTTCCACGGTACGCGATAGCCGTCGCGCTGCTGGCCGTCCCACTTCGTCTTCCGGCCGAACAGCGCGGCCACCATAAAGTAACTCGCCGCGAACATCTGCAACGGCGCGTGAACGAAAGTAAACGCCATGTCGATCGCGCCGCCGAGGAATAGCCTGGCCACGCCGCCATAGCGCGCGGCCGAACGCCAAAGCGCGTCGAAGACCCCGAATATGCGCGGCGCGATGAACAGGAAGATAAAGAGCGCGTAGAAGCCGAGCGCCGACCAGACCGGGAAAGTTTCCGCGGACGAAGCCGGAGCAATGGCAAGTGCGAGCGCAGCAAGAATGGCGAAGAGCACGACCGCGCCCTGGCCTATGAACATCTGGATCGCCATCAGCAGTTGAATCCAGCTCACCGGCTGCAAGCCGGGCATATTCAGCAGCTTCAGATACTGCAGGTTGCCGTTGGCCCAGCGCACGTCGCGCGCCTCGAAATCGAGCAGCGTCGGCGGGGTTTCCTCGAACGAACCGGCCTCTTCCGGAATCACGCGCACTTCGAAACCCGCGCGGCGCATCATCATCGCCTCGATGTGATCGTGCGAAAGGATGTGGCCGCCGAACGGCGGCTTGCCGGGCAACAACGGAAGTTTGCAATACTCGTAGAATGGCTGGATGCGGATCGTGGTGTTATGGCCCCAGAACAGGCCGCAATCGGCGTGCCACCACGCATAGCCCGAGATATAGGCGCGCAGGCCGTGGCGCATGCCGAACTGATACACGCGAGCAAAGAAGCTCGAACTCGGCATGCCGACAATCAGGCTCTGGAGGATTCCAAGGCGCGGATTGGCCTGATGAATGCGGACCATGCGGACGATGGTTTCGCCGGTCATGATCGAGTCCGCATCGAGCGGAACCATCAACTCGTAGTTCTTGCCCCAGCGCTCGCAGAAGTCGCGGATATTGCCGGCCTTGTAGCCGACATTGCTGTCGCGGCGGCGGTAATAGAGCTTCGATACGCCCGGAAACTCTTTCGCCCAGGCATCGGCAGCGGCCTGCTCGAGTTTCGCAACATCATCGCGGTTGGTGTCCGAGAGCACGAAGAAGTCGAACTTGTCGGCCTGTCCGGTCTTGTCGAGGCTCTTCTTGATGACACGAAGGCGCGCAAAAGCGCGGGCCGGATCTTCGTTGCGAACCGTCATCGTGATCGCAGAACGCACGAAAACCGGATCGCCGTCGTTCGCTTTCAGAACGACCGGCGTGATCTTGGGCACCGGGTTCTTCACGAGATTCATGAAGAAGAATCCGATGGCCGAATTCCAGAAGCCGATTGCGATCCAGGGAACGTAAGTCAGGAAGCAGGCGAGCAGCAGGAAGTCCAGAATGCCAAACCCGTCATGGGCAAGGATCTGGATCAGCCAGACCGCCATCCCGAGCATCAGGGATGCAGACAGGAAGGCGAAGATGATGCGGCGGCGGGTGATGAGCTGGACCGACTGCGTTCCCGTCGGTGTGGTTTCGCCGGTTCCCGGATTCGCCGCACTGATAGCGACGCCGGCGGCCGTTTTGGCCTCGGCGGAAGTGGTTTCAATTGACATGTTTGGTAAAGACGTCCCCTGCTTGCGCGTTAGCGCCTTCTCGCCGACAACCGGTACAAATCCGTGGCGAAAACCCGCTAATTGGTAGCGCGTCTCGAAATATTTGCTAAGGCCCTGTTCGTGAACTCAACCGTTAAACCTAAGGACAATGCCGCCCTCGCACTCTGGTACGTGGCGCCGGGCAAAGCCGAGTTACGTCCTGCAACAATCGGTGATGTGGATGCGAACGCGGTTCTGGTCCGTACGCTTTATTCCGGCCTAAGCCGGGGTACCGAACGATTGATCTTCGAAGGCAAAGTGCCCGAGGGGGAATGGAGCCGAATGAAGGCTCCCGCCCAGGAGGGCGAATTCCCCTTTCCGGTTAAATACGGTTACTCGGCCGTCGGCGTAGTTGAGCAAGGCCCTGCCGAATTTCAGGGCAAAAACGTCTTCGTTCTTTACCCGCATCAGGATCGCTTCGTCGTTCCGGCTGAACGGGCGTTCATTATTCCGGGAAACGTCCCGCCGCGGCGGGCGACGCTCGCTGCCAACATGGAGACAGCGCTCAATATCCTTTGGGACGGCGGCGCCCAACCGGCCGACGACATCGTCATCGTTGGCGGCGGTATCGTCGGAATGCTGGTGGCCTCGCTCGCGGCCCGTCTGCCCGGGGCACGGGTAACGCTGGTCGATATCGAGCCGTCCCGGAAGGCCATCGCCGAGCACTTCGGCATCCGCTTTGCGCTGCCTGACGAGGCGCCGGGCGAAGCCGACCTCGTGATCCATACAACCGCCTCGGCCAACGGACTTTCGCTCGCGCTGAAGCTCGCCGGCGTCGAAGGCACCATCGTGGAGGCAAGCTGGTTCGGGACCGGGATGGTCAATGTGCCACTGGGCGACGCCTTCCATTCCCGCAGGCTCCGGCTGATCTCCAGTCAAGTCGGGAACGTCTGCGCGGCCCGCGCCAAGCGCTGGACGACCCGCCGCCGGCTTGAGGCGGCGATC
>JAGXQU010000094.1 GCA_018335895.1 Hyphomicrobiales bacterium | reverse complement strand
GCCGTCCTCGCGGCCTATTACGGTCGCGAGATACGCCGACTGGCCGAGCCAGCCCGCGGTGTCGCCAAGCACGACGATCGCCTCGCCCGATGCCTTGAAGGCGAGCGTCGCCGAATTATTGAAGTCGGCGAGCAGGCCGACGCCGCCGATGGTGGGCGTCGGCAAAATTCCCCGGCCCTGCGTCTCGTTGTAGAGCGAGACGTTGCCCGACACGACCGGGAAATTCAGCGCGAGACACGCTTCCTTGATGCCGCGAATGCAGCCGACGAACTGGCCCATGATTTCGGGCCGCTCGGGATTGCCGAAGTTCAGGTTGTCCGTGATCGCAAGCGGGGTCGCACCGACGGCGGTGATATTGCGCCAACATTCGGCGACCGCCTGCTTGCCGCCTTCGAAGGGGTCAGCTTCGCAATAGCGCGGCGTTACGTCGGTCGAGATCGCAAGCGCCTTCGGACCTTCTTGCACGCGGACGACCGCGGCATCGCCGCCCGGACGCTGCACGGTGTTGTTGAGGATTAAATGGTCGTACTGCTCCCAGACCCAGCGCTTGGAGCAGAGGTCGGGGGAGGCGACGAGTTTTTCCAGCGCTTCGCCGAGCGAGAGCGGAGCAGGCACGGAGGCGGCTTCGATTACAGGGAGCTTCTTCGATTCCGTGAAGGGGCGATTGTATTCCGGCGCCTGATCGCCAAGCTCCTTGATCGGCAGGTTCGCCATTTCATCGCCGTTGTGGCGGATGAGAAAACGAAGCGTGTCGGTTGTGTGGCCGATGATCGCGAAGTCGAGGCCCCACTTCTTGAAGATGGCTTCCGCCTCGGCTTCCTTGCCGGGCTTCAGCACCATCAACATGCGCTCCTGACTCTCCGACAGCATCATCTCGTAGGCCGTCATGGCGTCTTCGCGCACCGGCACCTTCTCGAGATCGAGCGTGATGCCGAGATCGCCCTTCGCACCCATTTCGACCGCAGAGCAGGTGAGGCCTGCGGCACCCATGTCTTGAATGGCGACGACGCAGCCTTTGGCCATGATTTCGAGGCAGGCCTCCAACAGGAGCTTTTCGGAGAACGGATCGCCTACCTGCACGGTCGGACGCTTCTCTTCGGCGCCTTCGCCGAATTCGGCGGACGCCATGGTCGCGCCGTGGATGCCGTCGCGCCCCGTCTTCGAGCCGAGGTAGACGACCGGCAATCCAACGCCGGTCGCTTTCGCGTAGAAAATCTTGTCGGTTTCCGCGATGCCGACCGCCATCGCGTTCACGAGAATATTGCCGTCGTAGCGCGAATGGAATCCGACCGAACCGCCGACGGTGGGAACACCAAACGAGTTGCCGTAGCCGCCGATGCCCGCGACGACACCGGATACGAGATGGCGCGTCTTCGGGTGATCGGGTGAACCGAAGCGAAGCGCGTTCAGGCACGCGATCGGCCGCGCGCCCATGGTAAAGACGTCGCGCAGGATTCCGCCGACACCCGTCGCCGCCCCCTGATAGGGCTCGATGAAGGAGGGGTGGTTGTGGCTCTCCATCTTGAAGACGCAGGCGAGACCGTCGCCGATGTCGATGACGCCGGCGTTTTCGCCGGGGCCTTGAATGACGATCTTGCCGGTGACCGGCAGCGTCTTCAGGTGCACCTTCGAGGATTTGTACGAGCAATGCTCGTTCCACATTGCGGAGAAGATGCCGAGCTCGGTGATCGAGGGCTCGCGTCCGATCAGTTTCAGAATCCGCTCGTACTCGTCGGGCTTCAGGCCATGTTCGGCGACGAGTTCGGGCGTGATCTTGACGGTGTTGGAAATATTCACGCCGCCTCCAGGACGGTCTTGATGCTTTCGAACAGACCGCGGCCATCCGTGGGGCCGATCGCGGGATCGACGTGATTTTCGGGATGCGGCATCAGGCCGAGCACATTCAGCTTCTCGGAGAGGATGCCGGCGATCGCATTCGTCGCGCCGTTGTAATTCCATGCCGGATCGGTTTTGCCCTCGGGCGAGACATAGCGGAATAGCACGCGGCCATCGCCTTCCAGACGCTTGATGGTTTCCTCGTCCGCCGTGTAGTTGCCTTCGCCATGCGCGACCGGAATTTTCAGGATGTCGCCCGCGTTGTAGCGGCGCGTAAAAGGCGTGTCGGAGCGCTCGACGCGCAAGTAGACTTCCTTGCACATGAAGCGAAGCTGCGCATTGCGCTGGAGCACGCCGGGAAGCAGCTGGGACTCGCAAAGAATCTGAAAGCCGTTGCAGATGCCGAGCACCAGCCCGCCGCGCTCCGCATGCGCGCGCACCGCGTTCATGATCGGCGCGCGGGCGGCAATGGCCCCGCAACGCAAGTAGTCGCCATAGGAGAAGCCGCCGGGCAGCACGACGAGATCGGTGTTCGCGGGCAGCTCGCTGTCCGCGTGCCAGACGATATTCGCGGCCTTGCCCGAGATGCGCTTGATCGCGCTTGCAACGTCGCCTTCGCGATTGGAGCCGGGGAAGAGAACGACGGCGGCGTTCATCGGCTTAGCTCAACACCTCGACGCGATAATTCTCGACGACGGTGTTCGCGAGCAATTTGTCGGCGGCGGCTTTCAGCGCGGCCTCGGCCTTCGCTTTATCTCCGTCCTTGAGTTCGATTTCGAACACTTTCCCCTGGCGGACGCTTTCGACGCCTTCGATGCCCAGCGACTTCAGCGCGCCTTCGATGGCCTTGCCCTGCGGGTCGAGCACGCCGTTCTTCAGGGTGACGGTGACGCGGGCTTTCATAGCAAGTCCTCTCTTCAGAACCGTTTAGCGCAAAAGCAGACGGGGGCAATCGCCCCCGCCAAACATCCACATCAGAAATACGGCACGAGCAGACAACTGCCTCAGCTTTTCACCAGCACGGGGCCGGTGCCCTGCGGCGGCTCGTTCTCCGAGATGATGCCAAGCCGACGTGCGACTTCGGTATAGGCCTCGATCAGCCCGCCCATATCGCGGCGGAAGCGGTCCTTGTCGAGCTTGTCCGAGGTCTTGATGTCCCAAAGACGGCAGCTATCCGGGCTGATCTCGTCGGCGACGACGATGCGGACCATGTCGTTATCCCAGAGCCTTCCGCACTCCATCTTGAAGTCTACGAGCCGGATGCCGACGCCGAGGAAGAGGCCCGAGAGGAAATCGTTCACACGGATCGCGAGTGCGATCACGTCGTCGATTTCCTGCGTCGTGGCCCAGCCAAAGGCGGTGATGTGCTCTTCGGAAACCATCGGGTCGTTGAGCTTGTCGCTCTTGTAGTAAAACTCGATGATCGAGCGCGGCAGCTGCATGCCTTCCTCGAGACCGAGGCGGGTTGCGAGCGAGCCGGCGGCAACGTTGCGCACCACGACTTCGAGCGGGATGATCTCGACCTCGCGTATCAGTTGCTCGCGCATGTTGAGGCGGCGCACGAAGTGCGTGGGCACGCCGATCTCGTTCAGCTTCTGGAATACGAATTCCGAGATGCGGTTGTTGAGTACGCCTTTGCCGTCGACGATCTCGTGTTTCTTTGCGTTGAATGCGGTGGCGTCGTCCTTGAAATACTGGACCAGCGTTCCGGGCTCGGGGCCTTCAAAAAGGTCCTTGGCCTTGCCTTCATAGATGCGGCGGCGGCGGCTCATGCGTGTGTACCGTGGCTTCAAAAAATCCATTTCGAACCGGAACTCCGGGCGTACGCTGGCTAGAATCGTCTGGAAAACCGGGTTTTCTGGAGCCTCAAGCGGACGACTCCGCCCGTCTTTCCTGCTCGTTTCGACCCTATCTGATCGGTTTCGCCAACACAAATAGCCTCCGATCCGTAGGCTTTCGCATGGCCGATTGCCGCAGTTGAAATAGGGTGGGGCGGCCTATATTCAACGGCGGCATTCAGGGAATTCGGGAGCAACGGCGGCCGATGAGCACTTTCGACAAGCGTGAAGAAGCCTTCGAAAAGAAGTTTGCGCTCGACGAGGAGCAGAAGTTCAAGGCGACCGCGCGCCGTAACCGCAAGCTCGGCGCATGGGTCGCGGACCAAATCGGTTTGACCGGCGCGGAGGCCGAAGCCTACGCAAAATCCGTCGTCGTGGCGGACTTCGAAGAAGCCGGCGACGACGACGTTTTCCGCAAGGTGCGCGGCGATCTCGACGCCAAGGGCAAGCAGGGCATTTCCGACGCCGACATCCGCGCGAAGATGGACACGCTGCTGGTCGAGGCCGCCGCCGAAATCAAGGCGGGCAAGTAAACATCAGCCGGCTCGGCAGAATCCGCGCGAACGGGCTGCGTTCGTGCTGAATAACCGTTCACCTAGGTTGCCGCGAATTCACGAGTAAAACCGGAACAGAAGAACTATATTCGACGTTCGATGATGGCGTGAATTCGCGCCTGAGAGAGGAACGCCGATGTTTACGAAACGCACGGTTCTTGCAGCCGCTGCATTTTTCCTTACCGCGACAGCCGCATCCGCGGCACCGATCGTATTGCCTGCCAATGTCAATCTGCGCTGGGGCCCGGGTATCGAGTATCCGGTGCAGGTCGTCGTGCCGGAAGGTACGGTCGTCGATGTGCAGCGCTGCGACGATCTGTGGTGCGAAGTCACCTGGGAAGAGTTTCAGGGCTTTATGAATCGCGAGGTGATCGGCCTCGGCGAAGGGCAGTATTACCCGCCGCAGGTGTTCGGTCCCGCTCCGCCGCCGCCTTACGTCAGGGTCTTCCAAGGCTACTATTACGACGACACGCTCAATTATATGTACGGGCCGACCTTTGGCTTCCGCTACTATGGCGGCTTCCACGGCCGTTACAATTCTAGGGCGGTCGTGCACTCGCGCGCGGAGTCGCAGGCTCGCCGGCATAGCCGCGCGGTCTCCGGCATCAGCTTCCACAATCCGCAGAACTCGGCGGCGGCCGGCCACAACCGCGCCATCTCGCAGGCGGTCACACACAACCGTGCGGAGTCCCGCGCGCTTCGCAACAACAACAACCGCGACCTCTTGCGCCAGCGGCTGCGCGACCAGAATCAGATCACACGGCAGCAGACGGTTCAGCCGCAGATCCAGAACCCGCAGCAGAAGAACTGGCAGCAGAAGGGCACGGGCACGCCGCCGCAGATCCAACAGCAGAAGAATCTGCAGCAGCAGCAAAACCTGCAGCAGAAGTCGCTGCCGCAGAAGGGTACGCCGCCGGTCGAGCAGCAGAAGAACGTACAGCCGCAGATTCAGCAGAATCAGCAGCAGAAGAACTGGCAGCAGAAAGGCACCGGCACGCCGCCGCAGTTGCAGCAACAGCAGAAGGTTCAGCCGCAGATTCAGCAGAACCAGCAACAGAACCAGCAGCAGAAGAACTGGCAGCAGAAAGGTACGGGCGCGCCGCCGCAGTTCCAGCAGCAGAACCAGCAGCCCAAGGGTCCGCCGCCGCAAATGCAGCAACGCAATGTGCAGCCGCAGATGCAGCAGCAGAACCAGCAGCCGAAGGGCCCGCCGCCGCAGATGCAGCAGCGCAACGTGCAGCCGCAACAGAAGGCTCCGCCGCCGCAAATTCAGCAGCAGCAGCAGCGAAGCGTTCAGCCTCAGCAGAAGAAGGCGCCGCCTGCCGAGCAGAAGAAGAAACAGGACAACTAAGAACAAGGGCGGCTTTCGAGCCGCCCTTATTATTTTGCGTCAGGCTTTGCCGAAGACGCGCGCGAAGATCACATCGACGTTTGCGAGGTGATGGCCGAGATCGAAGCAGGCGTCGATATCCGCCGCACTCAGGAGCTTTGCGACGTCCGCATCGGCTTTAAGCGATTGCTGGAAGTCGGCACCGGCATCCCAGGTCTTCATCGCGTTGCGCTGCACGAGGCGGTAGGCGTCTTCACGGGCCATACCTTTGCGCGCGAGCGCGAGCAGCACCCGCTCGGAGTGTACGAGACCGCCGAACATCTCGAGATTGCGCTTCATGTTTTCCGGATAGACCACAAGCTGCTCGATCAGTCCGGCGAGACGGTTAAGCGCGAAGTCGAGCGTGATGGTCGCGTCCGGGCCGATCATGCGCTCGACCGACGAGTGCGAGATATCGCGCTCATGCCAGAGCGCCACGTTCTCCATCGCCGGGATCGCATAAGCGCGAACCATGCGCGCAAGGCCGGTGAGATTCTCGGAAAGCACCGGGTTGCGCTTGTGCGGCATGGCCGAGGAGCCCTTCTGGCCCGGCGAGAAATATTCTTCCGCTTCCTTCACTTCGGTGCGCTGCAGATGTCTGATTTCGACGGCGATCCGCTCCATCGAAGAAGCGATCACGCCGAGGGTCGCAAAGAACATCGCGTGACGGTCGCGCGGAATGATCTGGGTCGAGACCGGCTCGACCTTCAGGCCCATCTTCTCGGCGACATAGGCTTCGACCTTCGGGTCGATGTTGGCGAAGGTGCCGACCGCGCCGGAAAGGGCTGCGGTTGAGACTTCTTCCCTCGCACGGAGCAGACGCTCCTTGTTGCGTGAGAACTCGGCATAGGCTTCGGCCATCTTGAGGCCGAAGGTGGTGGGCTCCGCGTGAATGCCGTGCGAGCGGCCGACGCAGACGGTGTTTTTGTGTTCGAAGGCGCGTTTCTTCAGCGCGGCAAGCACCTTGTCGAGACCGGCGAGCAGGAGATCGGCCGAGCGCACGAGCTGCACGTTGAAGCAGGTGTCGAGCACGTCCGATGAAGTGAGGCCGAGATGCACGAAGCGCGCCTCCGGACCCACGATCTCCGCGAGATGCGTCAGGAAGGCAATCACGTCGTGCTTCACTTCGCGCTCGATCTCGTCGATGCGCGCGATGTCGAACTTCGCGTCCTTGCCCTTGGCCCAGATCGTCTTCGCGGCATCCTTCGGGATGACGCCAAGCTCCGCCATCTTGTCGGCGGCGTGCGCTTCGATCTCGAACCAGATCCTAAAGCGGGTTTCAGGCGACCAGATTTGCACCGCCTCCGGGCGGCTGTAGCGCGGGATCATTGTACTCTCATGCAGCGGCGCGCGGTTGTGCGGCCCGGATCGCTTCGATGTTCTTCTTGTATTGCTGCGGCCCGCCTTTGTAGACGGCGGAGCCTGCAACCAGCACGTTTGCGCCTGCATTGGCGGCGAACGGCGCCGTCTCGGCGGTGATGCCGCCATCGACTTCAAGATCGATCGGCCGGTCGCCGATCATGTTGCGGAGCTTCGCGATCTTCGCGGTGGCGGCGGGAATGTAGCTCTGGCCGCCGAAGCCGGGGTTGACGCTCATCGCAAGAATGAGATCGACCTTGTCGAGCACGTATTCGATGGCGCTTTCCGGGGTCGAGGGATTGAGCGCTACGCCCGCCTTCTTGCCGAGATCGCGGATCACCGAGAGCGAACGCTCGAGATGCGGCCCCGCTTCGGGGTGAATTGTGATGATGTCGGCGCCGGCTTCCGCGAATGCCGCCAGATAGGGGTCGGCGGGCGCGATCATCAGATGCACGTCGAGGATTTTCTTCGTGTGCGGGCGGATCGCCTTCACGATGGCGGGACCGAGCGAGATGTTCGGCACGAAGTGCCCGTCCATCACATCGACATGGATCCAGTCGGCGCCGGCCAGATCGGCGGCGCGCACTTCGTCGCCGAGCTTCGCGAAGTCGGCGGCGAGAATAGAAGGTGCAATCAGAAGGGGGCGAGTCGGCATCTCGAACTGCTCCAAGCGCAGGCCGTACCACGGCTATTTGCCGGGGGGCAACCGCCGCTCCACGAGGCGGTGAACAACGGGCGCGGCGAGCGCGGGCAGGAGGTAGATCGGAAACTGCGCGACTGCGAAGTATATCCAGGTCAGTTCGGGAAGGCCGCTGCCTGCGGCAGCGACCATCACGCCCATGTTGCGGTGGGCCGAGGAAAACCCGAGCGCCAGCGATTGCTTCAGGTCCTGCCGCCAGAACATCAGCGTCGTCACGACATAGAGACCGATCGCGATCGCGAAAGCGAGCAGGGACAGCCCGGCGACCAGCAGCGGCTCCTTGAAGGCCCGCGCGGTCACGCCATCCATCGCGGCAACGCCGAACAGGAACAGCAGCAACGCGTTGATGCCGTCGATCGCGCCTTTGGCGGCTGCAATCCGCTCGTTGCCGAGCCACCAACGCAGGAGACTTGCCGTGGCGAAGGCGCCGCCGAGGATGGCAAGAAGTCTGATTACGAGCTGAACGACGTCGAGTTTGAGTGCCTCGCCGGCGAAATATGAAACGATAAGCGGCGCGAGCAGCGGCGTGACGGCGGTGCAGACGATCAGGGTCGCGAGTGTCAGCGCGGTATCGAGGCGCAGCATTGCCGCGAATGCCGCCGACGACATGATCGGGGGTGCTGCGAGGTACATCATCAGCCCTAGCGCGACGCCGGGACCCAGCCTGTCAATGCCGGTGTGAGGCAGCGCGAGGCCGAAGGCGAGCGGGATCACGACCATGAAGCCGATGCAGGCAATCGCAACGAGCAGGGGCGACCTGAAGCGGGCCTGTAACTCCGCCGGATCGACACGCAGGAAAGCGAAAACGAGGAGCAGGAATATCGCAGCCGTGAAGAGGAGCTTGAATGCCGCCGCGAGCGGAGGGATCACGACCCCTACAATCACGCTAGCGGCTGCGATTCGGGTACCCTGCCGGCCGAGCGCTTCGAAACTGCTTTTCAGTCCCATATTCTTCCGGACGCTTTCCTTCCGGACTGTCGGCTTCCGGCGTAAAGAACTCTCATTCCGGCGGTAGTTTAGCCTCCGTCTCAAGGATTTGCTTGTGCATAGCTAAGCCCTTGGCTGGAAAGGGCTGCGCAGCTATAATAGAAATACACTATGACTAGAAAGAAAAATGTTATCGTTCTTGGCGCCGGCATCGTCGGCATCTCGGCGGCGCTTCATCTTCAGAAGCGGGGCGTCTCGACGCTGCTCGTCGACCGGCAGGGCCCCGGCGAGGGCACATCGTACGGCAATGCCGGGATTATCGAGGGCAATACGCTTTTTCCCTATCCGTTTCCCCGCAACATTCGCGCGCTCACCCGTGTTGTCCTCAAGCTCGCGACGGAAGCGAATTATCACGCGGGGTTTTTGCCGCGGATCGCGCGCTGGCTCTGGAACGTGCGCAAGGAGACCACGCCCGAAGGACTAGAGCAGACTGCCCGCGTGATGCGCCCGCTGTTCGAGAATGCGTTATCGGAACACGAGGCGCTCGTCGAAGCCGCGGGCGCGCAACGCTATCTGCGTCATACCGGCTGGCTTCGCGTCTATCGTTCCGAGAATGCACTGGAGAAAATGGCCGCCGAGTTCGCGCTCGCGGACGAGTACGGCATTCCCTACGAGAAGCTTTCGGTCGAGCAGTCGGTCGCGCTGGAGCCCTCGCTCGCTCCGGTGTTCAAACACGGTGTGCTCTGGCCGAAGGCCGCGAGCTATTCCAATCCGCTTGCCGTCTCGCGCGCGTTCAATGCGCATTATCTTTCGATCGGCGGAGAGAATGCGAAGGGTGACGCGAAGACCTTGAAGCGTGCGAACGGCGGCTGGTCCGTCACCACCGAAGACGGGGAAGCGCATGCCGAAGAAGTGGTGGCTGCGCTCGGCCCATGGGCGCCGGATGTGTTGGAGCCGCTCGGGGTCGATCTGCCGCTCGCCGTAAAGCGCGGCTATCACTGGCACTTCAGCGCGAAAGGAAACGCGTCGCTGACAAGGCCCGTGCTCGATGCGGAAGTCGGATTCATTCTCGGGCCGATGGAGCAGGGCATCCGCCTCACCACAGGCGCCGAATTCGCACACCGTGACGCGCCCCCGACGCCGGTACAGATCGACCGGTTGATGCCTTATGCGAAGAACCTGTTTCCATTGGGCGAGCCGTTGGAGCCGAAGCCTTGGCTGGGCGCGCGCCCGTGCTTCTGGGACTCGCGTCCCGTCATCGGCCGCGCGCCGGGGCAGAAAGGCCTCTGGCTCGACTACGGCCACGGGCATTCCGGACTGACGCTGGGTCCGGCTTCGGGCCGGCTTCTTGCGGAAATGATGACCGGCGCGACCACGTTCGTCGATCCCGCGCCGTTCGCGGCGGAGCGCTTCTCGAAAAACTAACGGCCAAATTTATCCTTCCACGACGGCATCGCGCCGGGGAAGGTGAGTGCGCTTGCTTCATAGACTCCGCGCGCGATCGCGCGCGCAAGGCACTGCGCCGCGATTGCGCCGATACGCGCGAGTGCGTGAACAGGATCGTCGAGCTTCTTTTTGCAGGTAGCGGCAGCGAAAACCGCATCGCCGTCGAGCGGCGTAAACACCGGATGGATCGCCATCGCAAATCCGGCTCCCGCCATCACTGCGAGACGCTTCGCCTGCGCCTTCGTCAGAACCGCGTCGGTCGCGACCAGCGCGATCGTTGTGTTCTGCCGTATGTCACCTTTCAGCGCGGTCGAGATTTTCTGCCCGGAGGCAGGAAAGCCGCGCCCGCCGAATTCGTTCCCCTGTTCGAAGGCGGCCGCGAAGAAATGTCCGTCCTCGCCGAGCGTCACGCGGCCTGCGGCATTGACTGCTGCAATCGCGCCGACCGTAAAGCCATCCGGCGTCGTGCCCGATGCAGAACCGATGCCGCCCTTAAGATTTTGCGTTTTGGCGCCATATCCCGCGCCGACACTGCCGAGTCTGAAATCTCTGGCCGCAGCTTTCGCGGCCGCGTAACCGAGATCACGATATGGCGGGAAGCGCCCCCAATTCTTGTCTCCGCCGGAATGGAGGTCGAACAAGATTGCGCCGGGCACGATCGGAATATTCGCAGCACCCACTGGAAAGCCGCGGCCTTGTTCGGCAAGCCATGCCTGCACGCCCGCACCTGCATCGAGGCCGAAAGCCGAACCGCCGGAGAGGGCAAGCCCGTCGATGCGATCGACGGTGGCAACCGGATCCAGGAGATCGAGTTCGCGGGTGCCGGGCCCGCCGCCGCGAATATCCGCCGAAGCCACGGCCGGCTCTTCGAAGATGACGGCGGTGGTGCCGGTAGCGGCCTTTGCGTCGTCGGCATGGCCGACAAGAACGCCTGCGACATCGGTGATCAGGTTTTTCATGCCTGCGAATGAACCCGATTGGCGCTCAGGCGGCAAGTTCGTGCATCACATTGGCGCGAGGAGGCTTGCTTCCGCGGAATCGTCCGCGCATGACTTCGCGCATGACCGAAGTTTCGCTCACCGCCGCGCTGATCGCGGGCCTGCTCAGCTTTCTTTCGCCCTGCGTGTTGCCGCTGGTGCCGCCCTATCTGGCGTACCTCGCCGGCACGACCTTCGACGAACTTGCCGCGCGAGACAATGTTGCGCGGGTGGCGCGGCGCGAGATCGCGGCGGCGATCCTGTTCGTGCTCGGCTTCTCGACTGTCTTTGTCGCGCTCGGCGCGACGGCATCAGCCGTCGGCGGATTGCTGCGCGAGTGGTCGTACTGGCTCACGATCTTTGCGGGTATTGCGATCATCGCGATGGGTCTGCATTTCCTTGACGTCTATCGCATCGCGTTTCTCTACCGCACGACGCGGCTGCAGCCGAACGAGCCGGTCGGCCTGTGGGGCGCTTATGTCATGGGACTCGCGTTCGCATTCGGATGGACGCCGTGTATCGGGCCTGTGCTGGCAGCGATCCTCGCCGTCGCCGCATCCGAGCAGACGGTTGCGAAGGGAGCAGGGTTGCTCGCGGTCTATTCGCTCGGGCTTGGGATTCCATTCATCGCGGCCGCGTTTGCGCTCGATGCCTTTCTCGGCGTGTTCGCGAAGATGCGGTCGAAACTCGGCATGATCGAAAAGATCATGGGCGCTTTTCTCGTGCTTACCGGAATCGCGTTTCTCACCGGGTGGATCACGACGTTCAGTTTCTGGCTGCTGGAGATGTTTCCGGCGCTTTCGAAATTCGGCTGAGGCAGTACGCTGAATCAAAAAGCCCGCCGTTTCCGGCGGGCTTTTTCATTTCGTCGTGAAGAAGCTTACTTCTTTAATTCGGCATAGGTGCCGTCGGCTTTCCACTCATACATCACGTAGTCCATGACCGTGATGTCGCCTTTGGCGTCGTACGAGATTTCGCCCAGCACCGTATTCCATTTGCCGGCGCGGATCGTTGCCGCAACCTTCTTCGGATCAGTCGAGCCGGTCTTTTCCACGGCCGCCGCCCAGATCTGCATCGCGGCGTAGGTATAGAGCGTGTAGCCTTCCGGATCGATGCCCTTCGCTTTGAACTTCTTGACGACCTCGGCCGCGGCCGGACGGTTGCGCGGGTCGGAGCCGAAGGTCATGAGTACGCCGCCGGCGTGCTGGCCGGTGATCGCCGCGAACTGCTTATCCGCGAGCGCGTCGCCCGCCATCAGCAACGTCTTCATGCCCTGGTCGCGCATCTGACGCAGGATCAGGCCCGACTCGGTGTGATAGCCGCCGACGAAGACGATATCGATGTCGGCCGCCTTCATGCGCGAGACGAGCGCGGTGAAGTCCTTGTCGCCCTGCGTATAGGATTCACGCAGCGCTTCCTTCACGCCGAGCGCATTCAGGGCCTTCTTGGTTTCGTTAGCTAAGCCCGCGCCGTAGGTCGACTTGTCGTCGAGGATCGCGATCTTCTTGCCCTTGAAGTTGTCGGCAAGATATTTGCCGGCGAGCGCGCCCTGTTGGTCGTCACGGCCGCAGGTGCGGAACACGTTCCAAAGCTTGCGCTCGGTGAAGGTCGGGTTGGTGGAAGCGGGCGTGATCTGCAGCACGTTGCCTTCCGCGTAGGCTTCCGACGCCGGGATCGAGGACGACGAGCAGAAGTGGCCGAATACGACCGGCACCTTCTGGCCGACAAGCCGATCCGCGGTCGACCGCGCCTGCTTGGGGTCGCATGCATCGTCGCCGACCACGAGCTTCAACTGCTGCTTCAGCACGCCGCCGGCAGCGTTGATGTCTTCGAGCGCGAGGCTCGCGCCGTTGCGAAGCTGCTCGCCAAATGATGCGTATTGCCCGGTCATGGGACCGGCGACGCCGACAGTAGTTTGCGCTTGGGCGGTAGCTGCCGCGAGCAGACTTGCGGCGGCAAGCAAGCCAACGAGACGTACGCTTTTCATAGTTTCTCCCTCTGAAACAATGCGATGTTGCGAAATAAGTTGGATCTATTCTTGGCGGGAAATCGCCGCTTGTCACGGGTTTTTATAAACCCGTTACGCGCCGTATTTCTACCGTCCGCCTTCCAGATAGGCGCTGCGGACCTCGGGTTTTTCGAGCAGTTCCTTGCCGGTGCCCGCCATTGCGATCTTGCCGTTCACCATGACGTAGCCGCGATGCGCGAGCTTGAGTGCGTGGAAGGCGTTCTGCTCGACCAGAAAAATCGTTAGCTTTTCCTGCTGATTAAGCTCGCGGATGGCGGTGAAGATCTGGCGCACGATGAGCGGCGCGAGACCGAGCGACGGCTCGTCCAGCAGGAGCAGGCGCGGCCGGCTCATCAGCGCGCGGCCGATCGAAAGCATTTGCTGCTCGCCGCCGGAAAGCGTGCCGCCGCGCTGGCTGGAGCGCTGTTCCAGGATCGGAAACAGCGAATAGACCCGCGCAAGATCGCTCTTGAAATCGCCGCCTTCGGCGGTTGCGGCGCCCATCTGCAGGTTCTCGAACACGGTCATGCGGGGGAAGATGCGCCGGCCCTCCGGCGACTGCGCGATCTTCATTCGCATGATCTGGTAGGTGGGAAGGTGCGTGATATCCCGGCCTTCGAATACGATGCTGCCTTTGCGCGCCTGCGGATTGCCGCAGATCGTCATCATGAGCGTCGATTTTCCGGCGCCGTTCGCGCCGATGATGGTCACGATCTCGCCCGGCATCACCTCGACGTCGATGCCTTTTAACGCAGCGATGCTGCCGTAATAAGCGGACACGCCCTTGATCGAGAGCAGCGGCTCGCTCATGCGCGCACCTCCGCCTCGGCCTGGTCCACGGCATCTTCCTCGACACCGAGATAGGCGGCGATCACTTTCTGGTCGTTTCGGACGAACGCCGGCGTGCCTTCGGATATCTTCTTGCCGTGGTCGAGCACGATGACGCGGTCGGAAATTTCCATGACAACATTCATATCGTGCTCGATGAGCAGGATCGAAGCCGGAGTTTCATTCTTGATCGACCGCAACAGCGTGTTGAGCTCGTCGGACTCGCGCGGGTTCAGTCCCGCGGCCGGCTCGTCGAGACATAAGAGAACCGGATTCGTGCACATTGCACGCGCGATCTCGAGCCGCCGCTGCGCACCATAGGGCAGGCTTCCCGCCGGATCGTCGGCGCGCTCGATCAGCTGCGTCTTCGCAAGCCAGTGGCGCGCAAGCTCGATCGCTTCGCGCTCGGCGCTGCGATAGCCCGGGGTCCCGAACAGACCGAAGACCGTGTAGCCCGACTTCCGCATCAGCGTGTTGTGTTGCGCAACGAGCAGGTTCTCGAGCGCGGTCATCCCGGCGAACAGACGGATATTCTGGAACGTGCGTGCGACGTGCACGCGCTGCGCGATCTTGAAGTCCGGAAGCTTTTCCAGCGCAAAGACTTTTCCGTCGTCGCGCGTGACGCGAATGCTGCCGGAAGTCGGCCGATAGAAGCCCGTGATGCAGTTGAAGACGGTGGTCTTGCCGGCTCCGTTCGGGCCGATCAGCGCCGTGATGTCGCCCCGCTTTGCCTCGAAGGATAGATCGTCGATCGCGAGCAATCCGCCGAAACGCATGGTGAGCGCGTTGAGCGAGAGGATGGGTGTGCCCGACATCAGCCGCGGCCCTCCGCGACATGCTCGACCGAGATCGTCTTCCGCTCTTTCAGATAGGCCGTCGGATCGCGCGTGGAAACGAGACCGCGCGGACGCCAGACCATGATCACGACCATGCCGAAGCCGAAAATCACGAGACGGAATTGCTCGAACTCGCGGAACAGCTCGAAGCTTGCGGTCACCACGATTGCGGCGATCGCCACGCCGAGCTGCGAGCCCATGCCGCCGAGCACGACGATGGCGAGGATCAATGCGGATTCAGGGAAGGTGAAGGAGTCGGGGCTGATGAAGCCCTGGCGGGTTGCGAAAAAGGCGCCCGCGAATCCGCCGAACATCGCGCCGATGGCAAAGGCCGTGAGTTTCGTGTTGGTCGGGTTGATGCCGAGTGAACGCACGGCGATCTCGTCTTCACGGAGCGCTTCCCATGCGCGGCCGACGGGAAGTTTTCGGAGCCGGATGGTGACCCAGTTCGTCAGCAGCGCGAGCGCAAGAATCACATAGAACAGAAATACTGTCCGGTGCGTGGGATCGAACTCCAGACCGAACCTTGCGGCGAAGCCGTCATCGCCTGCCGTGAAGGGGATGCCGAAGAAACTTGCGCGCGGGATGGAGCCGATGCCGTTCGGCCCGTTGGTGAAGGTAACCCAGTTCAGAAGCACGATGCGTACGATTTCGCCGAACGCGAGCGTCACGATCGCGAGATAGTCACCGCGCAGCCGCAGCACGGGAAAGCCAAGCAGGATGCCGAAGAAGGCGGCGAACAGCCCGGCAAGCGGCAGGCAAACCCAGAACGACCAGCCATAGGTCTGCGCGATGATCGCATAGGAGTACGCGCCGACCGCATAGAACGCGACGTAGCCGAGATCGAGCAGACCGGCGAGGCCGACCACGATGTTCAGCCCCCAGCCGAGCATGATGTAGGTCAGCGCGATGATCGCAATTCCGAGGAAGTAAGGGTTGTCGTAGAACGCGACCGGAAAGAGCACTGCAAGCATGAGAAATGCCGCGCTGAGCCCGAAGCGCACGGCAATAAAAACCGTTGCGACGGCAACCGCGGTCAGCGGCCAGGTTTGCGGGGCGTAGTAAATCCGTATGACGGCAAAGATGAGCATTATTGCCAGTAGCGGCCATTTGAACTTGATGGCTGCGCCGCAAACCATCGACCAGATCAAGGCCAACCAGTAACGAAGGGCGGCCGCGTAGTGATAGATCACCGAAACGATAAACCGCCCCGCGAAAACGATGCCTACGGCGGATGCAAGCAGAACGGGGCGCGAAAGCAGGCGCAACGGTCCACGCTGGTCGTCGGTGAGAAATCCGAGCAACAATATGAACAACCCGAACGCGACGATGCCTGCGATCAGGGCATCTTTCAGCGCGTGCGCGAGAGCGGAAGAGAAGGCAGGTCTTGCCGCGCTCATACTTTCTCGACTTCCGGTTTGCCGAGAATGCCTGTCGGCATGAAGATGAGAACGACGATCAGGATCGAGAAGGCGGCGACGTCTTTATATTGAACCGAGAAATAGGCGGACCAGTAGGTTTCGATCAGGCCGATCAGCAATCCGCCGAGCATCGCGCCGGGCAGCGAGCCGATTCCGCCGAGCACCGCCGCGGTGAATGCCTTGACGCCGGCCACGAAGCCGATGTGGAAGTCGATCACGCCATAGTAGAGCAGGTACATCATGCCTGCGACCGAGGCGAGCGCGGCGCCGATCAGAAAGGTGAGCGAGATGGTGCGGTCGGTATCAACGCCGAGCAGGGTGGCCATCTTCAGGTCCTGCTCGCAGGCGCGCATGTCGCGACCCAGCGAAGTCGCCGAGATCAGCCAGGTAAAACCGCTCATCAAGGCGAGGGTGGTCAGGATGATCAGAATCTGAATGTTCGAGATTTGGACGACGAGACGATTGCCGAGATCGAAAAGCGTGTGCACGCCGCTGACAAGCGGCTGCAGCGTTTTCACGCGCGCACCCTGCGCCAGTTGCACATAATTCTGCAGCACGATCGACATGCCGATCGCCGAGATCAGCGGCGCGAGACGGAAGGAGCCGCGCAACGGCCTATAGGCGATGCGCTCCACCGCCCAGCCGTAGAGCGAAGTCAGCAGCATCGCGATCAGCAGGACCAGAAAGAGCGCGAGCGGAATTGCGGTCACGCCGATCGCGACCAGGATCAGAAAGGCGATCAGCGCGATGAAGGTGCCGACCATGAAAATATCGCCATGGGCGAAATTGATCATGCCGATGATCCCGTAGACCATCGTGTAGCCGATCGCGACGAGGCCGTAGATCGAGCCCAGCGCAATGCCGTTGATCGACTGCTGGAGAAAATACTCCATTCACCCATTCCGCGCTTCTGATGGCGCGGTCCCTTGCCCTGTCGTGAAACTAGCTTGAAGCGAGGCCAGCCGCCAAATCACCGGCCCCTGTTCTTCATCCCGCAAATGCGCACACATCCCGCGCGCCATGCAAAACCCGTGAAAGTTCCGGGAACGAAGCGGGAAAACAGGGGTTCGAACCACGAGGGATGGCAACTTCAAGGAGCGATCACCATGGCGAACAATCCGAACGATCGAAACCAGCAGCAGCGTGACCAGCAGAACCAGCAGCAGGGCGACAACCAGAACCCGCAGCGCGGTGGTCAGCAGAACCAGCAGAACCCGAACCAGGGTGACCAGCAGGGCGGCCAGCCGTCCCGCCAGGGCGGTCAGCAGCAGAACCGCTAACTGCCTGACCTGAAACGGAAAACCCCGCCAGTTCGGCGGGGTTTTTCCCGTAAAGCCTGTTGCGAGAGAGTGCTTTTCTTTTGGTCCCGGGCTGCACTATTTTGCCCGGCATGAAGCGGGCAACCCTCCCTCTGTACCACTTGTACGGCGATCCGCCGGACGATCAGGCATTCGATTTCGTACACATCGAGCGCCTGACGCATCGTTCGCAGGGCGCGAACTGGGTTATTGCCCCGCACCGGCACCGGAACCTGTTCCAGATTATGCTGATTGAACAGGGCGGCGGAACGCTAGAACTCGAAGCGGAGTCGATCAACTTCGAAGCGCCTGTCGTGATGCTGCTCGCGCCGACCGTCGCGCATGGCTTCCGTTTCCGGCCGAAGGTGACCGAGGGCTTCGTCATCAATTTCACCGAAGACGTGACAGAATCGCTCGGCGAGCAGGCGAATGTCGCGCTCGCGCGTTTGAAGCACATCGCGGCGCAACCACTGTTGGCGGTTTCGCGTCCCGAGATCGCGCGTCTCTCCACCTTGTGCCGCGATCTGCTCGAGGAAGAATTCCTCGGCCGCGAAGGATTCGAAGTCGCGATGCGCGCGATGCTCGCGCTGATCGGGGTCGAGGTTGCGCGTCTGGGCGCGAGCCGCGAACTCTCCGGCACGATCACGCTTGCACCCGCCGACGCCACCGTCGAGGAACTGCGCCGGCTGATCGAAGAACATTTCCGCTCTGAGCGGCAGATCGGATTCTATGCCGGCAAGCTCGCGATGACCGCCGATCGGCTGAACGATCACGTCAAGCGCGCGACCGGCGTGACGGCGGGGCACCTTCTGCGCCAGCGCCTGCTTACGGAGGCGAAGCGGCAGCTCGTGTTCACGGATCTCACGATCGGCGAGGTCGCCTACGATCTCGCGTTCGCCGATCCGTCGCACTTCGCGCGCTTCTTCAAGAAGCAGACCGGATCGACCCCGCAAGCTTTCCGTGAAGCCTCGCTGCGCTCGCGCAACGGCACCACGCACTAAGCCGTCGTTTATTTCGGACGCACGTCGCGCAGCTTCGCGTCGGGTTGTCTGAGTTCGCCTTTGCGCAAAAGCCTGACGGCTTCGACCAGCGCGCGGGCCGCGTTCTTCACCTCGTCCTGAAAGTCGGTCGCCTTGTCCAGATCTTCGTGGCTGGTCGCATAAGGCTCGTAGTAGCCGACATAGCGGTCGAGTTGCGATTTGTGGCCGCACCCGATCATGCCGATATCTTCGAGCCAGTCGCAGAGAATGCGGCGGAGATTCTCGGTGCCCGACGCATCGCCATGCACGACCACGGAGAACGCGCGACCGGCAAGGTGCCGCGGGTAGGGCCAGCCGTTCAATTCCAGCTCTTTTGCGAGCGACGGGTCCTTCAGCTTTGTCGTGGTCGGGTCCGGGTTGCCGCCGTCGGCGCACACGAGCCGGTCGATCATCAGTTTCAGCGAGCTTGGCGCCTGATACCAGTTCACCGGTGTCACGATCATCACGCCGTGCGCCGCAACCCACTTCGGGTAGATCTCGGCCATCCAGTCGTTGACCTGACCGAGCGCGAAATTCGGATAACAGCTGCAAGGCCAGTGGCAGAGCGGCTGCGCGGTAGAGACGCAGGCCTTGCAGGGATAGATGCGCTTCTGTCCTTCGGATGCGAGCAGGCTCAGATCGAGCACTTCGACCTCGAAGCCCGCTTCCGCTGCAATCTGTTCGCGGCACATCTGCACGAGCCGCCACGTCTTCGAGATTTCGCCGGGACAGGTCTGGTCGCTTCGCGTCGACCCGTTCACGAGAAGAATGCGTGAAGGCGACTTCGGATCGGTATGCCGTTTTGCGGCGACCCGGATCGCTTCGCGTGCGGCGAGCCATTCGACCGGCAATTGGAAATCCGGGTCCGAAAACTCCTCGCCCGCGCGTTGCTTGCGTGGATTCTTGTTGTAGCCGTCGTAAGATTTCCAGGCGATTTCGGCGATCTTTGCGATCTCGCTTTCGACCGTCTCGAAAGCCGGATCGAAGAACTGCTCTCGGAACCGCCGCTCGAATTCGGCGCGGTCGAGTTGGGTGGAAGGCATCCCCTTGCGAACGTCAACGGGCATCGCATACTCCGTTCCTGTTACAGGATTGCGTGCAGAGCCTCGCAATCTGGCGCCTGCCAGGGAAGTGCCGAAGCGGTCACGGTTTCGCGATGATGCCGCCGGTCAGCCGGTCTTTTCGATCTCGGCAAAGACGCTCGCGGCTTCATGAAAGGCCGTATTCGCCACCGGCACGCCGCAGTAAATCGCCTGCTGCAGAAGAAGTTCCTTGATGTCGTCCTTGGTGAAGCCGCCTTCGGTCATGGCGGCGCGTACATGCAGCCGGAATTCCTCCCAGCGGCCGAGCGCCACCATCGAGCCAAGCACGACGAGGCGGCGCGTGCGGTCGTCGAAATGCGGCCGGGTCCAGATTTCGCCCCAGGCATAGCGCGTAATCAGGTCCTGGAATTCGCGGTTGAAGTCGTTCTGGTTCGCGACCGCGCGATCGACCCATTTGTTGCCGAGTACCTTGCGGCGTCGGCCCATTCCCTTTTCGTGGCGTTCGCGTTCGTCCATCACTTCTAGCCTTTCAGAAATCCGTCGAGCGCCTTGGTGAAAGCCTCGGGCTGCTCGATGTTGGAAAGGTGCGCGGCGTCGAGGCCGACGAGCTTCGCGCCGGGTATGCGCTTCGCAATCAGTTCGGCGGCTTCATAAGGTGTCGCCGGGTCCAGCTTGCCGCCGATCATAAGGGTCGGCGTAGTGATGTCGCCGATCGCCCAGCGCTGATCGACATCGCGGATCGCGGCGCAGTTTCCGGCATAGCCTTCCGCCTTCGTCGTATGCAGCATTTCCACGATCGGCTCGATTTCCTTGGGCGATTTCTCGCGAAATTCCTTCGTGAACCAGCGTTCGATCACGGCGTCTGTGATCGCCTTCATGCCCGAAGCCCGCACGGTCGCAACGCGCTGGTTCCAGACCTCGGGGATGCCGAACTTCGCGGCGGTGTTGCAGAGCACGAGCTGTTCGATACGCGAGGGCACTTGGCGCGCGAGCCACATGCCGATCATGCCGCCCATCGAGAGCCCGCAGAAACGCACTTTCGGAAGCTTCAAGGCGTCCATCAACGCGATGGCATCCTGCCCGAGCATCGAAACCGTATAGGGATACGAGGGCGCGCTGGTCTTGCCGTGTCCGCGCGTGTCGTAGCGGACGACCCGGAAACGCTTCGCGAGCACGGGTACCTGCTTGTCCCACATGTGCAGATTGGTGCCGAGCGAATTGGAAAGCATCAGCACGGGCGCGTTGTCTGCGCCGTCGATCTGATAGTTGATATTGATTCCGTTGGCTTCGAGGATCGGCATTTCTTCTTCTCTTACTTCTTCAGTGAGCGTTCGGCGCTCTGAATTGCGGCGTCAATGAATTTCCCGGTGTCGCCGAGGTAATTCGTCGGCTCGAAGACCTCGTCGAGCTTCTTGCCGGACAGCGCGCGAGAGACTTCCGGTATGCCGCGCAGCACTTCCTTCAGATGTTTGCGCTCTCCCGCTGCGCGCTTCGATGCCTTGGCGACGAGATCGTGTGCCTGCAGGCGGCCGAGCTTTTCCGCGAGCGCGAACTGCACGGCTTCCGCCATGATAAGCCCGTTCGAGATTTCCAGATTTTCGCGCATGCGGGCTTTATCGACTTCGAGGCCGTTTGCGATTTCGGCGGTGCGCTCGAATGCGCCCGATGCGATGAGCAGAAGTTGCGGAAGTGAAAGCCAGCTCGCCTGCCATCCGCCGGTGCCGCGTTCGTGTTCGTGCACGAGGCCGGCAAGCAGAGCGGAGACCAGCCCCGGCGCAAGATTGGCCGCGGCAAGGATCTGCGCGGAAAGTGCGGGGTTGCGCTTCTGCGGCATGGTCGATGAGCCGCCGCGCCCTTCGGCGGCGGGTTCGGCGACTTCGGCAATTTCGGTCTGCATCAGGAGCGAAACGTCGCGCGCGATCTTTCCGCATTCGCCGATTGCAATTGCGATCGCAGAAGCAGCGCTCACTAAGCGGTCGCTATGTCCGTGCCACGGCTCAGAAGGGACGGCTAGATCGAGTTCTTTTCCAAGCGCGCGCGCGACCGCCGCCCCATTGTTCTGCAAGGCTGCAAGTGTGCCCGCCGCGCCACCGAACTGCAGCGTTGATGCTTCCTCGACGGACGTCATCATGCGCGTCCGCGCCCGCGCGAGCGCGGCAGCGTATCCGGCAGCCTTCAGCCCGAACGTGACCGGCAAAGCCTGCTGCAGCCAGGTGCGTCCCGCCATCACCGTATTGCGATGCTTCTTGGCAAGCGACACGAAACCTTTGATCGCTTGCGCAAGATCGCGCTCGAGAATGTTGCACGCGTCCCGCAGCGCGAGCACGGTCGCGGTGTCGATGATGTCCTGACTGGTCGCGCCCCAATGCACGAAGCGGGCGGCCTCCTTGTCGCGTTTTTCGACTTCGGCCGTCAGCGCCTTTACGAGCGGGATTGCGACATTGCCTGCGCGCGCGGCGGAAGCGCCGAGCGAGGCGATATCGAAGCGCTTTGCCTGACAGGCGGCGGAGATCGGCGCCACCGCGGACTTCGGAATCACGCCGTTTACCGCTTCCGCCCGCGCGAGCGCGGCTTCCATGTCGAGCATGTGCTGAAGCATGGCGGTGTCGGACAGCGTCGCGCGCATCTTCGCGCTTGCGAAAAGCGGGCCGAGAAGTTCGCCGGAAGTGATGATGCTCATGCGCTGGGAAATAATAAGAGAAAGAGTCGGGCGCGAATGTAGTCCCCCGCCGCTTTCGCTGGAAGCTTTTTCGGAATTTTCGGCCGAAGTCTGGCCTAGAACGGTGAATAGACCGACAAGGTGAGATAGGTGCCGTCGCCTCGTCCTGAGTTATCGAGCATGCCTGCGGAAAGTGTGAAGATTTTCTTCTGCCAGCTGAGGGAACCGGCAAGGCCCGCGCGCTGCTCCTTGTGGCGGGCGTCGCCCATGGCGGCGATCTCACCGCCCAGCGACCACGTTTCGTTCAATTCGTAGAGCAGCGATGTTTTCGCATAGTATTTTTCATGCACCGTCGAGACGGAACCGAAGGCGGTGACGATGAAGTGTTGCCGGACGCGGGAATAAAGTTCGAGTGAGGCTTTGAAGCCCGCGTCGCTCCCGCGCGCGGGATTGCCCGGATCGTCGTAGACGAGAATCTGATCTTCGTAATGCAGGCCCGCGAAGACGCCGGCATAAATGGTGTGACCGAGAACGTCCGCGAAAGCTTTGCGGTAGCCGCCGAGAAGTTCGCCGGAGAATGCGAAAGCGTCGTTGATCCCGCCCGGCGCTACGGATGTGTTGTAGGAATACTTGCCCGCGCCACCGATCACACGCACGCGCCAGCCGTCGTCACCGAGCGTTCCGAACGGCGCATAGGTCGCGCCCATCCAGACGAAGGTCGTCGCTTTCGCGGCGTCGATGCCGCCGAAGAAGTCGGCTTTGTTTTGGATATAGGGATTGGCGAGACCCCATAGATATTCGGCACGGCGGTGCAGCAGCCCATAAGCCTGAACCGGAATGGAGACCTGTTGCGCTTTAGCGGTTGGCACGGAAGCCGGAATGAAAAAGCCTGCGGCAAAGGCCCCAACGCAAAGCGCGCGAATTCCTGCGCGTTCCAACATGAAAAAATGAACCGGCGCAGGCGATCGGGCCTGCACTTTAAAAGAAGGAACTCTTTGCGAAGGTTCGGTTTGGGGCCACACAATGCAGATTGCAGCCTGCAATCAGCGGTAGAATCGTGGTAATGCGTTGCCGTCCTGCATGGCAGCAATCGCTGCCGGGGTTACTTAAGCATGGTCCTCAAGCATGGACCCTCCGCGCCGCCGAGAGAGCGGGAGAGTGCGAACCGGGCTATAAGCGGTTCGCAAAACAGAGAAACGTCATGGAAGAAACGCGCAACCATCTCCGCTTCATCAATATCGCTCACTTCCTCGACCACTACGTGCTGCTTGTCTTCCCTACAGTGGTAATCGGTCTTGAGAGCGCGCTCGGGCGCAGCTACGCGGAATTGATTGCACTATCGACGGCGTGCTTCGTGGCGTTCGGACTGTTCTCGCTGCCGTGGGGGTGGCTCGCCGATCACTGGAGCCGCCGCAAGATCATGGCGATCTTCTTCTTCGGCTGCGCGCTGTCGCTGTCGCTGGCTGCAGCCGCGCCAAATGTTTATTGGCTCGCCGCCGCACTTCTCCTGCTTGGAATTTTCGCCGCGATCTATCACCCGGTCGGCATTCCGATGCTGGTTACGAATGCGCAGGATCGCGGACGCGACTTTGCGCGGAACGGCGTATGGGGAAATTTCGGCGTCGCGTTTGCGCCCGGGATCACCGCCGCGCTCATGGCGTGGACCGGCTGGCGTGCGGCCTTTATCGTGCCAGCGGTGGTTTGCATGATCGCGGGCATCGCCTATCTCTATTTTACGAAAGAAGAGAAGGATAAGGCAGGACAGCGCGTGAAGGTTGCCGAAGTGCCGCTCGCCGGCGCGATGATGGTTTCCGTGTTCGCGTTTTTCGCGCTGATGGCCTTCTCGGGCGGGACCATCTTCAACGTGCTGACCATCGCGATTCCAAAGATCGTGGACGAGCGCATGGCGCAGGAGATTCCGCTCGTGTTGCTCGGCTCGGTCGCGACCGGTGTGCTTCTGTTCGGCGGCGTCGCGCAACTGACCGTCGGCCGGCTGGTGTCGCGCTACGCACCGCATATCCTGCTTGCAGGGATCGGCGTCTTGCAGGTCGCCGGCGTGGTCTGGGCGTACTTCGCTTCCGGCCCGGCCCTTATGGGCGCTCTCATCGTATCGATCGCGGCGATCTATGCGCAGGTGACGGTCGGCGACGTCGTGATCGCGCGCTATACGGCGGACGCTTGGCGAGGGAGGGTTTTCGCCGTGCGCTTTTTCCTCGCCTTCATATCGAGCGGGCTCGCGGTTTCCATAATTGCGGCGTTGCACGGCAAAGGCGGGTTCGCGCTCGTGCTGCTCGTGACGGCGGCCTTCGCAGTCGCCTTCATGATCTCGACGGGCATGATTTCGCTGCTTGCGAACCGCGCAGAGTCGCGTCTGCCGTCGACGCAGCCGGCGGAGTAGCGCGCTATGCTCGCGCGCATATCCGGCTCGATGGTTGCGCTTGCGATCCTCGCCGGAGTTGCCGGTGCGCAGGACCTCTCGAAGAAAGCGTACAAGGATAGCGTCAAGGCCGTCGATTTCAGCGTGCACTTATTCTTCGAGGAAAGCGGCGAACTGTCTCCGGATATCTTCAAGCTCGAGGAATTCGGCGTCTGGAATTTTAGCGCTCACTGGAAGGGAAACAACGGCGGCAAATTCTCCGGCTTTCTGGTACGCGTGAAGATGCAATCCAGAGCACGAGGGGATGTCTTCGCCGAAGGCAGGCAGGCTCAGCTCGTGCTGCGGGACCGCAAGACCAAGAAGACGCTACGCTCCTGGATCATCTCGGACGTCTATGTGAGCGACAAAGGCATCGGTTATCGCGCGCAGTTCTTTACCGGACTCGACTGCAACCTCATGGAGGTTGCCTTGATCGCGGACGGAACGCGGATTACGCGCGACCTGCCGTTTGCCTGCGGCGAATAGAAATCATCGCAACCAACTGAAAATACTCGCAAAATTAAGCGTCCGTTTGCCTTGACTTATGACTGACCAGTCAGTCATAAATTCGGAATGCGAAAGTCATCGGCCGTCAGAAAGAAGAAGACGGCGTCCCGGCCGCCGCGCGGCGCTGAGCCGGGCAAGGACAAGCGCGAGCTCATTCTCTCGGCGGCGTTCGAAGAATTTTCCCAGAGCGGCTTCGCGGCCGCGCGGCTTGAAGATGTCGCGAGGCGAGCCGATGTAGCGAAGGGAACGATCTATCTCTATTTCAAGGACAAGGAAGCGCTGTTTCAGGAGCTTCTGCGCGCCGAGATCAGTCCCGTCATCGCCATGCTGGAAGCGTTGCTTGCCGGTGGCAAGGAAGCGAAGCCTGCGCCGCTGCGCGAACTCGCATTGCGCGTTGCCGATCTATTCGTCGAGCAGGTGATCGCGACAAGGCGCAAGGATATTGTGCGCCTGATCCTGACCGAAGGTTCCCGCTTTCCCAAGCTTGCCGAATTCTACTACCGCGAGGTGATTGCGCGCGGTCTGGGGGCGTTTCGTTCCCGCGCGCAGCGGGCGCTGAAGGAAGGCGAACTGAAAAGCGATACGCTGGTTCGGTTTCCGCAGCTTGTCGTTGCACCCGCGCTTACGGCGATCGTGTGGAAATCGATGTTCGACAAGTACGAGCCGCTCGACGCAGCAGCGCTGATGAAGGCGCATATCGAGAATCTGTTCGACAGGGAGGAGCGGCCATGAGGCGGTTCCGTCTACTATTACTTCCGCTTCTGTTCGTGCTTTCCGCGTGCGGGGACAACGGCGGCACGAGTTTTCAGGGTTGGATCGAAGCGAACCTGATCTTTGTCGGCCCCGACGAAAACGGGCGGATCGAAGTGCTCAACGTCCGCGAAGGCGACACGGTTGCGAAAGGGGGGCTTCTGTTCTCGCTGGAAGCTGACTTGCAGAAGGCAGACGAGAATGCAGCCAGAGCCGCGCTGGAAAATGCCAGAACCGCCTTTTCGCGCGCCGAGCAACTGGTGAAGACAAATGCCGGAACGCAGAAAGCCTATGATGACACCCAGGCGGTGCTCCGCGAAGCGGAAGCAAGATTGAACTCCGCGAAGACAAGGTTGGAGCGCCGCACGATCAAAAGCCCCGTATCCGGGGTCGTGCAGCAGGTTTATTTTCGCGAGGGCGAGCTTGTCGTTGCCGGCCGTCCGATCGTGGCGCTCCTGCCGCCGGGCAACATCAAGGTTCGCTTCTATATCGCGCAGGCGATCCTTCCCCGTATCACCATCGGCGATACGGTCGCGGTGCGTTGCGACGGCTGCGGCGTGCAGAACGCGAAGATCAGCTTTATCGCGAAGCAGGCCGAATACACGCCGCCCGTGATCTACAGCGAAAAGGAAAGGAGCAAGCTCGTGTTTCTGGTCGAGGCTCTTCCAGAAAAGCCCGCCGATCTTCGCGTCGGCCAGCCCGTCAGCGTGAGCGTAAACCTGCGCGAGCAGAAATAATGGCGAAGGCGTCTGATCTCGCAATCGACGTCAAGGGGCTCACGAAGTCCTTCGATGGCCGCGTTGTCGTGCGCGATCTCTCGATGCAGGTGAAGCGCGGCTCGATCTACGGTTTTCTGGGACCGAACGGTTCCGGCAAGACGACGACGATCCGGTTGCTGTGCGGACTGCTCACGCCCGACAGCGGCGAGGGCACCTGCCTCGGCTACGACATCCGCACGCAGGCGGGCGAGATCAAAAATCACGTCGGCTACATGACGCAGCGTTTCTCGCTCTATCAGGACCTTTCGGTACGCGAGAATCTCGAATTCGTCGCGCGAATTTATGGGCTCGATGCTCCTGTCCGGTCGGCGCGCGGGATGATCGAGCGGCTTGGGCTGCAAGGCCGCGAGGAACAACTTGCGGCGCAGCTCTCCGGAGGCTGGAAGCAGCGCCTCGCGCTCGGCGCCTGTACGCTGCCTTCACCGCAACTGCTCCTGCTCGACGAACCGACCGCAGGCGTCGATCCCAAGGCTCGGCGCGAATTCTGGAACGAGATTCATGCGCTCGCCAACGAGGGGCTCACCGTGCTCGTTTCCACGCACTACATGGATGAAGCAGAGCGCTGCCATGAGATCGCATACATCGCCTATGGCGAGTTGCTCACGCACGGCACCGTGGAACAGGTGGTCGATCAGTCCCGTCTCGTCACCTACAACGTGAGCGGCGAGGATCTGCACACGCTCCTTCAGCAATTGGACGGCAAGTCCGGTATCGATATGGTGGCGCCGTTCGGCGCCAGCCTTCATGTGTCCGGCCGCGACGAGAAGAAACTCGAAGCCGCAATCAAGCCTTATCGTGGCGACAGGCGCTTCGTCTGGACGCGCTCGGAGCCTTCGCTCGAAGACGTATTCATCGAGCTGATGAATCGTTCGAAGGACAACTTCCAGTGAGTTTGCTCGACAAGATCCGCTCGCCCGGTTTCTGGCGCCGCGTGCGGGCGATGCTGGTGAAGGAGTTCATCCAGCTGCGCCGCGACCGGGTTTCGTTTGCAATGATCGTGATGATTCCGGTCATGCAACTCGTCCTGTTCGGCTATGCGATCAATACGACGCCGCGCAATCTGCCGACCGCGGTGTTGTTGCAGGAGACCAGCGACGTCGGCCGTACCATCTTGGCCGCCATCGAGCGCACGGGGTACTTCAGGATCACGCACCGGCTGACTTCGACCGAGGAATTCGACCGCGTGCTGGCTTCCGGGCAGGTTCTCTTTGCGATCGAGATTCCCGCAGGTTTCGAACGCGCGCTGCGGCGAGGGGAGAGGCCCGCGCTGCTCGTCGCGGCCGACGCGACAGATCCGGTGGCGTCCGGCACCGCGCTTGGCGCGCTGAACAGGGTTGCGCAACTCGCACTCATCAACGAGCGGATGCTGCCCGACCAATCCGAGCCTCTGTTCGAGTTCCGCCAGCACGCGCGCTACAACCCTGCCGGCGTAAGCTCCCTGAACATCGTGCCCGGACTCGTCGGCACGATTCTGACGATGACCATGCTGATCTTCACGGCGCTTTCAGTGACTCGCGAAGTGGAACGCGGGACGCTCGAAAGCCTGCTTTCGATGCCGATCTCGCCGCTCGAAATCATGATCGGGAAGATCATCCCCTACATCATCGTTGGCTTCGTACAGGCGTCGCTGATCATCGGATTCGGCGTGCTTCTGTTCGGCGTGCCAATCCTCGGAAGCCTGCTTCTGCTTGCGCTGCTCTCGACGCTGTTCATCGCGACCAATCTTTCGATCGGCTATTCGTTCTCGACGGTCGCGGAGAACCAGCTGCAAGCGATCCAGATGACCTTCATGTTCTTCCTGCCGAACCTTCTGCTTTCCGGTTTCATGTTCCCGTTTGCAGGGATGCCGGCCTGGGCGCGGTGGATCGGCGAGGCGCTGCCGCTCACGCACTATCTGCGCATCGTGCGCTCGATCATGCTGAAGGGCGCGAGCTTCTCCGACCTGCAATACGACGTCTTCGTGCTTTTCGTGCTCATGCTGGTCGCGATGACGATCGCGGTGACGCGGTTCAGAAGGACGTTGGATTAAGGACAAATCCAGTTATTTGGGGGCGGAACCCATCTTGGCAACATCGGGCTCCTATTTGCCGTAGTTAGTCGGGTCCACACTCCATCAATCATGTTGTGTTGAACGACATTTGGGTCGTACGCACTTTTTGTCTGACCAAGTGCAGAATTCACCCACCGCGCTTCATTTTGAAGAGAATCGACTTGATTGGCTAACTTCTTGATGTGTCCAACAGGAAGTGGAACATACTTTGTTTTTCTAGATGGCTTCGGAACCATCAGGCCAACATAAGTCTTTTTGCCCGTGGAAATTTCTCCAGGCTGTCCGTGAGCAATTGCGTCTCGCAATCCATTTACTGTCTTTACTCTTTGGACAAACCAGCAGAAAAGTGCTCTCTCACTTGGTTCTGGCTCATAAACTCTCTTCCAAAAGTGAGTAGTTCATCGATCCTCCTATCAAGAGAAATCGGCATCTCAGTGTTCGGATGCGCCGTAGTCCAGAAAAGTGAAAGCATTGTTGTGATTTCGTCGTCAATAAGTGCCCAATCAAGAATTATCGAGCCAACGGCAATCTTCAATTCGTCATTAATGGCGTCTCTCCGCCATGTAAATTTAGTCATTAGCGAACTCTCTTCATCAATTCCATCGCCGCTGCGGGCGCGCGGACTTTGCCTTCGTGAATGAAATAAATGAAAACATCGCGCGGCTTTGCGGCGGGCTTCGTCTTGTCGGCATGGGGCAGCGAGGCGACGTCTTTTCCTGACGCCCAATTCTTTGCAACCTTCGCCCAGCTTTCGATTTCCTTCGGCGGGTAGCCGGTCTTCACTTTATCCTTGCCGCGCTGGAGCCGCGCATAGACGAAGTCGCCGGTGATGTCGGCGATGTTCACGTAGTCGATATGATCGGTGTAGCAGATCGAAACCCCGAATTCGCGCGCAAGCTTGATGAAAGCGGGCGTCGCGAAGGTTTCGCTCCGCGGCTCGACGACATGGCGGATTTTCATTCCGTCGAATTTCTGCGGCAGCAATTCCAGAAACTTTCCGAAATCCGCTTCGTCGAATTTCTTGGTGGGCGCGAACTGCCAGAGCAGGGGGCCCAATTTGTCGCCAAGTTCGGTGACGCCACTATCCATGAAACGCTTGATGGAGTCTCCGGCCTCGGCAAGTACACGCCGGTTCACGGCATAACGCACGCCTTTCAGCGCAAAGACAAAGCCGTCCGGCACTTCGGAAGCCCACTTCTTGAACGTCTTCGCATTCTGCGTGCGGTAGAATGTGCCATTGACCTCGATCGAGGTCAGCGCGCGGCTCGCGTATTCAAGCTCTTTCGCCTGCGGCAAGCCTTTCGGATAGAATACGCCGCGCCACGGTTCGTAGGTCCAGCCGCCGATGCCGGTGTAAATCTTGCCAGTCTTTGCCATCAGATGAAGTATCCCGGAAACAGATCGACGATTTTCGCGCCGGTTTCTTTTGCCACCAGCTCCGCAATTTTGCTGCGGTGGCATTCCTCCGGTTTGCGCTCGTAGCACAGAAGGCAAACCTTCTTGCCTGATTCCACAAGTTTGTTGAGCTCGGCCAGTTCGTCCTGTGCGGGCTTCGTCTTGATGTGTTTGCCGTAGATCTTCCAGAGCTTTTCGTAGTTTCCGGCGCGGGCTGCTTCGCGGCCTTCCGCGGGGGTGCCGAGCTTCTGGAAGTGCAAATAAGCAATGCCGGCCTCGTCGAGCGCGGCCGACAATGCCTTTTTGGAAAAGCCGGCACGGCGAGAGGCGGCGACCGCGCGGGTATCGATCAGTATTTTTACCTTGGCGCGGGTCAAGGCGCCGATCACGTCCGCAAGCGGCGTTTCCTGGTAGCCGATGGTGAATAGGGAAGTCATGCCGACCTGTTATCGCACATCTGTTCACAAAAGGTCCGGGCAGTGAAACCATCCGCCCTTCCGGCGTGTTCCCGCAGTGCTGCCCGGGCGTTCAGGCGGCGAAACGGCCGCGATAAACGCGCGGCCACATCATTATTCTCTGGGAGGTTTCAATGTCCGCCTTCAATCGCCGCACCCTGATGATGGGTGCCGCAGCCGTCACCGCCTATGCCACCGTGCGGAGCGACTATGTGTTTGCTCAGGCCGCGGAAGGCCCGTTCAAGCAGGTGCCGCTGCCTTATGCTTCCGACAAGAATGAACCGCACATCGACAAGATGACGATGGAAATCCATCACGGGCGTCATCACGTTGCGTTCATCAACAATCTCAATAACGCCGCCAAGGACAACGCCGATCTGTTCAAGCGTCCGATCCACGACCTGCTCGCGAACATTTCAAGCGTTCCCGAAAATCTCCGCACGCTGATCCGCAACTCCGGCGGCGGCCACGCGAACCATACCATGTTCTGGCAGGTGATGGGCGGCGCGGGCGGCGCACCGACCGGTGCGATTGCAGCCGCTATCAACGATGCCTTTGGCGATTTCGGCAAGCTGCAAGAGACCTTCAACGCGCGTGGCACCGCGGTGTTCGGCTCGGGTTGGGCCTTCGTGGTCTCCGACAAGGCCGGCAAGCTCTCGCTCGTCACCACCGCGAACCAGGACAACCCGCTCATGAACGGCCAGATGCCGATCTTCGGCAACGACGTCTGGGAACACGCCTATTATCTGAGGTACCAGAACCGCCGCGCCGACTACATGAAGTCATGGTGGAACGTCGTGAACTGGGACGTCATCAACCAGCGCTATGCCGACGCGAAGGCGGGCAAGTTCACGGTCTGAGCTTTCCGCATAGCGGGTTTGAAAGGCGCATTTTCCAAGGTCGGCTATAGCCGACCTTGGTTTTTAAAGAGCCGGACTCGGATAAAACCGAGTTCGGCCGCGCCTTTATTCATGGCATAAGCGCACGTGGAATTTTTACGGAGCAAACAATGCGCGTTGCGGTGATGGCGGCGGGGGCACTCGGCGGCTATTTCGGAGGGCGTCTCGCCGAGGCGGGGCATGAGGTTCATTTCATCGCGCGCGGCGCGCATGGGGAAGCGATCGCGCGGAACGGCCTCAAGGTCGAAAGCCCGGTCGGCGATATGCTCATCAAGCCCGCGCATGTGACGGACAATCCGAAGAAAATCGGCGTCGTCGATGTCGTGCTGTTTGCGGTGAAGCTGTGGGACACGGAGAAATCCGGCGAGCTTTGCAGGCCGTTCCTGGACAAAAATACGCGCGTGCTCTCGATGCTGAACGGCATCGACTCGGTGGATCGTCTGACGCCGATCCTCGGCGATGTCGTCTGCGCGGCACCGACGCGGATTTCAGCGGTGATCTCTGCGCCGGGCGTGATCGCGCATAACGGGACATTCGCGAATTTCCGCTGCGGATTTCTGGACGGGCGGGACGACGCGCGGCTGAAATCGCTGGTCGATGAAATGCGCTCGGCGAAAGTCGAGGCGACATTCTCCACCAACATCCGCAAGAGTTTGTGGGAAAAGTTCGTGTTTCTGGTCGGCGTATCCGGCGCGACCGCGGGCACGAGAAGCCCGATGGGTCCGATCCTTGCGGACCCCGATACACGCGCGCTGTTCGAGAGCCTCATGCGCGAGACGGAGGCGGTGGCGGTGAAGTCCGGCGTGGAAATCGCGGGCGAGGCGGAAAAGCTTATCCAGGTCGCAAGCGGCATGGGCGCGCACATCAAGGCGTCAATGCTAGAAGACCTCGAGCGCGGCAATCGCCTCGAACTCGACTGGCTGCAAGGCAAGGTCGTCGAGCTTGGCAAAAAGCTTGGCGTGCCGACGCCTGCGAACGAGTATGTTTACAAAACGCTGAAGCTCTTGCGGAACGGGAAGCCGAACAAAGCCGCGAGTTAGCGGTCTTCCAGCGTGACCGTCACATCGTCAGAGAGTTCTTGCTGAATGTCCCCGAGCATCGTCTACGGAATACAAAAGGGGCCCGGAACAAGCCGGGCCCCTTCATTATTTCAGTGACTAGCTACGGACGGATCAGAAATCCATTCCGCCCATGCCGCCGCCCGGCATCTGCGGAGCGCCGCCGCCACCCTTCTTCGGCAGCTCGGCGACCATGGCCTCGGTCGTGATCAGGAGCGAAGCGACGGAAGCTGCGTCCTGCAACGCGGTGCGCACGACCTTGGTCGGGTCGATGATGCCCTTCTTGACCATGTCGACATAGTTGCCCGTCTGCGCGTCGAAGCCGAACGAGTAGCTGTCGTTCTCGAGGATCTTGCCGACGATGACCGAGCCGTCTTCGCCTGCGTTCAGCGCGATCTGGCGGGCCGGAGCCTGGATCGCCTTCTTCACGATCTCGACGCCGGTGCGCTGGTCGTCGTTATCGGGCTTCACGCGCGAGAGCGCCTTGACGGCGCGGAGGAGGGCAACGCCGCCACCCGGCAGCACGCCTTCTTCCACGGCCGCGCGGGTCGCATGCATGGCATCGTCCACGCGGTCCTTCTTTTCCTTCACTTCGACTTCGGTCGCACCACCGACGCGGAGTACAGCAACACCGCCCGCGAGCTTCGCGAGACGTTCCTGCAACTTCTCCTTGTCGTAGTCCGAGGTGGTTTCCTCGATCTGCGCCTTGATCTGGGAGACGCGTGCTTCGATGTCGGCCTTCTTGCCGGCGCCGTTGACGATCGTGGTGTTTTCCTTGTCGATCATCACCTTCTTGGCGCGGCCCAGCATGTTGAGCTGGACGTTTTCGAGCTTGATGCCGAGGTCTTCCGAGATCGCGGTGCCGCCGGTCAGGATTGCGATGTCCTGCAACATGGCCTTGCGGCGATCGCCGAAGCCCGGAGCCTTCACGGCAGCAACCTTGAGGCCGCCGCGGAGCTTGTTCACGACGAGGGTCGCGAGCGCTTCGCCTTCGACTTCCTCGGCGATGATAAGAAGCGGCTTGCCCGACTGCACGACAGCTTCCAGAACCGGGAGCATCTCGTTCAGCGAGGAGAGCTTCTTCTCGTTGATGAGGATGTACGGATCGTCCATCTCGACGCGCATCTTGTCGGCGTTGGTGACGAAGTACGGCGAGATGTAGCCGCGGTCGAACTGCATACCTTCGACGACATCCAGCTCGGTCTCGAGCGACTTCGCTTCCTCGACCGTGATCACGCCTTCGTTGCCGACGCGCTTCATGGCATCAGCCAGGAACTTGCCGATTTCCTGATCGCCGTTCGCGGAGATCGTGCCGACCTGCGCGATTTCGTCGTTCGAGGTGATCTTCTTCGAGTTCTTCTGGAGGTCCGCAACCACAGCCTCGACCGCGAGGTCGATGCCGCGCTTGAGGTCCATCGGGTTCATGCCGGCGGCGACCGATTTGGCGCCTTCCTTCACAATCGCCTGGGCGAGCACGGTTGCGGTCGTGGTGCCGTCACCGGCAAGGTCGTTGGTCTTCGACGCCACTTCGCGCACCATCTGGGCGCCCATGTTCTCGAACTTGTCTTCGAGTTCGATTTCCTTGGCGACCGTGACGCCGTCCTTCGTGATGCGCGGAGCGCCGAAGGACTTGTCGATCACGACGTTACGGCCCTTCGGGCCCAGCGTGACCTTTACTGCGTTGGCGAGAATGTCGACGCCGCGGAGCATCTTGTCCCGCGCTTCGACCGAAAATTTTACTTCTTTAGCAGCCATTGTTCTTACTCCTGATCCTGACAGCGCGCTTAGGCGGCTTTCTTCTTCGCGGCAGTGCCCTCGAGCACGCCGAGAACGTCGGATTCTTTCATGATGATGAGGTCGTCGCCGTCGATCTTCACTTCGGTGCCGGACCACTTACCGAACAGGATGTGGTCGCCGACCTTGAGATCGATCGGGATGAGCTTGCCGGCTTCGTCGCGGCCGCCCTGGCCAACGGCGATCACTTCGCCTTCGGCCGGCTTTTCCTTCGCGGTATCCGGGATGATGATGCCCGACTTCGTGCGCTCGTCGGCCTCGATGCGGCGAACGACGACACGGTCATGCAACGGACGGAATTTCATAAGCAGTCCTCCAAGACCTTGATTTTGCTAGCGAATTGGACGAACGCGCCGGGGGTTCCAGCCGCGTTCGAAAGCGAGATGGGTGCGGGTTTTCGGCCCTTCAAGAGGGGAAGTCAAATTTTTTGGCACTGGGCGAGTACGAGTGCCAAGACTCGGCATGGTTGTCCGGGGGCTGTTAGCCGCCGGGCCGGGTGGCTGCTAATGCATTGATTCTGAACGGAAAATTCATTCTTCGGGCTTGAAATAAGAGCGGGCAGGCGGAAACATTTGGCGTCCTTCAGAATTAAGGATGTTCGATGAATCGTGTCTCGCAAGACTTCCGGCGCCAGCTCGACGGATATGGGCTCACCACCGCCCAGATCCTGTACCGGCTGCCGGACCACCCGCACCTGCTGCAGACCTTTGTCTGGCAGGAATATGATCTGTTTCCGAAGTTTCCGACGCTTTCGCGCTTCCTCGATTTCTGGACGCGGGAGCTGACGGGGCCGCTTTACTCGGTGACGGTCGCACATGCCCGGCTCATCAAGCCGTCCGAGTTCAGGGCGGTGAATGGGGAATATCTTCTGAACTAGCGCAGCCTCCATCCTTCCCGCGGGCCGGAGCCCCGGGGTTCGGCGAGATCGCCCCCGCGAAAATCCGAGGGCGCGCGGGATGCCGCGAGCGCCAGAAGCGCGTCACGGCCCTCTGCACGAAGAAGAGAAGTGCAGAGGCAAGTCGACCGCGAGCGAACCGGCGATACCGGCATCCCGCGCGCGGATGGT
>JAGXQU010000093.1 GCA_018335895.1 Hyphomicrobiales bacterium | reverse complement strand
CCGCCATCTCCACGAGCCGCGTGTCGATTTCGACTGGCGGCAGGCCGTTCTTGCGGCGATAGTCCGAAAGCAGCGACGCGGCGGCGTTGATGTTCACCTGCGCTTCGGCGCGGGCGAGGTTGTCGTAAAACGCAGGCTGTTGCGGCGGTTCGGGCGTCGCGCAGCCGGCCAGCGCCAGAAAGCCGAGTACGGTGCAAATATCCATGATTCTCCGCCGCATGAGAGTTCCGTCGTTACTCCCAAGTGTTTAACGCTTGCTTGCCGATGCATCCGGAATGGAATCCGGTTCCCCGGCGCCGTCTCCGTCTGTGCTGCCGCTCGTGCGCAACGAACCGATCACGCGGTTCGAAGGATCGATGATGCGCATGTCCTGCTGCGGGAAAGGAATCTCGATTCCGTTTTCCCGGAACGCCTTGAGAATTGCAAAGTGCAGGTCGCTCTTTGTCGCGAGCATGACGTTTGCGGAATCGACGATGCAGCGGAGTTCCATGTTGAGCGCGCTGTCGCCGAAATTCATGAAGAACACCACGGGCTCCGGGTCTTTCATGATCCTCGGATGGCGTTTTGCTTCGGCAATCAACAATTCCCGGACCTTCTCGGCGTCGGAATCGTAAGCCACTCCGACCTTCACGGTGATGCGCGCGATCTGGTTCTTGTGCGTCCAGTTCGTCACCGCGCTCGTAATCAGCTCCGAGTTCGGGATGATGACACTCGCGCGATCGAAAGTCTCGACCTCGGTCGAACGCACGCTGATGCGGCGCACATGACCTTCGTTGCCCTTTACATTCACCATGTCGCCGACCTTGATCGGGCGTTCGGTCAGCAGGATAAGCCCGGAGACGAAGTTCGAGACGATCGATTGCAGACCGAAGCCGATGCCGACGGAAAGTGCGCCGGCAACGAGCGCGATGTTCTCGAGGTTCAGCCCGAGCCTTCCGAGCGCAAGCGAGATCGCGGCAATCACGCCGGCATAGCCGGCGATGGTAGAGATCGAGTTCTTCAGGCTCTGATCGATGCTCGTGCGCGTCAGCACCGTGTCCGAGAGCCATCGCTGCAGGGCGCGCGCGAGATAGATGCCGACCACGAGCACGAGTATCGATGCGCCGATGTCGTAGAGCGACACGCGCAGCTTGCCGAACTCGATACCGAAGGATGCGCGGTCGAAACTTGCGGCGAGATCGGTGAGCGAGGTGCCCCAGTTCCCGACGATCAGGAAGATCGCGACGATGTAGACGAGCACGCGCGCGGCGCCTGCGAACAGCGCTGCGGCAAGTTCAAGGCTCTGCGTGCGGATGCCGAGGGTGGAAGCGAAGGAACGCCCGCGCTGCGTGTGCGCCTGAAGGCCCTCGTCGAAATAGGCGTCGATCAGGGACAGGATGACATACGCGCTCGCAATCACGATGGCCGCGTGGATGAGCCGGCTCGTGAGAAACGATGCGAGCCAGATATAGCCGGTCAGGACGCTGCCGAGGATCACCATGGCGACGATCCAGAGCGCCAGCCTGAGCCAGTTCGGAGCGGGCTCCTCCTTGGCTTCCACGACGGCCTCACGCGTCTTGAGCAGTGCGCGGATGATGATGACCGCAATCAGGCAGGCCATCAGCGCGCTGGTCGCGGTAATCATCACGCGCGAGGCCCCAAGACCGCGGTGAACGATATTGAGCGATGCGCCAATCGCCGCCACCAGGAGCCCATAGGTTGCGTATCTATAAAACCGCGCTGCGGCTTCGTCGCTGATGTAAAGGACACGGCGCGGCAAGTCGTTCGGCCGCAATAGCGCGGAAGCCAGCGCGCGGCCTGTCGCATAGAGCGTAACGGCCGCGAGAATGCCGATCGCGGATTGATGCGCACGTTCGATCAGGAAATCGAACGAGGACAGAATCTCGATGACTACGTAGAGCGCGAGCGGCAGCGCGAGAGCGCCGAGGATGGAATCGCGCAGCGCCGCCTTCGCACGCCGCAGGCGCGGCAGCGGCGCATCCTGAGGATGGCCGCCGTTCTGTCTGAGGTAGCGGCCGAGCCAGCGTTGCGCGAGGAAAATGCCGAGTACGGCACCGATGCACAGCAGGATCGCAACCAAAGCGCTTTGCAGAACGCCCGGATAGGCCGAAACCGCATTATACCAATCACGCGAAGAGCCGATCGCCGCATCGATCTCCGCCGGGACAGCCTGCGCGGCGCCAAGCCACAGTTTCGGATCGAGAATGCTCATCGAGCGCTCGAACATCCGTTCGGTCAGCTTTGCACGGCGGATTTCCTCGATGCGTGCCGCAAGCTGATCGCCGCGCGTAATGAGGACGCGCGCCTGTTTCATGAGGCCGTCAATCTCAGCCTGCTGCGCGCCGAGTTGCTTGCGCTGACCGGAAACATTCGCGTCTTCCGCCGGCGCGTCCTTGCCGGGGGCGGAGCCGAGCGCCTTGATGCGCGTATCGAACTCGCTTAGGCGCGGCTGAAGGTTCTCAATGATCTGCGAAAGTTCGCTGCGCAGCGGTTCGATCGCGCTGCGGAGGCGGGTCAGCTCGGAACGGCCGCTCGCGGGTGTGATGCCGGTTTCGACGTATTCGAAGACCGAGTTGATGGTTTCGAGCCGCACGCGAATGTCGGCGTTGTTCTGCTGGTTTTGCGCGAACGCGGGGAGCGCGAACGTCAAAAGGCCGACGATAAGGAGGATGGGTTTGCGCAGAATCAATGCCATGTCTTCGCTGCGGAATTTCGGAGGAATCTCGTTACGCCAGCCATGAACAAGGGATGTGGCCGGATTAGGAACTGGCGGTCCCGGAGGGAATCGAACCCCCGACCTTCGGTTTAGGAAACCGCTGCTCTATCCGGCTGAGCTACGGGACCCCGGCTTCGGCTCAGGGTCTAACACAGCGGGCGGGGCCTTTGCAGCGCTTATCCGCTGTCGCAGGATCGGGACCGCATGGCTGCCCACGGTTTCCGCGTTTTCCTGATCTGCGCGACGGTGCTTTGGAGTGTCCGCACTGCCACGGCGGAAACGCCGGACATTTGCGGAGGCAAGCCCGTGGCCGCGCAAATCATGGAGGCTTTCGACGGTGCTTCGCTGAAGCTTGCGGACGGCCGGGTCGTGCGTCTCGCAAATGTCATCGCGCCGCTGCCGATCGACGCCGACCGGGCCGCCATGCAGCGCTCGAAAGATGTGCTTGGTGAGATCGCGAACGGAAAGCGGGCGACGCTCTATCTCTCCTCGGAGGAGAAGGATCGCTACGGAAGGATTTCCGCACAGGCGGTCTTGGTCGAGGAAAAAATCTGGCTCGAAGCCAAGCTGCTCAAGCGCGGTTCCGTGCGGGTTTTCCCGGCAGCCAGCGAGCAATGCGTGAAAGCGCTGCTCGAATTTGAAACCGTTGCCCGCTCGGCGCGCACGGCGCTATGGAACGAAGCAAAGTTCGCCGTGATGGACGCGCAGAACGAGGCGGCGCTGTTGGCCGCCGACGGCCGATTCGCAGTTGTCGAAGGAACAATCCGCCGCGTCGGCGAGGCGCGCAGGCGGCTCTATCTCGATTTCGGCCGGCGCTTCAAGGAAGATTTTACGATCATCGTGCCCGATTCCGTCCGGAAAAGCCTGACCACACAAGGTTCCGATCCGAAAAGCTGGCGCGGGAAGCGGGTACGCGTTAGAGGTATCCTGTTTTCCTGGGGCGGGCCCGCCATGGAAATTAACCGCGCGCAGGCTATCGAACTCCTGGACTGACTTTTCCGGATTCAGAATTCCCGAAGAGCGAATGACGCAACGGCTCATGCAGCATCTGGAGAGATTCCGTCCCGTCGCAGGCGGAGCCTTGCTCGCGATCGCACTTGCGTCCTGTTCGACGATCAGTCTCGAGAACTTCGGGTTCGGCGACATCCGGCGCGAGCCCGATGCAATCGCCGACTCGCTGCCACCCGCGCAGCGAAAGGAACACGAACGTCTGGTCTCGACCTATGGCGGCATCTATCGCGCGCCTGCGTTACAGGCGCTTGTCGAGCAGACCATCAACCGCCTCGAACAGGCTTCGGAAAAGCCTGAACTCAAATATCGTGTCACGATCCTGAACTCGCCTGCGATCAACGCCTTCGCACTGCCCGGCGGCTCGCTTTACGTCACGCGCGGGCTCATCTCGCTTGCGAACGACACTTCGGAGCTTGCTTCCGTGCTGTCGCATGAGATGGCGCACGTGGTTGCGCGTCACGCCGCGATCCGCGAGGAACAGATAAAGGCCGCGGTTCTGAACAGCCGGGCGATCTCGGATACCCTGAGCGACCCGCAACTGGGCGCGCTGGCGCTCGCCCGTTCACGGCTTTCGATTGCGACCTTCTCCCGCGGCCAGGAACTCGAAGCCGACGCAGTCGGCGTCGGCATCGCCTCGCGCGCGGGATACGATCCTTTCGGCGCCTCACGCTTCCTTACTTCCATGGGCCGTTTCGCGGAACTGCGCTCGGCGACGCTCGGCAGCGGGCAACCCAAGGATCTCGATTTCCTCTCGAGCCATCCCTCGACGCCGGAGCGGATTTCGATCGCGGTCGCCAACGCGAAGCAGTTCGTGAATCCGAAGGCGATCGAGCGCGACCGCGAAGCGTTCCTGCGCGCGCTGGACGGCGTGACTTATGGAGACGATCCGAAGGAAGGCTACGTCCGCGGACGAAACTTCCTGCATCCAAATCTCGGCTTTGCATTCACGGCGCCCGAGGGTTTTGCACTGGAGAACACGCCGCAGGCGGTGTTGGGCGCCTCGCAGAACGGGCGCGAGGCGCTGCGGCTCGACGCAGTGCGCGTGAGCGAGTCCCAGCCGCTTCCCGAGTACATCTCAAAGGGCTGGGTCGAAGGCATCGATCCAGCGACGATCGAAACCTTCCGGATCAACGGCTTCGAAGCGGCGACCGCGACGGCGCGCGGCGAGCAGTGGTCGTTCCGGCTGTTTGCGATCCGTTTCGGCGGAGATGTTTACCGGATTGCCTTCGCGGCGCGCGAACTGTCGCCGCAATTGGAATCCTCGTTCCGGCAGGCGGCTGCGAGCTTCCGCGGCGTCGGGCGGGAAGAGGCGCAGACCATCAAGCCGCTGAAGAT
>JAGXQU010000092.1 GCA_018335895.1 Hyphomicrobiales bacterium | reverse complement strand
GCCGCCGGCAGTGTTGTGTCAGGAAGTGTGGTGTTCAGCGCGGCTTAGTGGAGGCCGCCCGGAACGACCGGTGCGCGAAGCTTCATGGTCTTATCCCCTTTCTCTGTTTGACGTTCGTGGGATTTTTCTTTCTTGGTCCCCACGTACCTCAGCAGCCTTTACGCACATTTCTCGGAGGGTTATTTTTTTTGGAATTTCGAATTGCTTTTGATCTTCAAGTGACGGCGGCCTCTAACTCGGAGGCCGCCGCCGGTAGTGTCTTGTCAGGAAGTGTTTCGTTCAGTGCGGCTTAGTGGAGGCCGCCCGGAACGACCGGTGCGCGAAGCTTCATGGTCGTAGTCCCTTTCTCTGTTTGACATTCGGGGGATGTTTCTTTCTTGGTCCCCACGTACCTCAGCAGCATTCGCGCTCTTTTCTCGGAGGGTTCTTTCTAGAATTTCGGCGCACCTCCGATCTTCACGTGACGGCCGCCCTGGCAATCCGGGCATTCCCAGTCAGCCGGCCAATCCTTTCCGTAGGCGCGCGTCATGAACGTGCCGAACTCGTCGGGCGTGTCGCCGAACGGCTCGCCCGGCGCCGCCCAGAAGTTCGGATTGAGGCGCGTGATCTGCGCCGGCCTGTGCTGAAACTGCTCGGCCAGGCGTACGATCGGAAGCGTCGACCCTGCCCGCTGATGAAGACGGGCAATGATGATCTGCGCCGTCTGCACCGACGAATAAGCCGACGGGATCGCGTAAGCCGGGATATCGCGCGGGTTTTGGAAGCCCTGCTCATAGGCCCGGTGCCGCATCCAGAGGTGACACGTGCCGCAGCCGCAACCGGCGGCGGCTACTTCCGGAAACGTAGTGACGTGTTCGCAGGCGTCGCCGTCGGGATAGATCCAGCCTTCGACGACGTCGATGCCGTGCGCGAGACCGAAGCGGCGGACCGCCCGGTTGACCGCGTAGCTATCGGTGCAGGCGGCAAGGAAGTTCGCCGACGCGATGATTTTCTCCTCGCTCGCACAGGCTTCTTCCCAAGTCATTTCCAGCGCTTTGACCTCGATTGTGTGGTTGATAGACCAGCACGCTCTCGCGGTCGTCTGCGCCTTCGGCTCCCCGTGCTCCGACCAGGCATGACCCTGAGTCAGCGGGTTACGGGTACCATCGACAGTATCGGGGTCGATGATCACGATGTTTCCGAGCGCCGAGCGGGCGAGAAGCTCGGCCACCAGGCGGCCGCCTCCAGTTCCGACCAGCACCACGGACGCGGCCTGCATGACCTCGACATCGATCGTCGACCCGCCGAAGCGCGTGAACTCAATATGCGGAATAGAGCGAATATCGATGTTCATGATCACATCTCCGGCCGGCGCGAGGGATTGATCAGGCGGCAGTACGGCGTATCCAACAGCACATAACCGTGGATCGAACCCGGACGCGGCCAATTAGGGCTTGCAGCGTCGGAAGCGTTACCGATCTTGGAGGACAAGTATTGCTGCTTGTCTTTATTGATGACCTTCACACCGTCTTCGGCGCGACGGAAATCATTCTTGTCTTGTGTCATTTGACGGACTCCGAGGGGCGATATGCCCCCTAATCACAAGCATCCAAAACCGCAGGAATCCGGAAGGTGTCGGCCAGACCCAATAAATGGCCCCCACAGGTATAGTTTTGACTGATCAGGCCAAATGAAGTGGTCCTCCCTGAGGAGTGGAGGATGAGATCGATGGCCAGGAAGAGACATACGGCGGCCTGATGGGAGATCAGGTGAACCGGCTGAAGGAGCTGGACACGGAGAACAGCCGTCTGCGTCGAGCGGATCTAGCGTCGTGAGGGGCTAAAAGTTCCCGGCAAACAACCTACACATGGCCGTCTGCGGCTCAATGACGGCTCGTGTCTCCGTCTGCAACCAGAGCGGCCAAACCATATCTGATCCTATGATGTTATTACCGTCCGCACCAAGGGCGGCAAGTTATTCCTGAGCTATGCATCATCGATGAGGTTACCCATGAGAGCCTGGCCATTCGTGTTACGCGAAAGCTCAAGGCAATCGACGTGATCGAGCTGCTCCGCGAGCTGTTCGTCTCGCGGGGTATTCCGGCATACATCCGTTCTAACAACGGTCCGGAGTTTGTTGCTGCCACCCTTCGCCAGTGGATTGCCGCCTTTGGAGCCAAGACCGCTTACATCGAGCCAGGAAGTCCCTCGGAAAACGGCTACTGCGAGAGTTTCAACGGCAAGCTGTGCGACGAACTGATCAACGGCGATCTCTTCTACACGTTGAAGGAAGCGTAGATCATGATCGAAGCTTGGCGGCGTGACTACAACACGGTCCGTCCCCATTCATCGCTCGGCTATCGGCCGCATACGGCACAAACGGTAAACTAGCTACCGTCACCGCTGGATCAGGTCGCGCAAATGCAATAGTCTCTCTGTCACGCTGGCACTAAGTATCCGTCACGCCCTTCGTACCATACGACATTTCTATTCCTTTCGATGTTTGAGGAGATCCTGCAATGCCAAAGCGTACGTGCGCTGAATGCGGTAAGGATAAGGATATTCAAGGAGGAAAAATATGCGAAAAAGGACATTTTGTGTGCAAAGCTTGCGTTAATCAGGGTTGGTCAAAGCGAACTAAATGTCCTCTCTGCCAATCTCATCTCACTTAGGCTGATCCGCGTGTCTGACTTATCCGAATTTCAATCTAATCCCATGCCAGAACGCAAATCTCAATTTGTATGATTTAAGTCAGGCAGATTGCTCGATAAAAGGCTACCACGAACACGCAGAAGAATTTAGATTCACCTTCGCTACTTTGAACAGGAGTGAAACACCTACAGAGAACACTAAAGATGACCTTTTCTCATACACCGCTCTATAGCCGGCCAAGATTCTATTAAACGCCCTACTCTCCTGAACTACAGCAAGAGATACAGGATCTTAAGGAAAAGCTCTCCAAATTAAAATCAGCCTTTCCAGGCGCTACCGACACGCGTTTTGACGCTTTCGAAATATAGAATGCAACGTAAGCCGAAAGAGTTAACGCCCTCCCGTCCACAACTTGTCGTTTCATTCTACCAAAATATCTGGGCGAGAGCACCGCCGCCTCTATTTTGCATCGCCCGAAAAATCGATGCCTAACAATCTCATTGATGAGAAGCTTACAGTTTGGCGTGTATCGGTGAAATTATTAGCAAATCAGAAAAAGTTTGCATGTAGCGAGATGCTCGGGCTCGCAGCATTTCAACGCAGCTTGAATTCTTCTGGCCTCCACTGCGCGTCGGTAAATTCATTTAGCATCAATCCAACCCGACCGGGATCGGTCACAAACAAGTAGCGCCATGACCCATATTGGTTCAATCGCGTCACGGCTGCCGCCCAACGCTCGGCGGCCTTCGCTTTGATGTCTGCGCTGTCAGTTGTCTTGCCTTTAATCTCAACGACAACGTTCTCGTCTTTGTCGGTAATGACAAGAAAGTCAGCAACATATTTCGCAGGCAGCCCTCGACTGCGGTAAGGAATAGAGAAGCCGAGTCTGTCGTTCTTCACCCAACTCTTAATGCCAGGGTGCGTGTCGATAATGAACGCCGCGCTCTGCTCCCATGTCTGCGTATCGGCTACCATCGCATTCAGGTGACAGTGCGTTACCGGATAGATTGGCTTTGTTGTATGAAAATCCACACGGAGCGTGCTGCCGCGACCTGCAGCTCCTTGAGGAATAATTGCCACTTCGGAATCTTCTGTAGTCGCACCACGCTTGATCGCATCAAACAACGCGCTCACCGACGCCTGCATGTACTCGCCGACCAAGAGTACATCGCAGGGCTGACTATCACCTTTCCGATCTAACTTTTCCGCCAGAAACCTCTTGGCGGCGAAGACAACTCGAGGAAAAAGCTGATGAACGGGCACTGCCACTGCACCGTTGTCAGCTTGCCAGCGCACACAAATCTCGCGAGCGATTCGAAAAGCGACCTGCTGATCACGAAACTGAGCGCGCCATTCCCTGATGGATAAGACAGGCTTCTCGCCAGGGCCATAGGCTGCAAGCGTGCCGTCGGCGTCGTCAATGGCGTCAGTTCGACGACCTGCGGGATCCGCATCGGATCGATAGTAACTTTTGTCACCAGACTCCAATCGATGGCTACATCGAGACTACTCGACTGATGATAGCCAGTGACAATGGGAAACGAGATTTCATACTCAACCTTTTCAGGCACAGAATAAATATGATTTGGATCGGGCTGTGGAGGTCTCGGCAATGCGTTGGAATTTTTGAGAAATTTGGTGGGCGCACCAGGGCTCGAACCTGGGACCCGCTGATTAAGAGTCAGCTGCTCTACCAACTGAGCTATGCGCCCGCACCAATCGGGCCGCGAGCTACCTCGCGGAGACGGGCGGGGATAGCAAAGCACCCCTGCCCTGTAAAGCGAAACCCGGCGGCCCGGCACTACTCCTTGAAGGCCTCTTCGCGCTTCTTCCGGATTGACGGCAGGAGCACCAGGAGCAGGGCGATGATGGCCAAGATCAGCAAGGTCGCGCTGATCGGCCGCTGGAAAAACACCAGTGGATCGCCGCGCGACAACAGCATCGCCCGCCGGAGATACTCCTCAAGCAACTTGCCGATCACGAACCCGAGCAGAAGCGGCGCCGGCTCGCAGTCGAGCTTCACGAGGAAGTATCCGATGACGCCGAAGATCGCCATCAGATAGACGTCGAACGGATTGTTGCTGATCGAATAAACGCCGATGCAGCACACCGCGACGATCGCAGGGAAGAGCAGATTGTAGGGCACGGTCATGAGCCGTACCCAGATTCCGATCAGCGGCAGGTTGAGAATTAGCAACATGGCGTTGCCGACCCACATCGACGTAATCAGGCCCCAGAATAGATCCGGCTTGTCAGTGATTACGTTCGGCCCCGGCACGATACCCTGAATGATGAGCGCGCCGATCATGAGCGCCATCACCGGGTTCGAAGGAATACCGAGCGTAAGCATCGGAATGAACGAAGTCTGCGCACCCGCGTTGTTGGCCGACTCCGGCCCGGCGACGCCTTCGATCGCACCCTTGCCGAACGGCACCGGATTCTTGGAAAGCTTTTTCTCGATCGAGTAAGAGGCGAATGAGCCAAGCACTGCGCCGCCGCCCGGCAGAATGCCGAGCATGGACCCGAGCCCGGTCCCGCGCAGGACGGGCGCGATGATCGCTTTGAATTCCTCTCTCGTCGGAATCAGGTCGCGAAGCTTGGATCGGATCGGCTCGCGTACTTCGGTGCGCTCGAGGTTGCGGATGATCTCGCCGATGCCGAACACGCCCATCGCAAGTGCGGTGAAGTCGATGCCGTCGGCAAACTCGGTTGAGCCGAACGTGAAACGCGGTGCTCCGGTATAAAGATCCTGTCCCATCGTGCCGAGCAAAAGGCCGAGCACGACCATCGCAAGCGCCTTGACGATGGAGCCGTGCGCGAGCGCAACCGCAGCGGCAAGACCCAGCACCATGAGAGCAAAATATTCGGCCGCGCCAAAAGTCAGCGCTACTGCCGCAAGCGGCGGCGCGAATCCGGCAATAAGAAAAGTTGCGACCGTACCGGCAAAGAACGATCCGACAGCCGCCGTGAAAAGCGCGTACCCCGCCTTGCCCTTGCGTGCGAGTTGATGACCGTCGATCGCGGTCACCACCGATCCCGGCTCGCCGGGAAGGTTGACCAGGATCGCCGTGGTCGAGCCGCCGTACTGCGCGCCGTAGTAAATGCCCGCGAGCATGATCATAGCGGTCACCGGCGGCAGGCCGAACGTAATCGGCAACAGCATCGCAATCGTTGCAACCGGGCCGAGGCCGGGCAACACGCCGATCAACGTACCGAGCAGCACGCCGATAAAGCAGTACCAGATATTGTTCAGCGTGAGAGCGTGCTCGAACCCGAAGGCGAGGTTGGAGAAGATATCCATTTCAGTATCCGCCTACCCAGGGCCCGAAGAGAGAAAGCGGCAATCCAAGTCCCTGCACAAAAATTGCGACCGAAGCGGCCACGAGTACAATGGTGACGCCGATCGCGGCCTTCGCATCCCACTTCTCGGCTGCGAAGGTGGAAAGCAGAACGGTAAGTGCGAGCGCTAGAACCAGACCCAAGCCTTTCAGCGTTGCGCCATAAAGGACTATCGACGCGGTAATGATGATCAGCGCGCGCCAGGGAATCTCACCGATCGCTTCGCCGTCCGTGATAAATCCGTTGATGATCAGCACGACGGAAAAAACAATCAGCAGGCCGGTGAGCACCATCGGGAAGTACCCCGGGCCCATGCGGTATGCGGTACCAATCTGCAGCTCTGTCAGTCCGTAAGCGAACAAGGCCGCGGTCACGAGCAGCAGAATGCCCGTGAAGAAATCCTTCGGATTGCGAATACTCAGCATGGCGTTCCCCCCGCCAAGAACTTTCCGGCCGGAAGCAAATCGCCTCCGGCCGGTCGTTTCTTAGAATGTCGTCAACAAATTAGTCGGCAAATACGCCAGCCTTCTGGATCAGCGGACGCCACTTGTCGATTTCCGACTTCAGCTTCGCCGTGTGGGCGGCCGGAGTCGCATCACTCTGGGAAACCGGCTCGGTGCCGAGCGCCGCAAAGCGCTCGATGACCTTCGGATCCTTGAGCGCGGTCTGAAGTGCCGCGGTCAGCTTGGCAACCACGTCCTTCGGCGTGCCCTTCGGCGCGTAGATGCCGTGCCAGACAGCAAGATCGAAGCCCTTAAGGCCGGCTTCGTCGAGCGTCGGCAGGTCCGGCAAGTTCTTCACGCGCGTCTTGGTGGTGACGCCATAGGCCTTCACCTTGCCGCCCTGAATGTGGCTGGTGGTGTTCGTGGTCTGGTCGCACATCAGGTCGACCTGGCCGCCGAGCACGTCGGTCATCGCCGGGCCGGTTCCCTTGTAGGGAATGGTGTTCATCTGCTCGCCGATCGCCGACATCAGGAGCATTCCGCAAAGATGCGAAGCAGCACCGACGCCTGCGTTGGCGTAGTTCGTCTTGTCTTTATTCTTCTTCACGTAGGCGATGACTTCCTTGAAGTCCTTCGCCGGGAAGTCCGGACGCGCGATCACGGACATCGGCGCGTCGGTGACGAGGCCGATGGTTTCGAAGTCGGTGAGCGCGTTGTACGCAAGCTTGCGGTAGAGCGTTGCGGTGGTCGCCATGCCGATGTGATGCAGAAGGATCGTGTACCCGTCCGGCGTCGCCTTTGCGACCTGCGCAGGCGCACGCGTGCCGCCGGCACCGGCGACGTTTTCGACGACGACCGTCTGGCCGAGCGTTCTGGACATGGATTCCGCGACCAGTCGGCCAACCGTGTCGGTCGGGCCACCGGCTGCGAACGGAATTACCAGCGTGATGTTGCGGGTCGGATAGCCCTGAGCCGAAGCCCCCGAGATGCCGAGCGCGAGAATTCCCGCGGCGGCGAGTAGCCACTTACGCATTTGTAGTCCTCCCATTGGCGGGCGCTTGGAAACGGCGCCCTTGTTTTCATTATCCGCCGCCTTCCGACAGGCGGGCGGGGCAAGGAGCGCCATAGGCACCATCTGAGCACTTGCCCGTCAAGCCAAAAAGCCGGGCATGCCCGTTAACACCGCGCAACTGCAGCATTTTCTTCGTTGGGCAAGGTGGGACATCAGGGCGGGGCATTTCGCGAATTGACACCGGTTTTCAAGGGGAATATCTGGAGCCCGTTCTGCGAGCGAACATTCATTCGCTTTTACTGCAGCGCACCTAAGCCTCGCTTTGCTTGCCGTCCGAGGACCCGAAAATGCGACGCGCCAACACGCAGCTTCAGATGGACCGCCGCGAAGAGATTCTCGCGGCCGCCAAAAGTTGTTTCTCCCGCAACGGCTTTCACGGCACGTCCATGCAGGAAATCTGCGCCGAGGCGCGGATGAGCCCGGGCGGGCTGTACCGCTATTTCCCGTCCAAGGAAGCAATCATCGCCGGCATCGCCGAGCAGGACCGCGCCGATGTAGCGGAAAAATTTCAGGCCATCGTTGACGCGCCTGACTTTTTCGCGGCGCTCGCGCTCGCGGCACGCCGCTACATCGTCGAAGAGTCGATGGACGAAGTCTGCCTGCATACCGAGATCAAGGCGGAGAGCCGTCGTAATCCTGAGATCGCAAAAATTTACGCTGGCATCGAGCAGGCCGTGATGACCGGCATGCTCAATGTGCTCCGCGCAGGCGTCGCACGCGGCGACATCCCGCCTCACATCAATCTGGAGATCGCAGCGACGATGCTGATGGCGCTCGTGGACGGGCTCTACTGGCGCCGGGCGGTCGACCCGGCATTCGACGCGGAAACGGCGCTGCCCTCGCTGCTCGAGGTCACGCATTTCCTGCTCACCGGATCGGGCAAACAGAATATCACGAAGGAATTGGCGGGCCGTACGGCCGCCGGGGAGTAAGTCATGCACGGCAATCTCGAACGCACGAAACAGAGCCTGAACTCGGCGCTGAGAGAAACGAAGCTCCGGCTGACGGCGCTTGAGAAAGCGGGGAGGCAGCGGCTGAAGGAACTCGGGGAAACGGCGAAGCCGCTTCGCGCCCGGATCGAAGCGCTCTACGAGAAGAGCCCGGTCAAGGGCAGCAAACTCTTGGCGCTTTCGCTGATCGTGCTCGCCGTACTCTGGATCGGCTCCGGCATCATTTTCCCGCATCACCCGGCGCCGGCATCGAGCGCGTCCGAGCAGGCGGCGGTAAATTTCCGTGTCGCCGTGACTACGGTCAACGCGCAGCAATATCGGCCGAAACTGGTGCTCTCCGGCCGCACCGAGGCCGACAAGAAAGTTGCAATCGTATCGCGTACGCAGGCGATCATTTCCGAGCTTCGCGTGAAGCGCGGCGACCGCGTGAAGTCCGGCGATGTGCTCGCCGTGCTCACGGACGACGGCCGCAACGCGCAGCTTCAGCAGGCGCGCGCGCTGGTGCAGCAGCGCAAGGCCGAATTTGAGGCCCGCACGAAACTGATCGAGCAAGGCAACCTGCCGAAGCTCGATTCCAACGCGATCTCGTCGCAGCTCCGCGCCGCCGAGGCGGCACTCGCACAGGCGGAAGCCGAGGTTCAACGCATCCGCATCGTCGCCCCGTGGGACGGCGTCGTCGATCAGGTCAGCGCCGAAGAAGGCCAGTTCCTGATGCTGATGCCGGGAGGCGGAGGCGGCACCGGCGGCAACGAAATCGCGCGCATGATTTCGCTCGACCCGATCCTCGCGATCGTCGAAGTCTCGGAGAAGCGGCTCGGCGGCGTGCGCGTCGGCGAAGAAGCCGAACTCCGTCTGGTTTCGGGTGAGATCGTGAAGGGCAAGGTGCGCTACATCTCGAAGAGCGCTTCCGCCACCACGCGTACATACCGGGTGGATATCGAGGCTGCTAACCCCGGCAACAAAATACCGGATGGCATCACTGCGGAAGTCGCAATCACGCTGGCCGCCGTCGAGGCAAGCAAAGTGCCGCGCTCCGCCCTCACCTTCTCAGCGCAAGGCAAGCTCGGCATCCGCGCCGTCAACGGCGACAGCAAGGTCGCCTTCGTCCCGGTCGAGATCGTCGATGACGAACAGCAGTTCATGTGGGTGAAAGGCGTACCGGACGGCACACGCGTGATCGTGCAGGGACAGGATTTCGTCCGCGAAGGCCAGGTGGTCGAAGCCGTCGCCGCCGATCAGCAGAACGCGCAGCGCTAAAGGGAATTTAGGGATGAACCCCGTCGATTTCGCCATCACGCGCGCGCGGCTTACGATTGCGACGCTGATCTTTCTGCTGCTCGCGGGTGCGGTCGCTTACGTCCGCATCGCGAAGGAATCCGAGCCAGATGTCCGCATTCCGATCGTTTACGTACAGCTCGCGCAGCGCGGCATCAGCCCCGAAGACGCCGAGCGCCTTCTCCTCCGGCCGGTCGAGACCAAGCTGAAATCGGTCGGCAACGTCAAGGAAATGCGCAGCCAGGCATTCGAAGGCGGCGGCTATGTGCTGCTCGAATTCCAGGCCGGTTTCGAATCGAAGTCCGCGCTCGCAGACGTGCGTGCGAAAGTGGACGAAGCCAAGCGCGATATGCCGACCGACATGGAAGAACCGCTGGTGCAGGAGGTGAACCTCTCGCTCTATCCGGTGATCGTGGTGGCGCTTTCCGGCGACGTGCCGGAGCGCTCGCTGCTGCGGATCGCCCGTACTGCAAAAAACGCGATCGAGCAGGTGCAGGGCGTGCTGTCGGCGGAATTGCGCGGTGCACGCGACGAGGTCGTGGAGATCATCGCAAACCCCGCACTTATGAAGAGCTACAATGTTTCGCTTGACCAGCTCCTTCAGGTGACGCGCGCTTCGAACTCGCTCGTCGCCGCAGGCGCGCTCGAAGGCGAAACAGGCCGTTTCGCGGTCAAGGTGCCGTCGCTGATCGAGAAGCCGGAGGATGTGCTGCGCATTCCGGTCGCGGCGACTTCCGGCGCAAACGTAACACTCGGCGACATCGCTGAAGTGCGGCCGACCTTCAAGGATGCGCTGACGATCACGCGCGTCAATGGCCTGCCGGCCATGACGATCGAAGTGTCGAAGCGCACCGGCGAAAACCTCATTAACACCGTCGATGGCGTGAAGAAGACCATCGAGATGCTGCAGAAGACCTGGCCCGGCGCGGTCAAGGTTTCCTACACGCAGGACAAGTCGAAGACGATCCGCATCATGCTGCACGACCTGCAGAACTCGGTCGCCACCGCGGTTCTGCTTGTGACCGTCATCATCCTGTTCGCGCTCGGCCTACGCGCGTCGTTCTTCATCGGCATCGCAATCCCTGCCTCGTTCCTCACCGGGGTGCTCGGCCTTTACCTCGCGGGACTGACGATCAACATCGTCGTGCTGTTCTCGCTGATCCTCGCGGTCGGCATGCTGGTCGACGACGCAATCATCGTCTCCGAATTCGCCGAACGGCGGATGTCGGAGGGCATGGAGCCGCGCGCAGCCTATTCGCTCGCCGCAAAGCGTATGGCGGCGCCCGTGATCTCCGCGACCTTCACCCGCATCGCAGCCTTCTCACCGCTTCTATTCTGGCCCGGCGTCGTCGGCGAGTTCATGAAGTACCTGCCGATTACGCTGATTGCGACGTTGTTTGCGTCAATGATCGTCGCGCTGATCTTTACGCCGACACTCGGCGCGCTGTTCGGCCGCGCGGCTCCCGTGCCGCATGACGACCGCGTTTCTGACAAGGGCCCATATATGCAGATCGTCAAGCGGGCGATCGCGCGGCCCGGCGCCACGATCATGATTGCGATCGCAACGCTGGTCGTGATCCAGGTCGCTTACGGCCGCTTCGGCAAGGGCGTCGAGTTCTTCCCCGATGTCGAACCGGACTTCGGCCAGGTCGTGATCCACGCGCGCGGCAATCTCTCGATCGACGAGAAAGACCGCCTGATGCGGCAGGTCGAAGCGCGGGTGCTGAAATTCCCCGGCCTTTCGACGGTCTATTCGCGCATCGGCGACCAGCCTCGCGGGCTGGACGAACTCTCGGAGGATACGGTCGGAGTCATGCAGTTCGAGTTCGCGGACTGGAAGACCCGCCCGAAGGCGCGCGAAATCATGAACCAGATGCGCGAGATCACGAAGGACATTCCCGGCGCACTGATCGAAGTCACCGCGCCGCGCGCGGGTCCGCCGACCGGCAAGCCGGTGCAGGTGCAGCTCTCAGCACTGAACCCGGATCTGCTTCCGGCGGCTGCGGCGAAAGTTGCGGCAGTGCTCGCGAAACATCCGCAGGTGCGTGATCTCGACGACGGCCAGCAGCTTCCCGGCATCGACTGGACGATTCAGGTGAACAAGGCGCTTGCCGCGCAATACGGCGCGAGTGCCGCGACCGTCGGCAGCGCCGTGCAGCTCGTCACCAACGGCCTGAAAATCACCGACTATCGTCCGCCGGAAGCCGACAAGCCGGTCGACATCATCATCCGCTTCCCGCACGAGCTTCGTTCGCTCGGCCAGATCGACGAATTGCGGGCGCAGACCTCCGCCGGGCACGTTCCACTCGGCAACTTCGTCGAGCGTCAGCCGGCGAAGAAGGTCGGCAACATCAAGCGCGTGAACGGCAACCGCATCATCACGGTGCAGTCGAACGTGGCCGCCGGCGCGCAGAGCGCCAACGTACAGCAGGAAATCGCGGCGGAAGTTGCCAAGCTCGACCTTGGTCAGGGCGTGCTGTGGAAGATGAAGGGCGAGGACGAGGAGCGTGAAAAAGCGAGCGCTTTTCTCGTCACCGCCTTCGGAACCGCAATGTTCCTGATCTTCACGATCCTGCTCGCGCAGTTCAACAAAATCACCTCGGTGTTCGTGGTGCTGACCGCCGTCGTACTTTCGACCTTCGGCGTGATGCTCGGCTTTATGCTGATGGGCCAGCCCTTCGGCGTCGTCATGGGCGGTATCGGCGTGATCGCAAACGCAGGCGTTATCGTGAACAACAACATCGTGCTGATCGACACCTATGACCGGTTGCGCGAGGAAGGCATGAATACCTACGACGCCATCCTGCTCACCTGCCGCGAACGCGCACGGCCCGTCGTGCTCACGGCGGTCTCCGCGATCCTCGGCGTGCTGCCGATTGCGTTCGGCGTGAACCTCGATTTCGTCATGCGCGAGGTCGCGGTCGGAGCCCCGGCGACGCAGTGGTGGATCAACCTGTCCACCGCGATCGTGTTCGGCCTCGGCTTTGCGACCGTGCTGACGCTGGTGGTGACGCCTGCGATGCTGATGGGCATCGAGCACATGGCCGAATGGCGCCGCCGCACCTTCGGCAGTAAGGCACAGAAACCGAAAAAGGGCGGCACGAAGATCGTTCCGGCCGAATAAGACGAAACGGGCCGCACCGATCGTGCGGCCCGTTTTTCTTTCTATGCTTTGCGACTAACCCGCAGCCGTCTGCGGGTTCACCGACTGCCGCTTCTGCGAGAGCTTGTTCAAGGCATTGATATAGGCCCTGGCCGAAGCGACCAGCGTGTCGGCATCCGCGCCGCGCGCAGACACTTCCTTGCCGCCTTCTTCCAGACGGACCGAAACTTCCGCCTGTGCGTCGGTGCCTTCGGTCACGGCATGCACCTGATAGAGCATCAGCTTCGCCTGGTGCGGCACCAGCGACTTGATTGCATTGAAGATCGCGTCCACCGGACCGTTACCAGTCGCTTCCTCGGTGAAATGCTTGCCGTCGATATCGAGCTTCATGGTCGCGCGCTGCGGCCCCTGCGTACCGGCGACCACCGACAGCGACACGAGCTTGATGCGGTCGTGCGCCTGCGCGATCTCGTCGTCCACGAGCGCCACGATGTCCTCATCATAGACATGCTTTTTCTTGTCCGCGAGCGCCTTGAAGCGGTTGAAGGCATCGTTCAGTGCGTTGTCGCCGAGTTCGTAGCCCAGTTCCTTCAGCTTCTCGCGGAAGGCGTGGCGGCCCGAATGCTTGCCCATAACGAGCGAAGTCTTCGACACGCCGACGTCTTCGGGACGCATGATCTCGTAAGTCTGCGTATGCTTGAGCATGCCGTCCTGGTGAATGCCGCTCTCATGCGCGAATGCATTCCGGCCGACGATGGCCTTGTTGTACTGCACCGGGAACGAGGTCACAGCGGACACGAGCTTCGAAGCCCGCGTCAGCATGGTCGCGTCGATATTATTCCAGTACGGATAGATATCCGCGCGGGTCCGCAGCGCCATCACGACTTCCTCAAGCGAGGCGTTGCCTGCGCGTTCGCCGATGCCGTTGATCGTGCACTCGATCTGCCGCGCACCGCCTTCGACACCTGAAATCGAATTTGCCACCGCCATGCCGAGGTCGTCATGACAGTGCACCGAGAAGCGCGCCTTGTCGGAATTGGGAACGTTCTCGCGTACCCGTTTGAACAACGCCGCATATTCGGCAGGCGTCGTATAGCCGACGGTGTCCGGAATGTTGATCGTCGTAGCACCCGCCTTGATCGCGGCTTCGACGCACTTGCAGAGGAAATCGAATTCCGTGCGCGTGCCGTCTTCCGCAGACCATTCTACGTCTTCGACGTGGTTTCGGGCGCGCGTCACCTGCGCGATCACCATCTCGTAGACCTCGTGCGGCTCCTTCTGGAGCTTGTATTTCATGTGCACAGGCGAAGTAGACAGGAAGGTGTGAATGCGCGGACGGCGCGCGTGCTTCACAGCCTCGGCGCAGCGGTCGATGTCGTTGAACGCCGCGCGCGAAAGCCCGCAGATCACGGAATTCTTCGAACGCCTTGCGATCTCGGAGACGGATTCGAAGTCGCCTTGCGACGCGATCGGAAAGCCGGCCTCGATGATGTCGACGCCCATGTCATCGAGGAGCTCGGCGACTTCGAGCTTCTCTTCGAAGGTCATCGACGCGCCGGGGCACTGTTCGCCGTCCCGCAGCGTGGTGTCGAAGATCAATACGCGGTCTTTTTCGCTGCCTTTCGGCGCGGGTGTATTCGGGGTGTTCATGGTTTCTGTTCCTTCCAGGCTTTGCGCCGCTTCAGGCGCTCCGGGGTTCTGTTTCGGCTCGATCCCCTGAGTGCCAAGGCGCAAGCGCCCAGCCGGCCTCAGGGGCGGCGAAGAAGAAGGAGACCCAGAATGAGAGCGGAGCCCGGGATCGTGGCGATCCGGGCGGCGAGACGCATATCGTTGAACGTCGTCATGGCGTCAGGCTTGGCTCTCGATTCGAACGTCAGCTTGGCGGTCGCGGGTTAGCAATCCGTAAGCGGACGGGCGGGTTCTACCCACCCTCGCCACGCATCGCAAGCCGCAACTTCGCGCACTCGAAAATAGGTCAGGCTTCTTGCCTTTTGGCCGCTCACAAGCCGTCACCGCCCGCACCCGCATTGATGCCGCCATGCGCTGGAGTAGATTGAGAACGTTGATTCCTCCGGAGGCAGCCATGCGCATCGTACTCGCCGCAATCATCGCCCTCAGTTTCGCTCCCGTGCTGACGGCGACCGACGCCTTTGCGCAGGCCACCTGCCGCAACAAGTGCAACAGCGAAGAGCAGTCTTGCCTGTCACGCACGAATAACAAGAGCCAGTGCGGCAGCAAGGCCCAGCAATGCATGGCGAAATGCAAATAGAGACTTCGCGATAGGTGCGCCTTCGCCAGCGAGAACTTCGCTTTACTTTCGCGACTTGATCCACGCGGAAACGGTTTCCACGACCTGATCGTCAATGCCGGCGAAGCCATGCGCCGCCTCCGACTCGCAAGGGTGCCCCGTGCCTTGCGGCCCCTCCAGCATGACGACATCGAGCTTGTCAGTCCCCCGCCATGCCTGAAAGTCGGCGATAAGCTCGGGCAGCGTGAAAGAGCAGACGTCGTTCTTGTTGCTGACGATAAGCATCTGAATCTGCGCCCGCTCGGGCTTGTCCTGAATGCCCTTTATAAAACTGGGCTGCTCCTCAACAGGCATCAGCATCGGAACCGTCATGACGGCGAGATCGGGACGGTTCTTTTCCTTGGTGACGAGAAGCGTCACGCCCAGGGAAACCGCTGCGCGGCTGTTCGCCACGATCACGACGGGTTCCGCAATTCTCCGCATGTAGGCAACGAGCGCGCCGATATCGGCGCCGTGGCGTACATTCCAGCGATACCCCCATTTGGGATTCTTCTCGGCCTTCCAGTCCGGCGCGATGTCGGGAATAAGTACGGCAAACCCCTGCTTCACGTAGTTCGCGCGCGTGCGGACGAGCTGGTTGCCGCGGCCCCATTTCATCGAACCGCCGGGCGCAATGTCCATCTGGCCGTGCCCGCCTACGAGCAGGATCACGCTCGCAACCGGCTTCTCGGGCTTCAGCAGGATCGCGCGAATTTTCTGGTTGCGCGATGCGATCTGGATCGTCGGCTCCTGCGCATGTGCAGCGCCGAAAAAATTACCCGCAAGAACTACTGATAAGAGAGCGATGGCACGCATGTGCGACCCTTTGCTTAATGTTGCATCAAGGAAATTTCAGGTACAAACTTCTCATCAAAACAACGGCATCCGGGATGAAACGCTTTTTCTTCAGCTTGCCTCTGCTTGTGCTTTGCGCGGCGTGCGCGAGCACGTCTACCCCCGCCCCGCAGCCGCAACAACAGACGGCGTCGGGGGAGCCCCAGGTCGCCACGCTCGAGCCCACACAGGGCCCGGCCGAGTGCACGCGGACGATCAACCAGTTTCAGAACATCATCTCCGCGGACGTCGGGACGGGTTCGCTCGACCGTAATGTCTTCCCGCGCATCGCGAGCGATCTCGGCCCGGTACGCGCGGTATGCGCTTCCGGCGACGCGGCGAGGGCGAACCGCGAGCTTACGGCGGTCAAGAAGAAATACGGCTACCGCTGAAGCGCGGCTCGAAAGCCGCTACTTTTCGTTCATCAGGGCTTCGCGCGATTTCCTGATTTCCTCGAGTCCGACACTATCGACCTTCGGAAACTGAAGATTTAGCCCCTGCATCGCTTCGTCGATGGCCGCCGCAACCACGAGCCGCGTGTACCACTTCTTGTCGGCCGGAACGACATACCAGGGCGCATGTTCGCTCGCGGTATTGCGGATCGCATCTTCGTAAGCGCTCATGTACTGATTCCAGAGCGCACGCTCCGCGACATCGCCGGGATTGAACTTCCAGTTCTTATCCGGCTCGTCGATGCGATCGAGAAACCGCTTTTTTTGCTCTTCCTTCGAGACGTTGAGAAAGAATTTCAGGATCAGCGTGCCGTTGCGCGCGAGATAGCGCTCGAAACCGCGGATATCCTCGTATCGCTCTTGCCAGATATTCTTAGTCACGAGATCTTGCGGCAGGCGTTGCTTGCCGAGAATTTCCGGCCTGACCCGCACGACGAGAACTTCTTCGTAATAGGAGCGGTTGAATACGCCGATACGTCCGCGTTCGGGAAGCGCACAGCTTGTCCGCCACATATAATCGTGATCGAGTTCGATCGCGCTCGGCGCCTTGAACGAATGAACCTGACAGCCCTGCGGATTGATCCCCTTCATTACATGCTCGATCGCGCTGTCCTTGCCCGCGGCGTCCATGGCCTGAAAGATGAGCAGCACGGACCAGCGGTCCTGCGCATAGAGTTTTTCCTGCAATTCGGAGAGCGACTTGATGTCCTGCTCCAGCCGCTCCTTGGCCTCCGCCTTATTGATATCGAGATCGCCGCAGTCCGCAGGATCGTAGTCCGACAGCTTGAACTTTCGCCCGTCGGTCACCTTGTAGAGACTTGCGAGATCTGCACGCGACATGGAGCTTCTCCCTATATCTTCTCGGCCCGGAAGAGGTTCGAAGGATCGGCGAACTCCTCCTGCGCGGCAACCAGCAGGATTTCGCGCGAGTTGGCGTCCTTGGTACGCTTCATCAGCCCGAATATCGAGGACGCCGCATTCGAAAGCGCCACCGCGGATGAGTTTGTCTTGAGCAGGTGGAAGAAGAACAGTGCCGCGATCGCATCGCCCGCTCCGTTCACCGAAATTTCCAGGAGCGGCGTCCGCAGCCGGAATTTGCCCTCGGCGCCCGAAGCGATGAGATCGATCGACGCTTTCGGCGTATCTTCGATATGCACGCTGGTAACGAGAATGGTTTTCGGACCCGTTGCGTGCACCTTGTCGATGGCCTGCAGTGTATTCGCGAGCGACGTTGTTTCGCTGCCCGAAAGGTAATTCAGTTCGAACTGATTGGGCGTGATGACATCCGCCGCCTTGACCGCGCGGTCGCGCATGAATTCGGGAATACCCGGCCTCACGAAGACGCCGCGGCCGACATCGCCGATGACCGGATCGCAGCAATACTGCGCCCGCCCATTTGCAGCCCGTACTTTAGCCGCCGCCTCGAGAACGGCTTCGCCGATTGCGGCATCCCCCATATAGCCGGAAAGCACGCCGTCGCATTTCGGCAGCACACCGCGCTCCTCGATGCCCGCCACCACATCGCGGACGAGACCCGCCT